>UQZS01000003.1 GCA_900545625.1 uncultured Oscillospiraceae bacterium | reverse complement strand
ATATAAAAGGGATGCGCCGGCGCGGTAGGGAAGCCGCGCCGGCGCCACAGGAGAAAAAATGAGGTATTTATAGAGAACGGTGCGAAATGGCGCCGTTTTCCGCTCGGTATATCAATATTTGGTCAGATAGTTGCCGATCTCCCAATCGCTGACGCTGGTGCGGTATCTGTCCCACTCGTGTTCTTTGCCCTCAAGATACTTCGTATAGACATGCTCGCCGAGCGCCTCTTTGATGAAGGGGTCTTTTTGGAATTCGACTAACGCTTCTTCCAGAGACCCGGGCAGGCTGTCGATGCCGTCCGCAGCAAGCTCCTCAGGAGACATGGCGAAGATATTTTTGTTTGTACCTGCGGGCGGTGTGAGCTGGTTCTTGATGCCGTCGAGCCCCGCGGCAAGGCAGAGCGCCATTTCAAGGTAGGGGTTGCAGGACGGATCGGGGCAGCGCAGCTCTACGCGCGTACCCATGCCGCGCGCGGCAGGCACACGGATGAGCGCCGAACGGTTGGAAGCGGACCAGGAAAGATATACGGGCGCTTCATAGCCGGGCACCAAACGCTTATAGGAGTTGACCAGGGGGTTAGAGACGGCGGCAATGCCCTTGACGTGCTTGAGAAGGCCCGCGATGAAGTGCATGGCGGTGTCGCTAAGTCCCAGTTCCGTATCGGGATCGTAGAAAGCGTTTTTGCCGTCTTTCATCAGCGACATGTTGGTGTGCATGCCCGAACCGTTTATGCCGAATACGGGCTTGGGCATGAATGTCGCATGCAGACCGTGACGGCGGGCATAGGTCTTGACCACATGCTTAAAGGTCATCACGTTGTCGGCGGTCTTCAAAACTTCGTCAAAACGGAAGTCGATCTCATGCTGGCCTGCGGCGACCTCATGGTGCGACGCTTCGATCTCAAAGCCCATGTCTTCGAGCGCCAGACAGATCTCACGGCGGCACTGTTCACCCTGATCGGAGGGCCCCATATCAAAATAACCTGCCACGTCGCCGGTCTTGGTGGTGGGGTTGCCGTCTTCATCAAGCTGGAACAGGAAAAATTCACATTCGGGGCCGACGTTGAAGGTATAGCCCATATCAGCGGCTTCCTTGATGACTTTTTTCAGCACGTTTCTCGGATCGCCCAAAAACGGCGTCGTGCCGTCCGCGCAGTAGACATCGCAGATCAAACGCGCGACACGGTCTTTCCACGGCAGCAGTACAAAGGAATCGTAATCCGGGCGCAGGTACATATCGGATTCGTCGATGCGCACAAAGCCCTCGATCGAAGAGCCGTCAAACATACATTCGTTGTCGAGCGCTTTTTCCAACTGGCTTTCAGTGATGGCGACATTTTTCAGCTGACCGAAAATATCAGTGAACTGCAAACGGATGAATTTGACATCCTGTTCCTTTGCAATGCGCAAAACATCTTCTTTTGTGTAACCCATTTTGCTTTTCTCCTTTCAACTAAAAGAGGGCAACGACGCCTTATCGTAAGACGTCGTTGCCCTGCGTTTATGCTACCATTATAGCAAGCTGTTTCGATTTGTCAACGAAAAGAAGAAAATTTTTGCACGATTTGTCGTGATCCACAAAACACAGTACTTCGTATAAAGTGCTTTTTAGGCAGAATGTTCGTTTCCAACCCAGCAGTTTCCTGCTACGCTGCAGACTGCCTTTGCCGCCGGTATTTGGAGCGTGCAAATGCGGGAAAGTTGCGCTATACTGAGGCCACACGATGCGAAGGACGCATCGGAGAAGGAGGTATACAACATGAAAAATACCATGAAGAAGCTCTGCAGTGTGCTGCTCGTTCTTGCGGCGATATTGGCATTAGCCGTGCCGTCGTTCGCCGCAGACGCCGACAGCCGCGCGGGCACGGTGCGCATCACCTCGGGCAGCTTGAATGTCCGTTCGGCGCCTTCGACTTCGTCGAGCGTGATCGCGTCGCTGTCCAAGAATGCGACCGTTACGCTGCTTTCCAAAGAAGGAAACTGGTGGCGCGTGGAATACGCGGACGGCAAAAGCGGTTATGCTTCTGCAAGCTATATTGCCGAAGTATCCGGCAGCCGTGCATACCGCGTCAAGACTACGAGCGGCAATTTGAATGTTCGCTCCGGTGCGGGTACAAATTATTCCGTCAAAGCGTCACTCCCGAACGGCAAAGTCATCGTCGTGCTTTCGCAGTCCGGCGGCTGGGCGAAGATCGTCTACAACGGCAGAAGCACCGGATATGTCAGCGCGTCGTATCTGACGGCGGTGTCGTCCGGCACGACCGGCGGCCACGCAGCGGTGCGGCTTTCCGTGCCGAGCTTTAAGCAGACGGATTCCCGCTGGGCAAACGTGCTGCTCGGTTCTTCGGGCGAGACTATTGCACAGTCCGGCTGCACCACTACGGCGCTTGCCATGACCGAATCTTTCCGCACGGGTACGACGCTCACACCCGCGGATATGGCGAAAAGGCTCACTTATGCGCCTGCAGGCTGGCTGTACTGGCCGTCCAACTACGTGACGAGCACCAACGGTACGAACTATCTGCAAACGGTCTATAATCTGCTTTCGCAGGGCAAGCCTGTGATCCTCGGCATGAAAAAGTCGAACGGCAGCCAGCACTGGGTTGTTGTGACCGGCTTTACGGGCGGCACGCTTTCGGCGGCGAACTTCACCGTCAACGATCCGGGCTCGAATTCGCGCACCACGCTGTCTTCGTTCGTCAGTGTGTATCCGAACTTCTATAAGATTGCTTACTATAAGTGAAGCGACCTGAAACGAAAAGGCTTATAGAAAGAAAATGCACGGCAGGGGAGACCCCCTTGCCGTGCAAATTTTTGCGCGCAGGCATTTTGTTTAATCCAACATAATTTTGATCACGATTTTGCGCACTGCGGCGGGCTTGCCGTCCACACAGCAGCCGGGCTTGTGCGCATCCTGCGGATAAAACACAGCGAATTCTCCCGCACGGACCGCAAAGC
The DNA here is from genome assembly GCA_900545625.1 of uncultured Oscillospiraceae bacterium. Lineage (GTDB taxonomy): Bacteria > Bacillota > Clostridia > Oscillospirales > Acutalibacteraceae > Fimenecus. The sequence goes on along the minus strand of UQZS01000003.1, from coordinate 76,443 downwards.
TGCGGGAATTTTCATCGTTGCCCGTAAAAAAGGCAACATCCTTTTCGGAAGAATAGGGGACGGTGTTTTCCAGCGTTTCCGAAGGCGCCCAGAACATCTGCTCTTCGCCCTCGGCAATATACTGGACATCGGCATAAACACGGTGCGCTTCATAATCCTTTTCCGACGAAAAACCCGTATCGTAGGTCTGCACCGTTGCAAAGCAGCGGTCTCCGTCGAGCGCATAACGTCCGGGCGGCATCGGGTTTTTCCTGTCGTTCATAATAAAATCATACGCCAGAATGGAGTTTTGATTTTTATGGGCGTATTTCAGGAAATTCTCAACACTGTCCAAAATCATTTTTTTGTACCTCCTTGAAGCGGCGACGCTTCAGAAATGTGTATATTCATGTGCGGGTAGGTCATTTCGATCCCCCGCGCATCAAAATCGGTTTTGATCTGTTCCAAAAGGCGGTAACGCGCCGACCAGTAATCTGCTGTTTTGACCCAGGCGCGCAGTACATAGGAAATGCTGCTTTCGTCAAACTTCTGTATCGCGGCAAAGGGCGGGTCGGGTTCGTCCGTAAACATGCCGACTGCCTCGACGGAAGCGAGCAGCGAACGGCGCACCTCCTCAATAGGTGCGTCATAGGAAACGTCGATGTTTAAGTCCACCAGCCGTTTTTCCTGCTCCGTGTAATTGATGATCTTTGTGTCGATGACCTTGCTGTTGGGCACATAAATGATCTTGTTATCTACCGTTTTGAGCTTGGTGTGGATGAGGCTGATGATGCTGACCGTGCCACTCACATCGTCGATCTCTACATAGTCGCCGATCTTAAAGGGCTTTGAGATGAGCAGCATGATACCACTTGCGAGATTGGCAAGGCTGTCCTGTACGGCAAGCGAAGCAGCCAGCCCCACAACGGAAAATGCCGCAAGCATGGAGGTGACCGAAACGCCGAGCGTCTCTATGACGATCATCGCCGTGATGAACCACAGCACAAGCTTGACCGCAAACCGCAGGATCTTGCGCAATGTCGCGTCCATGGATATGCGGGAAAGCAAACGGTCGAGCAGCCGGCAAAGCAGCCGCTGGATGACGTAACAGATGACAAACACCAAAACCGCGGACAAAATTTTGCCCACGGTAAAGTTGCCGACGGAATAATTCAGAATCGCGTGTAGGGTATCCATAGCAAAAGGGGTCCTTTATGTAGCGCAGAGTATTGTTGCCGCCATGGTGAACTGCGCGGCATAATACAGAGTGTGGTTGAGAATGATATTGCCTTTGGTGTTTTTGCCCTCGCCGAAGTACATGCCGGAAAGCACCAGGTCGGACAGCAGGAATAAAAGCCCGCCGATGGACATGACGACCCACATTTTTTGGAAATCGGTGATATATGCCGTTACCATGGCGCTCGTCATCGTCCATGAGAGCATGAACGAATAAAGGAATACGATCCATTTGAATTTGCCGTACCGCATTTTAAGCGGCTTTTCGAGGAGAAGCGCGATCACGGCAATGACCAGCGCTGCCGCAGCGGAAATGAGAATGCTTGCCGTCGTAAAGGGCGAAGCGACTAAGATAGCGGCGACGAAGCAGACATGCCCGAGCAAAAAGAAGATAAAGCCGGAATAAAGGTATGAATCCTTATCCTGCAAATAGATCCATTTGAGGTCGAGCCAAACGTCGCCCAAGAGCCCGCACACAAGCCCGAAGATCATCAAGGAGCCGAATTCGTAAAACCCGCGGTTGGCGTTCGTTGCCGCCACCGCCGTGCCGATAAAGCAAAGGCTTGCCACGGCTTTTGCATACAGTGCGGCAATACCGCCGTACTTGACGCGCAAAAACAGAAATACTCCCGTCGCGGCGATGCCGACGCCCAACAACACCCAGTACACAAAACCACTCCAAGCTGTTCGGATACGCGGTCTTACCGCTTTGCCAGACGGATTTTACATCCCTGCAGGCCTATGTGTAAGCTCCACCGCGACCATTCTGAATTTCAGTAATACTATACAATATTTTTCCAAATATTTCAATATGCTTTTGGGGATTCGGCAAAAATCTGCTTTTTTCGGCGACCGCGCTTTTCAAAAGAGATAATCCGCACAAAGGCGGTTTTGCACATACGGCGCCATACGCTGCTTGTGTGCCTCGTGCAGGGGGTGTACTTGAAACGCACGCAGCGCTTCTTCGGACGTGAATTCCGAATAAAATACAAAATCGCAGTCGCTTATAGGGAGCGCTTCGCCGATCTCACAGCGCACAACGCCGTCGATCGCTTCAAGCGTCTTAACGGAACGGTGCAGCAGGTCAAACACCTCGGCGCGGTTCTCGGGTGTTACTGTCTGAGAAAAGCGCCAAAACAAAATATGACGTACCATTTTTGTTCACCTCTTTTTTATTGTAGCATAATTTTTCAAAAAAGAAAGTGTTGACAAATGTGTTGATTTGTGTTTAAATAGGCTAAACCGATGAAACGGAAGTAAAACTGCACGACGCGCTTACAGAGAGCGGGCGGCGCTGAGAGCCCCGCAGCAAACGCGGCAGACAAATGGTCCGTTGAGGGCGCATTGAAAAGATGCGACGGGACTTTCCCGTTACAGAGAGAGGGATATGTCCGTATCCTGTTTGAGCGGGCGGCGCTCAGCCGTCAAGCAAGGTGGTACCGCAGGTAGATTTTCGCCTGTCCTTGTATATGCAAGGGCAGGCGTTTTTATTTTCCCGCTGCCGCCGTCGGACGAAAAATTTGATGGGAGGAACCCAAAATGAAAAAGCTTGTATCCATCCTTATGGCGCTCATGCTTGTCTTAGGCGTGTGCACCGCGTGCGGCGGCGAGACCGGTACGACCGGCGAGACCACGCCGCGCGATACCGACAACACCTACAAGGTCGCCATCGTGCAGTACGCCGACAACGCCGCGTTCCAGGAAATGCGTGAGGCGTTCATTTCCCGTATGCGCGCGCTCGGCTATGACGAGGCGATGATGAGCTTCGACATCCAAAACGCGCAGGGCGACCAGTCCATGCTTGCGAGCATCACCCAAACGGTCTGCAACGGTGATTATGACCTGATCGTGCCGATCGTCACGCCTGCGACCATTTCCGTCGTCAACGGCGAGCCGGAGTGCCCCGTTGTGTTCATCTCCGTGACGGATCCCGTCGCTTCGGGCATTCTTACCACTATGGAAGCGCCTGATAAAAATGCAACGGGTACGTCGAATATCGTCCCCGTCGATCAGATTTTTACCCTGGCGAAGCAGTTGACCCCCTCCGTACAGAACATCGGCATCCTCTATTGCTCCGGCGAACAGAACGCTGTTCAGACCGCAGAAAAGGCAAAAACGTATCTGTCCGAAAACGGCTTTACTTACCGCGAAGTGACCGTTGCGAATTCCTCTGAAGTGCAGCAGGCGGCGCAGTCGCTTGCATCGGATGTAGATGCCATTTACATCCCGATCGATTCCACCGTGCAGACCGCTATGGCGCAGGTCGTAGAGGCGGCGAATGCCGCAAAGATCCCCGTTTACGGCAGCGACCCCGTCATGGTGCAGTCCGGCGCGCTTGCGTGTGTGAGCGTCAGCAATACCCAGCTCGGCGAACGCAGCGCGGAAATGGCGGATGAAATTTTGCGCGGCGCGGCGGTCTCTTCCGTACCTGCCGAGGCACTCGATGAATACCAATACGTCATCAGCCGCTCGGCTGCCGAAACCCTCAATATCACCGTGCCCGAGGGTGATAACTATCAGGTCATCGGTTGATTCGCAGATCGCATAGACATACAGTTCGGGCAGCCGTACGGCTGCCCGAACAATTGTATAAGTTAGGAGAGAGTGCGTTTGGATATTGTTCTTAGTGCCCTGCTTTTGGGGCTGCAATACGCCATGCTGGCGCTCGGCGTTTATATCACCTTCCGGGTGCTCAATATTCCCGATCTGACCGTGGACGGCAGTTTTACGCTGGGCGCGGCGGTCTCGGCGGTGCTCAGCGTCGCGGGACATCCGTTTCTGGGGCTTTTGGCGGCGCTGGTCTGCGGTGCGCTCGCGGGCGGCGTTACGGGATTTTTACAGACAAAAGCGGGCATTCATCCGATCTTGGCGGGCATTTTGACCATGAGCGGGCTGTATACCGTCAATATCACCATCATGGGCGCACCGAATGTTTCGCTCATCGGCAAGCCCCGGTTTTATGATTTTGTCGATACGCTTTTGCCGAACGCGGGCAGGGATGTTCCCGAGATCCTCGCCGTCGCAGTGCTGTGCGTTGCGATAACGGCGCTTCTGATCTTGTTTTTCCGCACGGTGTTCGGGCTTTGCATCCGCGCCACGGGCAATAACGAAGATATGGTGCGCGCGTCCTCCATCAATACCAATGCGACGAAAATCACCGCGCTTTGCATGGCAAACGCACTCGTCGGGCTTTCCGGCGCGCTGATCGCGCAGACGGGCGGCTATGCAGATGTCAACGGCGGCAGCGGCATGATCGTCGTGGGGCTTGCCTCCGTGATCATCGGCGAAGTCATATTCGGCAAGCGTTCGCTTACACTCGGCCTCATTTCCGCTGTGGTCGGCTCGGTCGTGTATCGTTTGATCATTGCGCTTGCGCTTGAAAGCAATGTGTTCTCGGCAAACGCGCTCAAGCTCATTTCTGCGGTGATCGTCGGCATCACGCTCGCCGTCCCCGCTATGCGTACCGCCGTCTCGCGGTACCGCGCACGAAAGGGGGCGAAGCGCCGTGCTTGAGATTCGACACATCACCAAAACCTTTTTAAAAGGCACGCCGAATGAGCATACGGCGCTGCGGGACTTTTCACTGCATCTGGAACCCGGGGAATTCGTCACGGTCATCGGCTCAAACGGTGCGGGCAAATCGACGCTGTTCAACGCCGTGGCGGGCAGCTTCCTGTGCGACAGCGGCGAGATCGTGCTTGATGGGAAAGACATCACCTATAAAAGGGAGCATCTGCGCGCGCGTCTGATCGGGCGGATCTTCCAGGACCCCATGAAGGGCACCGCGCCGGATCTTACGGTAGAGGAAAATCTGGCGCTTGCGTATTCCAAAGCGACGCGCCGTATCCTCGCGCCGGCACACCGCAAAAAAGATACAGCGTATTTCCGTGAACAGCTCGAACGGCTGCACATGGGACTCGAGGACCGCATGCGCACCAAGGTCGGTCAGCTTTCGGGCGGGCAGCGCCAGGCCGTCACGCTTTTGATGAGTACCATGGTCACCCCAAAGCTGCTGCTTTTGGACGAGCATACCGCTGCGCTCGACCCCGTTACGGCGCAAAAAGTCATGGACATCACAAAAGAGATCGTCAAAAAAAACCAAATCACCACGATGATGATCACCCACAACATCGAGCAGGCGCTGCATACGGGCACGCGTACCATCATGTTAAGCGACGGCCGCATCGTGCTCGACCTGCAGGGCGAGGAACGCGAGAAAATGACCCTGTCTGCGCTTTTGGAGCTGTACCGCGAAAAGGCGGGCAAGGTGCTCGACAACGACCGCATGCTGCTTTCCGAGCAAGCAGGGGAAAACGCGAAAAACGGAATATAAAAAACAATCGCCGTGTGCGTTTTTTCTCGGAACGCACACGGCGATTGTTATTTTCTCTGTTCCTTTTCCCAGACTTCGCGCCGTATGGAATAGACGATATGCGGCATGTCGATGCCGTAATAGTGTTTTGTAAAGCTGCCGTGCGGGCGCATCCCGTTGCGCTCTGCCACACGCTGCGATGGGAAATTGTTATCGCGAATGATCGAAAAGACCTCGTCGGCATGTAAATGCGTAAAGGCATAATCGCGGCACGCCTTCGCCGCCTCGGTGGCGTAGCCCTGCCCCCAAAAAGCCTTGCAGAAGAGGTAGCCGACCTCTAAGACCTCCCTACCGTCGCAGTCCTGTACGGTCACGCCGCACTGCCCGATCATTTCGCCGCTTGATTTTAGGATCACCGCCCAAAGTCCAAAACCGTATTGCCGGTAGCGTGCTTGCTGGCGGGAAAGCCAATCCTGCGCTTCTTCATCCGAAAAAGCGTGCGCATAGGCGTACATGACCTCCTCGTCCTGCAGTATGCGGCAAAGCGCAGGAAAGTCCGCGTCAGTCATCTTCCGTAAAAGCAGGCGTTCGGTTTCCATAATGATTTCCATATTGATGCGTCCTTGAAAAAATTTTAAGTTTCTATACGCTATTGTATCACGCATTTCGGAAAAGACAAGCCATGTACGCTTAGAACACCTGTCCGAAAACTTGCATATACTGTACTGCTCCCCACGTTTTTCGGAAAAATATGTTTATGCGGAAAGATTGGTGGCAAAACTATGGTTGTACATCAAATCTTCCTTGGAGCGTGATGCAAAATGACGATCAAACGCGGGGACATCTATTATGCGGACTTAAGTCCTGTCGTCGGCTCGGAGCAGGGCGGGACGCGCCCGGTCCTGATCGTCCAGAATGACGTCGGCAACAAATACAGCCCTACCGTGATCGCTGCGGCGATCACCAGCCAAAAGTACAAAACGCAGCTGCCCACACACATCCGCGTGCATGCGGAAAACTGCGGGCTGCAAAAGGACTCGATTGTCCTGCTCGAACAAGTGCGCACGATCGATAAAAAGCGTCTGAAAGAGCGCATGGGCAATCTGCCGCAGGCGGAAATGGAGCGGGTCGACCACGCGCTTTCCGTCAGCTTCGGACTCGGCGCAGAGTGATGTCCCCGAAAAGCAAAGCAAAAGAGCACTGCCCGGCGGCGGTGCTCTTGTTTTGCCGAAATGGAAAAGCATAATTCGCTTTCAGCGGCACATCCTATAAACAGACAAACGATACGAAAGGAGCTTGCATATGGCAAACCTGACCGCCGCAGAACTCAAGGGCATCGAAGACGGATTGAACGCCGAAAAGCTACTGATCTTGAAATACCGCAATTACGCGCAAATGACCGCCGACCCGACCGTGCGGGGCTTGTGCGAACAGCTCGCCGCGCAGCATAAGCACCATTATGATACACTTTTAGGGAACCTTTCTTAAATCCGAATGTCAAAACACGGTGCGCCGAACCATAGGGACAAGCGCACAGCTAAAAAAGGAGACGATAGATATGCCGCAGCCGCTTTCCGACCGTGAGATCTTAGATGACCTGCTGGCGTCGCAAAAGCATATTGGGACGCTTTACAATGCTTTCGCAAGCGAATGTAAAAACGCCGCGCTTGAGAGCGATATGATGAACATCCTGCGCGAGGAGCACAATCTGCAGTCCGCCGTATTTACCGAAATGGAAAAGCGCGGCTGGTACAGCCCCGAGCCTGCCCGGCAGCTGAAAATAGAGGAGACCAAGGTCAAATTCCAAAATGCGGGCAATTCGCTGTAAAAGGAAATCGCCATACGGCTCGATACGCAAAATCCCCCAAAGCTGCAAATGACAGCTAAGGGGGGATTTTTATGTTCCAAAAAAGCGGATCACCGCGCCGCCTTGCCGCGCAGAACCTTTTTGAGCCGTTCACGTGCGGCAAGCGTGAACACCACACACAAGGCGATCTTGGCAATATCCCCGGCGATGAAGGGGAGAACGGTGAGGGCGAGAGCTTCTTCAAAACGCCCGCCGGAAAAAACGGTGAACCATGCCGTGCCGCCCGCGTAGCAAACAAGCAATGCCAAAAGCAAGATCCCCGAAATTCCCGCTGCGCGCAGCGCAAGGGACTTACCGGCAAGCCGCTTGTCAAAGACACGCATCAGTGCCGCGATCAGCACCGCCATAACGGGGTACACGAGCAAATACCCGCCCGTCGGCCCTGCAAGGCGCGCCGCGCCTGCCTGAAAGCCTGCAAAGACGGGCACGCCCACCACGCCTAACAGCAAATACACAAGCTGGCTTAAAAACGCGGGCTTTACAGGGAGCAGAAGCCCCGTGAGATAGACGGCGATCAGCGAGCAGGAGATCGGTACGGGGCCTATGGGCACGGAAAGCTGTGAGAGCACGGCGGTAACGGCGGCGAACACGCCCACAACCACGACCGCGCGCACACCCGAAAGCGTGTATACCGATTTGGAGGCTTTTTGCTGCTGCATGCAAACCTCTCAGTCCAGGATCACGCCGAGCACGCCTGCAGGCGCTAAAACAGCGTTGGCTTCGTCAGTATCAATGTGCATGGCGAGCGCATACTTCGGGCTGACGCGCACGACCGTGTCGCCGAAGATCAAAGAGCGTTCAGCGGATTTGATCTCTACGGAAACGACCTGCTTGTCGCGCATCCCGTATTTTTCGGCGTCCTCCGGCGTCATGTGGATGTGACGCTTGGCAATAATCACGCCTTCGGAAAGCTCCACTTCACCCTTGGGGCCTACGAGCTTGCACGCGCCGCTGCCCTTTACGTCGCCGGATTCGCGTACGGGCGCGGTGATACCGATCTTGCGCGCGTCGGAGGCGGAAAGCTCCACCTGATCCGCCGAACGCTCGGGACCTAAGATGGAAACCGCCGGGAAACTGCCCTTGGGGCCGATGACCTGCACACGTTCCTCACACGAAAACTGCCCGGGCTGCGAAAGATCCTTTTTCTTGGTCAAGGTGTATCCCGCACCGAACAGCGTTTCCAGCGTCTCCTTGGTGACATGCACGTGACGTGCGGAGGTCTCTACCAAAACAGTTTTTTCCATTTTTACATCTTCTCCCTTAGAAAATAGTTGATTTTATTTGCCTGCAAGCTCGGCGCGCGCCGCGCGGATGTTCTCCACAAAGCGCTTGCCTGTCTCGGTGATCTTTTTGTAGTCGCCTGTCTTTGCGCCCGCTGTTAAAGACGAGCCCGCGCCCACGGCGACCGCGCCCGCTTTGATCCATTCACCGACGTTGTCCGCGGTCACGCCGCCCGTCGGCATCATCTTAGCGTAGGGGATCGGCCCGCGAATATCCTTGATGATCTTCGGCCCGAACAGGTCGGCGGGGAACACCTTGAGGATGTCCGCGCCGTTTTCCATGGCAAGCAGCCCCTCGCGCACGCTCATGATGCCGGGCATCATCGGCACGCGGTAGCGGTTGCACAGGTGCAGGGTGTCGAGGTCGAGCGCAGGGCTGACGATATACTCTGCGCCTGAAAGCATCGCAATGCGCGCGGTCGTTGCGTCCAGCACCGTCCCCGCGCCGAGGATGATCTCCTCGGGCGTGTAGCGCTTTGTGAGCTCTTCAATGACCTTGTCGGCGTGCGGCACGGTAAAGGTCAGCTCAATGGCCGCTACGCCGCCCTCGATGCATGCGTCGGTGATGCGCATTGCCTCGTCTACCGACTCCGCACGGACGACAGCGACAATGCCGCAGTCCTGGATCCGTTGTAAAATCTGTTCTTTATCCATAAAAACAACTCCTTATCTCTGCACCCTTGCGCCCGCGCCGTTCACGATGTTTTCGACCTCTTTCAAAGACGCCATGGAGGTGTCGCCGGGCGTCGTCATCGCCAAAGCGCCGTGCGCCACGCCGTAGTTGACCGCCTTTTGCGGGTCACCTGTGGTCATCAGCCCGTAAATGAGCCCCGAAGCGAACGAATCGCCGCCGCCCACGCGGTCGAAAATTTCGAGGTTCGGCAGCGACAGGCCGTTGTAGACCTTGCCGTCTGCATAGCAGATGGCGCTCCAGTCATTGATCGTCGCGGTTTTAACGGTGCGCAGCGTCGTGGCAATGACCTTGAAGTTCGGATAGACCTTGACCACTTCGCCGAGCATCTTATAGTAGCCCTCGATGTTTAAGGACTTGAGATTTTCGTCGTTGCCCTCGACCTCAAAACCGAGGCAGGCGGTGAAGTCCTCTTCGTTGCCGATCATGACGTCAATGTAGGGCGCGATCTCGCGGTTGACTTCCTGCGCCTTTTCCTTGCCGCCGATGTCCTTCCACAAAGAGGGACGGTAATTCAAGTCGTAGGAAACGATCGTGCCGTACTTTTTCGCGGTCTTGACCGCCTCAATCACCACATCCGCCGTCGTGTCGGACAGCGCGGCAAAAATGCCGCCCGTGTGCAGCCAGCGCACGCCGAGCGTGCCGAAAATATATTCCCAGTCGATGTCGCCCGCCTTTAACTGCGCCGTCGCCGTGTTGCCGCGGTCGGAAACGCCGACCGCCCCGCGGATGCCGTAGCCGCGCTCGGTGAAGTTGAGCCCGTTGCGCACCGTCCTGCCGATGCCGTCATACGGCACCCAGCGGATGAGCGATGTGTCTACGCCGCCCTGGAGCATAAAGTCCTCCACAAGCCGCCCGACTTCGTTGTCTGCCAAAGCCGTGACCGCCGCGGTTTTCAGCCCGAAGCAGCGCCGCAGGCCGCGTGCGACATTGTATTCGCCGCCGCCCTCCCACGCGCGAAAGCTGCGTGCGTTTTTGATGCGCCCCTCACCGGGGTCAAGCCGCAGCATGATCTCGCCTAAGGAGATCATGTCATACGTATAGGTGCCCGGCGCTTTTAACTGTAAGTCCATAAAAATCCACTCCGTTTGTTTTGTGTCCGTTATACGCCCGAATAGGCGTTGAAGCCGCCGTCCACCGCGATGGTCGTGCCCGTGATGAAGCTCGAATAGCTTTCATCACACAAAAACAACAGCGCGCCTTCGAGCTCTTCCGGTTCGCCGAAGCGCTTCATCGGCGTAGCGGCAAGGATCTTGCCCGTGCGTGCGGTAGGCGTGCCGTCCTCGTTCCATAAAAGCGTCTTATTCTGGTTGGTCGAGAAAAAGCCCGGTGCAATGCTGTTGACGCGGATGCCCACCTCGGCGAAATGCACCGCCATGAATTCGGTGAAATTCTTGACTGCCGCCTTTGCTGCGGAATACGCGGGGATCTTCGTGAGCGGGCGGAATGCGTTCATGGATGTGACCATCACGATGCAGGTGTTGTCCTTTGCCGCCATGTCGCGCGCAAAGACCTGCGTGGGGATGAGCGTGCCGAGGAAGTTTAAGTTGAATACAAAGGAAATGCCCTGCGGGTCAAGGTCGAAAAAGGTCTTGACGTTTTCATCCTTCTCAACAAGGTCTACGGCTTCCAGCGTTTCCTTGGTGGTCGTGCCCTTCGGATTGTTGCCGCCCGCGCCGTTCAAGAGAATGTCGCAGGTGCCAAGACGCTCGTTGACGATCTTGCGTGCCGCTTCCATGCTCTCGGGTTCAAGCACATTGCAGGGGACGGCGATCGCTTCGCCGCCTGCGGCGGTGATCTCGTCGGCAACCTTCTGTGCCGCCGCTTCATTCAAGTCGAGTACGGCGACCTTCACGCCCTGGCGTGCAAGCGCCTTTGCAAAATCACCGCACAGTACGCCGCCGCCGCCCGTGGCAACAGCGACACGGCCTTTTAAATTTTCGTGTATCATGTCATTTCCCCGCTTTCTGTTTTTCTACGGCTTCCCAAAGCCCGTTGAGATAGGTCGCACCAAGCGCACGGTCATAAAGACCGTAGCCGGGGCGCGCGACCTCGCCCCAGATCATTCTGCCGTGGTCGGGGCGGATATACCCGTCAAATCCGACGTCCTGCAGCGCTTTTACGATCTCGTACATATCGAGCGAGCCCGCGCCGCTTTCATGTGCCGTTTCGTTGAAATGCCTGCCCTCGACCTTGACGTTGCGCAGATGCGCAAAATAAATGCGGTCGCCCACCTCGCGGATCATGGCGGGCAGGTCGTTTTGAAGGCTTGCGCCCAAAGACCCCGTGCAAAAGGTCAACCCGTTATATTTGCTCGGTACCGCCGTCAGCAGCCTTTTGAGTGCGTCTATATCCGTGATGATGCGCGGCAGCCCGAAAATGCCCCATGGCGGATCGTCCGGGTGGATCGCCATTTTGACGTCGCATTCTTCGCAAACCGGCATGATCTGCTCTAAGAAGTAAATGAGGTTGCGCCAAAGTGTTTCCGCGTCCACACCCTTATATTTTTCGAACAGTTCTTTGATCTCAGGCATGCGCTCGGTCTCCCAGCCGGGCATGGCGTAGCCGTTAGAGTTGTCGTCGATCTCGCGGAACATCTCCTCGGGGGATTTGCCTTCGATCTGCGTACCGTCATAGGCAAGGCAGGTCGAGCCGTCTGCGGTGCACATGCTTAAATCCGTGCGCGTCCAGTCAAACACAGGCATGAAGTTATAGCAGATCACCTTTACGCCTGCTTTTGCAAGATTGCGGATGCTTTCCTTGTAATTTTCAATATATTGATCGCGCGTGGGCAGACCGATCTTGATGTCCTCGTGCACGTTGACGCTTTCGATGCATTCCATCGTAAGGCCGGCTTCTTCGATCTCGGCTTTCATTTTTAATATGTCGTCAAGCGGCCACACTTCCCCTGCGGGCAGATAGTGCAGTGCCGGCACAACGCCCGTCACACCGGGGATCTGGCGGATCTGTTCAAGCGTTACGGTGTCCTTGTCTTTGCCGAACCAGCGAAACGTCATCTGCAAAACGATCATCACCTTTCTTCGGGGAAAAGAAGATATTCCCATTTTTGTTTATTTTATCACCCCAAGGCATATTTATCAACACATTTTCGCCGCAAAAACGCCGAGAATATGCGGCTTCGGCGAGCAGTTTTTGACCATTTCGGCGAGGTGACGGTAAGCTGCCGAGCGTCGAACCCGATATGCCGAAAACGCGCCGGCACGGCAGTCTTTCCCTTTTTCACCCTTGGCAGGCGGCAGCCTGCCTGCGTGCGCAAAACGAAAATCCCATCCCTGCCGCTATCGTTTTTGCGCGCAGCCCGCGCCCAAAGCATCCGCCGAAAACCATATTGTGTTCGATTCTCGGCAGCTTATAGATTGGGTTTGACAGATTTCGTCGAATACAGTATAATAAAGCGATCATTTGTAAGACATGAGACGGGAAACGCCCGTCCACGGGGATACATGGTTCGTATCCGCACAGGAATACTATCCTCGAGGTGTGCTATGGCTAATGAAAATCGTCGTTCCGAAGAGCGGGAAGTGGAGCTGAACCGCAAATTGGACGAAAAAGTCAATAAAAAATATAAGCAGGAGCAGGCAAAAGCCCGCAGAAAGCGGCGAAAAGCGCGTGTACGCGCCGAAAAGCGGAAAAACAGCAAATTCCGCAACAGCAAGTTCGGCAAAAAATGGTTCGGCATGAAAAAGTGGAAGCGCATCGTGGTGTATGTCGTACTCGCGATCCTGCTTTTGGCGCTGATCCTGTTCGGCGTGGTATACGGCATTTACAACAGCTTCCGCAATTCGATCAATGAGGACAACCTCGGCATCACGACCGACATCGAGGACAAATACGGCGACACCGGCATTTTCAACGTGGCGCTGTTCGGTATAGACACGCGCGACGAGGATTCGTTCTCCGGCAGGTCCGACACGATCATTATCGTAAGTATTGACCGGGCGAACAACACCGTGAAACTGTCCTCTATTCTGCGCGACAGCTATGTGGCGATCGAAGGCCACAAAAATCAGAAGATTACGCACGCCTATATGTACGGCGGGGCGGAGCTCGCCATCAAAACGATCAACCAGAATTTCGGGATGAACATCACCGACTATGTTACGGTGAATTTTGCAAAGGTCGCCGAAGCGATCGATGTCCTTGGCGGCGTGGATCTTGAAATCACCGAGCGGGAGCGCGTTGAAGTCAACAACATCGGCGACGACGACGATCCCGATTTTCCGTATATTGAAGAGTCGGGTATGGTGCATCTCAACGGCAAGCAGGCCGTTGTGTATGCGCGCATCCGCTATATCGATTCGGATGTGGCGCGTTCCGAACGGCAGCGCAAGGTACTTGACGCGCTGCTTGTCAAGGCGCGGCAGATCAGCCCTACGCGCTATGCCGAGGTGCTGCGCACCATGCTGTCGCTTTGCGAGACCTCGCTTTCGTTCTCGGAGATCATGTCCTATGCGCCGATGATCACGCAGGACTTGAATATCCAATCCATCGTCATCCCCGGCGAAGAGGACAACGCCATCGGCGATATATATGACGGCGCGTGGGTGTGGCGGTATGATCTGGCTGCCGCGACCGAGCGCCTGCACATGTTCATTTACGGCGAGGTAGACGAGTCCGTGTCGTCTGTTGATTTGAACAACAGCGGCGGCTCGGGCAGCAGCAATTCGTCCTCGTCGGATGACGATGATGAGGATCGCAACGAAATAACCACACGTAGAAATACGACTCCGCCTACGACGGAAGCACCGACGACGGAACCGGATACAACGCCGACAACGGATCCGGACGAGGTGACCACCGACCCGCCCCAGACGGAACCTGAGTCCACCGAACCGCCGACCACCACCACGCCGGCGGAGGAGAATACATCGCCGCCGGCTGCGGCTTGACCGAACCAATAATGCCGATGTAGGACGCCCCGTCATGCGGGCGTCCTCTTTTTGTCTGCCTTTTTGGCGCGCAAGGGGAGAATGCGGTAGATTTTCCGGGATAACTATGCTACAATATAACAAATCTTGGATTTTTCGGAAAGGAGGCGTTTCGGTGCACAAAAAGATACTCGCCGTATTTTTGGTGCTGCTATGCGTTACGCTGCCGCTTTCAGGGTGCTTCGGCAGGATGCAGGAGGATGAGACGTTTTCCATGCCTGTTACGGATGAGCCGGACAGCCTTGACCCGCAGATCGCCGATTCCAACGCGGAACGTCTTACAGCGGTGAATTGCTATGAAGGGCTTATGGCTGTGGATGAAAACGGCGCGCTGCTGCCCGGCGTCGCCGAGAGCTACACCGTCTCCGAAGACGGGCTTGTCTATACTTTTACGCTGCGGCAGGACGCGCACTGGGCTCTGTTTTCCGGGCACGAGGATCTGCTCGGCGAAAATTATGCGGAGACGTTTGACAGTACCGTGTATGCCGAGGATTTCGTGTTCGGACTGCGCCGTGCCGTGGATCCGCAGACCGGCTCGCCGGACGCCTACCTGTTTTCTGCCGTTTCCGGCGCGCGCGACATCATGGCGGGCAGAGCCGCCGTCGCCACGCTCGGCGTAGAGGCGCTCGACTCGTTTACGGTGCGCATCACGCTGGACTATACGGACGATAATTTGCTGTATGCGCTGACCGCACCGGCCGCTATGCCGTGCGACGAGGAGTTTTTCGTGCTGACAGGCGGCAGGTATGGACTGGAACCGGGTCTGACCTTATGCAACGGGCCGCTGTATGTGTCCCGCTGGACAGCAGAGACCTCGATTCGCCTGTCGCGCAATAGCAACTTTCAGGGCGATCGGGGTGTAAAGCCCGCTTCCCTTACACTGTCCTACGTAGAAAACGCACAGGAGATCCCCGAACGCATGGCATCCGGCTCCTACGATGCCGCGTTTTTGACACAGGCGCAGGTGGATGCGCTCGAGGATACCTCCGATCTTGTGACGCAGAGCATTGACAACATCACGCTGTCTTTTCTGTTCAACCAGAGCTCCGGGTCGCTTACAAACGAGAATTTGCGCCGCGCGCTTGTCGCCGCGTTCTCCCCGGATTGCGTTTCAACCTTAGGGGAGGGAACCGTATCTGCCGAGGGGCTTGTGCCGCCGTATTGCACGATCGGAGAAAACAGTTACCGCACCGCACGCGGTGCCGCTTCTGCTTTGGCGTATGACGAAAGCGCGGCAAGCGCATATTTTGAGGAAGCGCTTCTGGAATTGGGCGTCTCATCGGTGGAGATTGAGATCTTGTGTGCGGAATCCTACGCCGAGTTTGCGCGTCAGACCGTGCAGGGGTGGCAGCATGCGCTCGGGGTGAAATTTGTTGCGACGGTTCGCGCCGTGAGCGACTCGGTGCTTGAGGCGAGCATCGCCGACGGCAACTTTACCGTTGTGCTGTACCCGATCACTGCAGATTCGGCCTCCACGGCGGGCTTTTTGGAAAGTCTCGGCTCTGACAACTTCTTCGGCTTTACAGATGCGGCTTATACGGCGCTGCTTAATACCGTGCATGAAAACGCGGGAAGCTTTTCCGAGCTGCAAGCCGCCTGTGCCGCGGCGGAGGATTATCTTTTGCAGCACGCGGTCTTGCTGCCGGTGTGCTGTCTCCAAAGCTGCTTTGTTACCTCCGCCGACACGTCGGGTATCTATTTCTATTCTTCAGAGGATTATGTCTATTTTATCAATGCACTCAAAAAATAAAGCGTTTCTGCGCAGCGGGCGGTTCTGGCTCCTGACCGGCTCGTGGGCGGCAGTTGCGGCGTGTGCGGCGGTTATCTTTTTGCTGTCCGCCGACAACGCGGCGCAATCCTCCGCACGCAGCGACGGTCTGCTCGCGTTCCTGTTGGACCGCTTAGGGGTTTCGCTGACCTCGCATGTCGTCCGCAAGGCGGCGCATATGCTGGAATACTGCGGCTTTGCGCTGCTGCTTTACAACGCTTATCTGCAATCGTTTCGCAGCCCGCAGCCGGTGCTTTCCCTGCTTTCGGCGGCGCTGTATGCGGCGACAGATGAGATCCATCAGTATTTTTCGGCTGGACGTGCCTGCCTGCTGCGCGACGTGTTCATCGATGCTGCCGGCGCAGCTGTGGGCATCCTGCTTGCAGCGGTGCTGTATCGGCTTTGGCTGTATATACAAAAAAGAACATTGAAGAAGTGAGGAAAAAACATGGCGGTTCTCAAAGCATTCCGGGCATACCGCCCGGCGGCGGGCTATGCCGACAAGGTCGCTGCATTGCCCTATGACGTGATGAGTTCGGATGAGGCGCGCCGCGCCGCATTCGGCAATCCGTATTCCTTTTTGCGTGTGGACAAGGCGGAAATAGACCTGCCGAAATCGGTCAATATTTATGATGACCGCGTTTATGAGACAGCGGCGCAAAATCTGCGCAAGCTCATTTCTGCGGATGTGCTGCGGCAGGATGAAACACCCTGTTTATATATCTATGCCCAGACCCGTCTCGGGCGGGTGCAGACGGGGCTGGTCGGCTGTGCGTCGGTAGACGATTATCTGCAAAATGTCATCAAAAAGCATGAATTGACGCGCGCGGATAAGGAACAGGACCGCATCCGCCATGTGGACACGCTCGACGCGAATACGGGGCCGATCTTCCTGACGTATCGCGGCGAAGCGGCGGTCTCCAATATGCTGGAAAATTGGAAGCAGACGCATAAGGCAGTGTACGATTTTACGGCGGACGGTGTGCGCCAGCAGGTCTGGGTCATTGACGATGCGGCAGTTATTGAAACACTTTGTGCATGCTTTGCGGCGATCTCCGCACTATATATCGCGGACGGGCATCATCGTGCTGCTTCCGCTGTCAAAGTGGCTGAGCTTCGCCGTGCAGCGCATCCCGATTACAACGGCAGCGAGGAATTCAACTACTTTTTGTCTGTGCTGTTCCCCGCAGAGGAGTTGGAGATCCTCGATTACAACCGTGTGGTCAAGGATCTGAACGGTCTGACGGAATCCGAGTTCCTGCAAAGGCTTCGAACGGATTTCAACGTCGAGCCGGCGCCCGTTTCGCCCTACAGCCCCGAAAAACGGCATACCTTTGGGCTGTATTTGGGCGGAAAATGGTATGCACTTTCCGTAAAGCCGGGAATAGCAGATGAGAGCGACCCGGTCGCGAGCCTGGACGTCTCCCTGCTGCAATCCCGCGTTATCGCGCCGATTTTAGGGATAGACGACCCGCGCCGCAGCGAGCGCATCGACTTTGTGGGCGGCATCCGAGGGCTTTCTGAATTGGAAAAACGTGTGGACGCGGGCGAAGCGGCGGCTTTCGCCATGTTTCCGACCTCGCTTTCGGAACTGCTGGCGATTGCCGATGCCGGTAAGATCATGCCGCCGAAATCCACTTGGTTCGAGCCAAAGCTGTTAAGCGGGCTGTTTATCCATATGCTTTCGGATTAACCGAAACGCGGGACTTGTATATTCGCATTTACCACGCAGCTTGTGCACCCACTTCGACGAAAAAATCTAAAATTTCTGTGATTATTTCACACAAATTTACATAATGATGAAAATATCTATTATAATGTCATTAAGTAAATTTCGAGGGTGAAGAACTATGATGAAAAATCCCGAGCTCGCGCGGCAAATGCGTGCGCTTCGTACTGTGAACCATTATACCCAACAGCAGATTGCAGATATTTTGAATATTGACCGCACAACATACACGTCCTACGAGATCTCCAAGAACACGCCCGACATCATGCTGCTCGACGCGTTCGCCAAGATCTTTTCCGTGGATATCGACTTTATCCTGCACATCGATACGCAGAATATCGACACGCTCTGCGACGAGGTGGAGGCGTATGAGGCGAACAGCGACGACTGCTCGCTGGTTTCCAAGCTCAGCAAGGAAGAGCGGGAGCTTATCGGGGAATACCGCATTTTAAGCGAAAAGGACAAACGCAAGGTGCGCAAAACCATCGCCTCCTGCAATTCTTTTAAAAAAGAGCAATAAGCAAAGAATAGACAAAACGGTCGGGAAGGCACAAGCTCCCGGCCGCTTTTTTATGCCCTGTGCGACGGTTGACACGGCGGGGCGAAAAAGGTACAATAGCCTATATTGTCCATAGCTTTGCGCGGTATTATAAAATTGGGAGGTGTCCGTATATGCAGAAAGTTGCCGTTGTCGGCGGCGGGGCGTCCGGCTTTGCTGCTGCGATCACCGTTGCACGCGCAGGGGGCTTTTCCGTCACCGTGTATGAGCGGCTGCAAAAGCCCTTGAAAAAGCTGCTTGCCACGGGCAACGGGCGTTGCAATTTGACCAATCTGCACGCGGACGTTTCGCACTATCGCGGGGATACGGCTTTTGCTGAACGCGCCTTGGCGCGTTTCCCGGCGCAAAGTACGCTGTCCTTTTTCCGCTCCATGGGGCTTTGTACCAAAGCGGAGGCGGAAGGGCGCGTGTACCCGCTGTCGGGGCAGGCGGCGTCTGTGCGCGACGTGCTGCTTGCGGAAGCGCGCCGGCTCTCGGTGCGTATCGTCACAGACTGCGAGATCACAAAAGTGCGCGCGAAAAACGGCGGTTTTCTGCTCAATGACGCTTATCCATGTGATGTCCTGGTGCTTTGCGCGGGCGGGAGCGCCGCGCCGCAGCACGGGACGGACGGCGGCGCGTTTCGCCTGCTCGGGCAGCTGGGACTTCGCGTCATCCCGCCCGCACCAGCTCTGACGGCGCTTGTCTGTAAGCGTTTTCCGAAAAACCTCAAGGGCGTGCGCTGCGATTGTGCGGTCACGCTGCGTACGCAAAAAGAAACGCTTGCCGCGTGTTCGGGCGAGGTGCAGTTCACAGAATACGGGCTTTCGGGCATCCCGATTTTTTCACTGTCACGCTATGTGTCCGAAAGCGCACAGCCGGTTTTTGTACATTTGAATTGTGTGCCGACCGTTTCGCGCGGAGCGCTGCTCGATTTTCTTCGCGCCGCTGTGCGCAAAACGCCGCAAAAAAGTGCGGAGCTTTTGGCGGAAGGCTTAGTACCGCATGCGCTTGGGAAAGCTCTGCTTTTGCAAAGCGGTATTCGCAAGGATGAGCCTGTCGGCATGCTCACCGAAGCGCGGCTTGAGCGTTTTGCCGACACCTTACAGGATTTCTGCGCGGAGGTGGATCACCCGCGCGGCTTCGATTTTGCGCAGGTCACGGCAGGCGGCGCGGACTGTGCGGCGTTTTGCGCCGACACCATGCGCGCAAAGCGGTATGAAAGCTTATATGTCTGCGGCGAGGCGCTCAACGTGGACGGTGACTGCGGCGGGTTCAATCTGCAATGGGCATGGAGCTCAGG
This sequence comes from uncultured Oscillospiraceae bacterium, assembly GCA_900545625.1. Lineage (GTDB taxonomy): Bacteria > Bacillota > Clostridia > Oscillospirales > Acutalibacteraceae > Fimenecus. The sequence goes on along the minus strand of UQZS01000003.1, from coordinate 56,791 downwards.
CCGTGCCGCAGGTGAAGCGATCGCCGCCCGGCAAAAGGCGAAAAAGGAGGAAGATACGTGCTGCGAATCCAGGAATTGAAGCTCCCGCTTGCGGAAGACGAGCAGATTTTACCGCGTCTTGCTGCGAAAGCGCTGCGCATCGACGAGCGGAATATCCGCAGGCTTTCTATTTTCCGCAAATCGCTCGACTGCCGTAAAAAAGAGGAAATCAAATTCATTTATGCCGTGGATGTGGAAATAGACGGCGATGAAGATCGTTTGCTTTCGCGCTTGCATACGAACCGTGTGCAGAAAGCACAAATTTATACCTATGCCATTCCCGAAAACCGCCGCAGGACGGACTTGCGCCCTGTCGTGGCCGGCTTTGGCCCGGCGGGTATGTTTGCCGCGCTGATTTTGGCGCGCGCGGGGCTGCGCCCCGTTGTGCTCGAACGCGGCAAATGCGTGGAGGAACGGCAGAAAAGCGTGCATGACTTTTGGGAAAAGCGAGTGCTTGATCCAAACACGAATGTGCAGTTCGGGGAAGGTGGTGCAGGTACGTTTTCCGACGGCAAGCTCAATACGGGAACGAAGGACGTCCGCCAGCGCGAGGTGCTGCGGCAATTCGTCGAGCACGGTGCGCCGCCGGAGATCCTGTATAGCGCCAAGCCCCACATCGGCACGGACAAGCTCCCTGCAGTGGTGCGCGCATTTCGTGAAGAGATCATCGATTTGGGCGGCGAAGTCCGCTTTGAGACACAGTTGACCGACCTGTTTCTCAACAACGGCGCGGTGCAGGGTGTGCGTATGACGGACAAAAACGGCGGGGAAACGGATATGGAGACCGATGCGGTGGTGCTCGCCATCGGGCATTCCGCACGCGACACGGTCGAAATGCTTTACAGCCGCGGCGTGCCGATGCAGCAAAAGGCGTTTTCCATCGGCGCGCGCATCGAGCATAAGCAGGAAATGATCGACCGCGCGCAATACGGTGCGTTCGCAGGCCACCCAAAGCTGCACGCGGCGGATTATAAGCTCGCCTGCCACCCCTACGGCGGCAGGGGTGCGTATACCTTCTGTATGTGTCCCGGCGGCACGGTGGTATGTGCTGCAAGCGAAGCGGGGACGGTCGTAACCAACGGCATGAGCCCGTATGCGCGCGACGGCGAAAATGCGAACGCCGCATTGCTTGTGGGTATTGAGCCCGCACAGTTCCCGGGTGACCATCCGCTTGACGGCATGTATTTCCAGCGGCAGATCGAGCAAAAGGCGTTCTTGCTCGGCGGGGGAGACTATACTGCGCCCGCCATGCTCGTGGGCGATTTTCTGCGCGGCGCACCGTCCTCGCAAACACTCGGTTCCGTCACGCCGACCTGCCCAACGGGCGTCCGGCTTTCCAATCTGTATGCTCTTTTGCCCGACCGTGTGACACAGACCATGCGGGAAGCGATCGTCAAAATGGATACCATGCTGCAGGGCTTTGCGTTCCCCGAAGCGGTGCTGACCGCGCCCGAAACGCGCTCTTCTTCGCCCGTGCGCATTGTGCGCGACGAGTTCTTCCAAAGCAAGGCGAACGGACTGTTCCCGTGCGGCGAGGGTGCAGGCTACGCGGGCGGCATCGTCTCCGCCGCCGTGGACGGCATCAAATGTGCCGAAGCGGTGCTGCGAGACGAGCACTGAGTTCCGTTTTTCAGCAGAAAAAACAGCAGCCGGCAGACCGAAAACAGGCCTGCCGACTGCTGTTTTGTGTAAAGGAATATAACTTTACAGAAGCTGCGATCAAATATATATACCGACCGCAGCGCGCAGCTTGCCCTTTTTCGTCTCGCGCAAAACGCCGTTATAGCGGAATCGTCCGTATCCGCGCACGGAAACAAGCTGTCCGGATTTCGGAAGCGCGTCCGCACGCAGCACGGCAGCGCTGTCCACAAACACCCGCTCGGCGGCAATGAGCTTTTGCGCCTCGCTGCGCGACAGGTGGTAAACGGCTGCCACCAGCGCGTCAAGCCGTTCCGAAGCGATCACCGCCTCGCGCGTCTCTAAAATCGGCAAAGCCCCTGCGGGCAGCGTGTCCACAAACGAGCAGCGCATGGTCGTATGGCGCACACGTTCCAGATTCTCCGCCAAAAATTCTCCTGCGCGCGCCGCGCACACGACATACGCACAGTTCTCTGTAATTAAAATATCGCCGAGCTTTTCGCGCCGCAGGCCAAGGCTTAAAATGCTGCCCAGAAAATCGCGGTGTGAAAGGATATCTGCAAATTTCGGGTTGGCGGGTTCGATCTTCAGCAGGCGAAAATCCGCTGCATCTGCCGCCTCGCGCATATCCGCCGCTCCAAAGCAGGCGATCTTGCGCTCCGCCTCGTCAAAGCCGCCGTACAGTGCCACAGGCACGGCACAGCGCACAGTGCGCAGCAGGTTTTGTTCGTGCAGGTTCAAAAAGTCCGAGCAAATGACTTTACCGCTTACTTGTGCGCGTTCGGCAAGCTCTGCAAAACGCCTGCATAAAAGCGCGTCTTCGGATTGCTGCATAAGTTATCCTCCTTTACCGTTCTTCCCGTGCCCTGCGGCGGTCATACAGCGTCTTGGCAATGATGCCTATCGCTGCAGCCGGCACGGCGATCAGAATGAGGATCAGGATCAAGCGCATCGGAATATAGTCGTATGCCGCATCCCCTAAAAGCGTGAACAGGATAACGCGCGGGGCGATACCGATGACCGAAAGCGGCAGATACCGCCAAAAGCCGAAGCGGCTCGCGCCCAAAAACAGGCTGACAAAATCAATGGGGAACACGGGCAGCAGCCGCATGCCGAATACGGAAGCACTCCCGGCCTTTCCCGCCTGCCATTCGAGGATCTTGCGCCCGCCCTTCTTTTTCGAGAGCATTTCACGGATCTTTTCACCGCCCAAAAAACGCCCGAAAAGGTAGGAGACCGTTACCTCCAATGCGACACCCGCCAAATTGATCGCGAGTGCGACGGCTGGGGAGAACGCCATGCCCACGGGGATATACAAAAGCGCGGCGGGGATGACGAAAACAAGCCCTTTCAGCACATACACGCACAGTACGAGCCCTGCCGCCGCCAGAACCGAAGGCGCGGCCGCTGCAAGCGCGCGCACATCCAGGCTTACAAGCGTATCGTAATACAACAGTATGGTAACAAAGACCGCCGCCGCAGCGACGATTTTTAGGATGAGCAGCAGGTTTTCTTTGGCTTTCGGCTGCATGGGATAAGTCAGATCCTTTCTGAGAACTTGCCGCAAAGGCAGGGGGCTGTTGCAAAAGAATGATCTGTGTTACAATAGAGAACAGAACAAAAGGAAAGAAGGTTCATAATGCACTATTGTGTGATCGGCGCGGGCGCGGTCGGCGGGGCGCTCGCGGCATTTCTGCTGCGAGCGGGGCTTACGTGCGACATTATCGCCCGCGGCAAAACCATGGAAATTCTTAAAAAGCAGGGGATATGCTTACAAAAAAACGGTGAAACGCAAATTGTGCCGTGCGCGCGGGTCTGCGACAGCGAGCGCTATAACGAGCGCCCCGATGTGATCTTTGTTGCAGTCAAAGGCTATTCCCTTGAAAGTATTGTCCCCGTGCTTTCACGCATATGCACAGAAAATACCGTAGTCATACCGCTTCTCAACATATACGGCACAGGCGCGGTGCTTCAGGAAAAACTACCGAAGCCTTTGGTGACGGATGGCTGCATTTATATCGCTGCTTCTTCGCCGCGGCCGGGGACGGTGGAAATGCAGGGCGACATATTCCGCGCGGTGTACGGCGTGCGCGAATGCGCACAGATGCGCCCCGCTTTGCAAGCGGTTGCCGAAGATCTGAAACAGGCGGGGATCACGCCCGTGTTGTCCGAGAATATCCGCCGCGACACGCTCAAAAAGTACGCCTATACATCGCCTATGGCGGCAGCGGGCCTGTATTTTGACGCGGACGCCGGACGGTTTCAAAAGGAGGGGGAGGAACGCGCATTGTTTGTTTCCTTAATGCGGGAGATCGACGCACTCGCCAAAGCGATGGGAACCCCGTTTGATGTGGATATTGTAAAGACCAACCTGACCATTCTTGATGCGCTTAGCCCCAACGCTTCGACCTCCATGCAGCGCGACCTGCGCGCGGGAAAGCCTTCGGAGATCGACGGCCTGCTGTTTGAGCCTGTGCGGCTGGGAAAACGGTACGGCGTGCCCACGCCGCAGTATCGAAAAATCGCCGAGCATTTCGGCTTTTCGGAATAGAAAGCAGCGCGTGCGGTATCGTGCAGCAAAACGCTTCCCACAAGGGAAGCGTTTTTTCTTACGAAACGGCAGTGGAATTCGAAGTCGTACTGCCCGTAGTTTCGGGCAGCGTCGTTTCGGGTGCAGTAGCCGGTGCAGTGGTCGGCGCAGTGGTTGGCGCAGTGGTTGGCACGGTGGACGGTTCGGTCGGCTTCGGCGCAGCCTTTTGCAAAATGACGGCCTGCCGCCCAAGCGCGTTGTAGGCTGCCGTTACAGAACTTTTCGAATAGTAAAAGTTTTTGCTCTGCAGCGGGTCGTTGAAGAAATAGCCGCTGTCGTTATACCCGACGAGCACCAGACAGTGCATCGGACGCTTCCAGGTAAAGGTCTCCGAAGTGCCGTTGATAAACCATGTCTTGCCGTTTTCAGCCTTTTCCATATCTGCCGTCGCCCAAAAGAGGACAGGGATTCCCTTGTCGATGTAGCGCTCGCAGAGTGCATCGGGCGAGAGTCCGTAAACCGCGCCAACGGTGAATTTGTCATGGTCGATATACTTGTTGATCGCGTTGACGATGACAGGCGCATAGCAGCCCCAGCCCAATTCGCTGTACGGGTTGCCCAAAAAGACCTTGCGCGGGTCATCCCCAAAGTAGGTGCCGTTGCTGTCGCGGACGGGTACGCTGCCTTTGGCAAGCAGATTGTTAATGAAATATTCCGGCGAAATGTTCATGCCCCAGTACCGCATCACCATCACTGCGGAAACGCTCTCGCAGCCGGTCGGATACTTCGCCCGTTGGTTGATGTACGGCACATCCAAACAGACGGTTGCCGTTTGCTTCGGGGGCTCGCGTTTCGGCGGCTTGGTCTCTTCCGGTGCGACAGACTTTGTCGTGCCGACGGGCTTGGGCGGTTCGGTCGTCGTCGCAGCCGTCGTCGCCGTTTCAACCTGTGCTGCCGCTTCTGCTTCCAAAGCAGCCCGGTGCCGCCGCACGGCAAAAACCGTGACTGCTGTGCAAATCAGAACGAGCGCAAGTGCGCCTGCTGCGATCCCCAGCACTTTTCGGTTCTGCCTGCAAAAACGTTTGAATTCTGTCCGCTTCAAATTGAATTACCCCGTTCCATCCGCTTTGTTTTATGGCGTATTACTGAAGATCCGCCGCGAGTGCGCTTGCCAGCGCGTCTATTTCCGTCAGGTTGTCCGGCTTTACAGTGGAACGCAGAGAAACTGTCTCTTCCAGCAGCATGATCCCCGGCATGGAGGTGAGCAGCTCGCGCATGAGCTTGCCGCTCTGCGGCGCCCAAGAGCCGTTTTCCATAAGCGCAGCTGTGCGGTTTTTCAGTGCATGTGCTTTCAAGTCCAAAAGCAGCGTTTCCATATTGGTGAAAATACCGTTGTTATAGGTTGAAGAGGCAAATACAAGGTGGCTGCACCGAAACGCCTCGCTGACGAGGTAGGACGGGTGTATGCAGGAAACATCGTAGACCGCAAGGTTTGTAACGCCCTTGTCCGCGAGCTTCGCCGCCAGAATCTCCGCCGCGTTCTGCGTGCCGCCGTAAATCGAGCCATAGGCGATCAGTACCGCTTTCTCCTCCGGCGTGTAAGAAGCCCACTTCTGATATTTTTCTACGAACGTGTCAAAGTCCCGACGCCAGATGGGGCCGTGCAGCGGGCAGATGCAGTCTATGGCAAGCCCCGCTGCTTTTTTGAGCAGCGCAAGAACCTGCGGGCCGTATTTGCCTACGATATTTGCGTAATACCGCCGTGCTTCTGCGAAATCAAAGCCGGTTTCGTCGGCAAAAATGCTGCCGCCGAGCGCACCGAACGTCCCGAACGCATCTGCGGAAAACAAAATGTGCTCGGTTTGATCGTAGGTGACCATGACCTCGGGCCAGTGCACCATAGGCGCGGTGTAAAACGCCAGCGTGTGCCGCCCTAAAGAGAGGGTGTCGCCCTCTTTGACCTGCAAGCAGCGCGCGGCAAGCTCGGCGTTGTAAAACTGCCCGATAAGCGCCGCCGCTTTTGCGGTGCAGACGATCTGCAACGACGGATATTTCGCGCAAAGCGTGCCGAGCGCTGCGCAGTGGTCCGGCTCCATGTGATTGACGATGATATAATCCGGCGTCCTGCCGTTCAACAGAAAATCGATGTTTTCCAAATACTGTTCCATAATCGACTTGTCCACCGTGTCGAGGATGGCAATTTTTTCGTCATCCAGAAAATAGGCGTTGTAGGAGACGCCGTTCGGCACGGGATACATGTTTTCAAACAGCGAAAGCCTGCGGTCGCTGCTGCCGATATAGGAAATATTCTCTGTGATTTTGCGTGTGCAATACATAACTGCGATTCCTCCGTTTGCGTTTTGGGAAGTCCCCAATCGAACAGTATTGTATCATATTTTGATAGGAAAAGCTATGGAAAATTCCATAGGCGCGGAAAAACGGCAAAGCGCTGTGCTTTGCCGTTTTTTTCATGAAAAAGTCGTTATTTTTGCTCGTCGGACGCGTCATTTTTTCCCTGATCGGGCTTATAGAAGCATGCAACGATCCAATAATACAGCGGAATAAGCAGAAAGATGACCCAGCTTGGATTCCAGAGCCCGCCAAGGAAACCGAGCAGCAAATACACAAGCAAAATGACCTCGGGTACAGGCATAGCCAGCAGCCGCGCTTTTTTATTGCGAATCTCCAGTGCACCTGCCAAATGATAATAGATCGGGAGGAGCAGAAAAACAAGCCACGACGGATGCCAAATATCACCTGCGAAGCCGAAAATCAGATAAGCGATGACAACCACCAGCGGGAAAGGGAATTTCAGCATGCTGTCCGCTTTTTTCTGTAAGGGCGTTTTCGGGAGCTTTTTGGGGGCTTCCTCCTCGGGCTGTGCTGTGTCTGCGCCGTCAAGCACATATGCATCGTTTTCGGTGTTCAGCAGTGCGTCAAGCGTCATGCCGTACAGCTGCGCTAACGCCATAAGGTTGTCGGTATCGGGCGAAGCCTCTGCGCGCTCCCATTTGGAGATCGCCTGACGGCTGATGCCGAGCTTTTCGGCAAGCGCCTCCTGCGAAAGACCGTTCGCCTTGCGCAGCGCGACTAAGCGGTTCGCAATTTCAATATTCATAGTGTTCTCCCTTCGAGCGGTTGTTTGGCAGAATTATAATATAATCCACTTAGGTTTGCCACCGATTTCGGTTTGCAGCGGAAAATTTCTCTGCAACCGTCGGTTGCTGTGCGCGGTTGCGGCTTTAATAGCCCATTTCCTCGCAGTTTTTCTGGTGTTCCTCATATGTCGCAGCAAAGCGCGATTCATAAGGCGGTTCCGTATCGATGACGAAATACAGATAATCCGTATCATCGGGGTTCAGCGCCGCGTTGATGGAGGAAAGCCCCGGATTGCAGATGGGGCCTGCCGGCAGGCCGCCGCAGCGGTAGGTGTTGTAATAGTATTTGTAGTGGTCGATCTGATCGGGATATTGCAGCTCGATGACGCCCGTGCAGTATTTTACGGTCACATCGCATTGCAGCTTCATGCCGTCATCCAAACGGTTATAAAGCGTTGAAGCGATCAGCGTGCGCTGCTCGGCGGTGTATGCCTCTTTCTCAATGATAGAAGCCATCGTCAAAATCTCATGGATGGAATACCCCATGGACTGTGCCTTTGCTTTCATGCTGTCCGTGATGCGCGCGGCGGAAGCGGCGACCATTTCGTCAAGGACAGCCTTGGGCTCTGTATTCTTTTCAAATTCATAGGTCGCGGGGAACAGATACCCTTCCAAGGGGAAGCAGACGTTTTCAGCCGCACGCACATCGGCAAGCAGTGGGTTCGAAGAAAGGTCGTAATTCTGCGCTGCCTCGATAAAAGCGTCGCTTGTGCAAATGCCCTTTTCCTCCAAAAGCCAGGAAATGCGCACAAGGGTATACCCCTCGGGCACGGTGACGGAAATGAGGTTGGATTGCTGTGCATACGTTTCGGGTGCGTCGGTGCCGTCGGCATAGACGCCGCCGCTGTATCTCGTCGTGCCGTAGGGGCTTTCGTCCGAGGCCGCGTCGCCGTCCTCTGAGCCGCAAGCCGTGAGCACGAGCAGCATGCACGCCAAAAACAGGCATAAAAAGGATTTATATTTATACTTCATGGTATGCTCCGATTGGAAAGAATAGAGGATAATATCGTCTGTTCGTTATTTTATCAGATTCTCCCGTTCTTTGCAACTTCCTGACGAAAAATGTAACACAATCGCAACAATTCCATGTAAGCCGCATCAGTTGTCCGGCGAGACCGGCGGACGCTTGGCTTCCCCGGCGAACACGCGGAACAGCGGTAGGCAGGCGGAGAAAAACGCCTTGTACGCCGCGCAGTAATCGGCGCTCTCTCTGGTGCGCTTGCAGCCGCCCGCGCGGCACAGCGGAAAGAATTTACAGCTGCGGCAGCGTTCGGGCACGGGCAGACTCTCTTTTATAAAGCGCACGGCGGTCTCGCTTTGCGCCATAGCGGCAAAATCCGTATCGGCGATGTTGCCGAGCAGGTATTCGTCCGTGCAGTAAAAGTCGCAGGGGTAGATGTTGCCGTTGCTTTCCGAAACGAATTGGTGCGAGCAGTGCCCCGCCATGCCGCATTGCTCGGGCCGCTGCCCCAAGTACAAACGCACAAGGTTGTCAAATTCCCGCACGCTGATATACTGCCCGCGCACATAATCCTTGACATACAGGTTGAACACGCGGATCAAAAAATCGGCGTACTGCGCGCTTGTCATATAAAGCTCGCTTTCCTCATCGGAGCCGAACGGCCGCAGGCAGGGGATGAACTGCAAATACCGGAAGCCTTTCTTGCGGAAAAACCGGTAGATACGCTCGCCGTTTTCGGCGCAGTAGCCCGTGAGCACCGTAAGAATGTTAAATTCCGCGCCGTGTTTTCGGAGAACGGCGGCAGCGTTCATGATTTGATAAAACGTGTTCTGCCCCGAGGGCTTTTTGCGGAATTTGTTGCCGTCAAAATCGCCGTCCAAGCTCAGCCCCGTCAGAAAATTGTGCTTTGCGAGAAAACGCGCCCACGCATCATTGATTTGCGTGCCGTTGGTCTGGATGCTGTAAAATACGGGGCTGTTTTTTTCGTTTTTGTCCCGCACCGTGCGCACAAAATGCTCAAAATACGGAAGGCCGGCCAGTGTCGGCTCGCCGCCCTGAAAGGCGAACGAAACGGGTTTGCCGTCGGCAAACGCCAGCGCTTTTTCAATCAAGAGCGTTGCTGTTTCATGCGTCATAATGCCGAAGCCGAGGTGCTCGCGGTGTTCGGCAACATCGCGGTAAAAGCAGTATTCGCAGCTTAAATTGCAAAGCGACGAGGCGGGTTTGATCATCAGAGAAAGCGGGGGCATGGGATCACCTTTTCTTACAGGATTCCGCGGCGGTTCTCCGCAAAATCACGCTGGATCTCGTCCAGTTTTTCATGGTATTCATCCGCGATCTCCGGGTACACCGTGGTGCGATTGTAATTTTCGCCTGCATCGTCGGTGAGAATGTGCAGCCAGTTGTTGCGGTACTTGTCAAAGAAGGCGGAGTTGTCGTTCTGGATGCGGTCAAAATACTTGAATGTGACGTATTCGTTTTCGGTCAGCACTTCGTAGGTGTAGTCGGGGTACTGCGCACGCACTTCGGCGGTGGGGACGGTATATTGAATTGCCTTGATGTCCTCGCGCTTCATGTGCAGAATGGGGTGCTCCTTCGTGTGGATCACCGCATCTTCGCGCAAAAGCGAAGCCATGGAAACGCCGTCGATCACGCGATCCTCCGGCAGGAAGTTTTCTTTTGTACCGTTTTCCCCTGTGATGCCGCACAGCTCCACGAGCGTCGGATACAGGTCGACCAGTGTGGCGGATTGCGCACGCGTTTCGCCTTTGCCGCCAAGCGCGCCGTTGTCGTTGTCCCAGCGGATCAGAAACGGCACCTTCTGCCCGCCTTCATAGGCAAGGTATTTTCCGCCGCGCAGGTCGCTGACCGAGCCCTCTAATGCGGGGCCGTTGTCGCTTGTGAATACGATGATGGTATCCTCCAGCTCGCCGAGCTCTTCCAGCGTTGCAAATAGTTCGCCGAGATAGGTGTCAAATTCCGTGATGCAGTCCACATAGGTGCCCATGCCGCTGATCCCGTCAAATTCGTCACCGGCATAGACAGGGGCGTGCGGCCACGGTGAGGTGTAATACGCCATGAACGGCTGATCGGCTTCGGCTTGCGCGGTGATCCAATCCGTCAGCTCCTCATGGATCCATTCGGTCGCCCTGGATTGGTCGCGAAGCTCGTCCGTACCGTGCACAATGGTGTATTCGCCGCCTTCTTCGCGGACATGGTAAAACGGCGTCATGTCATTGACATGGTGGCTGCCGTAGAAATAGTCAAAGCCCTGGTTAGTCGGCAGATATTCGCCGTAATCGCCGAGATGCCATTTGCCGAACAGCCCGGTCGCGTAGCCCGCCGCCTGGAAGGTCTCCGCCACAGTGACCTCGTCGCCGAGCATGCCGTCGGCGTTGGCGCCCATTTCAACGGAATTGAATATGCGTGTAGAAGCGAACGGCGAGAGCGTGGCGACCGTCGGGTATACAACATTGTCGGCATAGCCGCGGTAGGGGTAGCGTCCCGTCATGGCGGCGAAGCGCGCGGGGGAGCAAACGGAGTAGGAGGAATAGAAGTTCTCCAGATTCAGCCCGTTTTCCCCGATGCTGTCAATGTTCGGGGTGTCATAAATCGCGCCGTTGAGCGAAATATCGCCCCAGCCCATGTCGTCCATGAGGATGACCAGCACATTGGGGCTGTCCGATTTGGCGGTGCTGTCCACCTTGCCGAGGTAATCGTCATGCCCCTCCCACATGCGTTCAGTGTTGGGTCTGGAGCGCAGATTCATGGTCAGCACATACAAAACGCTTGCGCCCATGAGCAAAAGCCCGAGGAAAAACGAAGTCACCCTTTGCAGTGTGACGCGCTTGCCGCTGCGCCGTGCGATCCAAAACAGCGCCCAAAGCACCACTGCGCCGGGCAGCGCCAAAAGCAGGTTGCCCAAGATGCGCGTTCCGAAATTGCCCGCGCCTGTAAAATACGGATGCTCGGCGGTGGAAAAGCCCGCCAGCCCCGAGGTGAATGCGCCAAAGCCCGCATCTGCGCCCCAAATCACGTAATACACGATAATGCCGACCGTCGAAGCGGCGTAGCCGAGCACCATGGGCGCATACACCTTCTTTTTGGCGAGCAGCGCAATAAAGATTACGGCGGACAGGATACAGCAGTATGCAACGGCTACCACGCTCACAAGGTTGAGCCGCACGATCCACTGCGCAAGCATCAGCACAACGCCGATTACCATCGTCAGCCACGGAAAGACCTTTTTTTCCCAGCTTAGAGAGATTCTCTGCTTCATGTTTCTCCTCCCGAAAGGTTTTTTAAATTATACAAAATGAATGCGCTGTACGTCAAGCATGGAACCGTTTTGATGCTGCACAGCCGCGGCGGATCACGCTTTGGTCAGGAGCAGCGCGCGTACCTCGTGCGGACGCAGCGTCTCGTGAAAACGGAATGCCGTGACACGCCGCGTCTCCTGTGCGGAGCGGCTTTGCGCTTTCAAAAGCTGCACCTGTGCTTTGGTCGGGTACTGGGGCGCACCGAGCTTGACCCAGTTGTGCAGCGCCGAGGCGTTTTCGTCGAGCGTATAGACCGTAAGCGTATATTCACCCTGCAGATCCGGCGACAGGTCGATGTCCAGATCCTTGTTTTCAAACACGCCGTCGCGGTCTGTCAGCGTCAGCGCGCTTCGATCGCCTTTGGCAAAGGCTTCTTTGTAATCGCAATAGTTCCAATGTCATAGTCTTTCGGCGGGCAGGTGTGCGCGTTCCACCAAAACAGGGTCTCGGCATTCGCTGCAAGCGCCCCGGGGCAAAAGCCAAGCTCCAATATGGGTTTGAGCCCATTTTCCAGCAGGAAATCCAAAAGATCGTCCACGTAGCCGAACCATAGCTGCACTTGCCCGTCGGTTTCGCTGTATACCGCCATATCGTCGTGAAAAAGGCCGTGAAAGCGCACGTATTGGAAGCCGATCTCGCACTGCATTTCTTTGAGCTGCGCCTGAAAATCCGCGCGCAGCCCTTCCGCCGCTCGGCCAAAGGTGATGCACTTTTGGTAATATCGGTCGTTCGTCATGGCAAACACCTCAATATCGTTTCTGCGTTTACGGCGCGGTATACGTTTCGGGGTCAAACAGCGGGTAGCGGTCTTTGTCCGCCTGTGTGATCTCCCTTAACACGCGGCAGGGCACGCCCACGGCGACGACGTTTGCGGGGATGTCCTTTGTCACCACGCTGCCCGCCCCGATGACCGCGTTGTCCCCGATCGTCACGCCCGCAAGCACCGTAGAGCCCGCGCCGATCCAGACATTATTTCCGACGGTGATGGGCTTTGCGATCTCTAAGCCCGCCTTGCGCTGTTCGGGGTCGGTGGGGTGCTCGGCGGTGGTGAAGCAGCAGTTCGGCGCGATAAATACGTGGTCGCCGAAGGTGACTTTCGCGCCGTCGGTGATGACAAGGTTATGGTTCGCATAAAACCAGTCCCCGACCGAAATGTTGTAGCCGTAATCGCACCAAAACGGCGGGGTGAACACGACTTCTTTCCCCATTTTGCCGAGCAGGGTGCGTAAAATCTCTGCCTGCGCTTCGCGGTCGTTGGGGTTGAGCTGGTTGAATTTATAACACTTATCCTTTGCTTTGCGGATCTCCGCTTCGTAAGCGGGGTTGTAGCACCCTTGGAACAGGCAGTAAAGCGGGACTTCCGGTTTGCCGTTCATATGTATCCTCCTATGTACGTATGGAATGCACTTTGCACAGAAACCAAAAAGCGCGCCCCAAAACGGGCGCGCTTTTTTTTCAGCCCTTAATTGTATTTCTTGCGCGGCACATACGAGGTGTGCAAGATCTCGTGTGCCTTGTGGCTGCCGGGCTCGCCGAGGAACTCTTGATACAGCTTTTGAATGGCTTCGTTTTCGTGCGATTTGCGCTTTTTGTTTTTGGAATCCGCATCATACAGCGCCGCGGCACGCCGGGCTTTCAGATCCACAAAGTTGCGCACGACCGCGTGCTGGATCGGCTGACCGCCGCCGTTGATGCACCCGCCGGGGCAGCCCATGATCTCGATAAACTGGTAGTCCGCCGTGCCGTCCTTGATCTTGTCAAGCAGCACCTTGGCGTTTTTCGTGCCGCTGGCAACGGCGACTTTGATCTTCGTGCCGTCCACGTCGTACTCGGCTTCCTTGATCGCCTTCATGCCGCGAACCTCTTTGAAATCGACGCTCGGCAGCTCCTTGCCGGTCAGGGTCTCGACCGCTGTGCGCAGCGCCGCTTCCATAACGCCGCCCGTCGTACCGAAAATGGTGGCGGCGCCGGTGGATTCACCGAACGGGATGTCAAAGCTCTCATCGGGCAGGTGCTTGAAGAAGATGCCCGCACTTTCGATCATGCGCGCAAGCTCGCGGGTGGTGATGGCGATGTCCACATCCGGATAGCCGGACGCCGCCTGGTCGGGACGCTTGGTCTCAAACTTCTTGGCGGTGCAGGGCATCACGCCCACAACGACCATATCTTTCGGGTCCATGCCCATCTTCTGCGCATAATAGGTCTTCATCGTCGCGCCGAACATCTGCTGTGGGGATTTGCAGGTGGACAGATGCGGGATCAGCTCCGGGTAATAGTGTTCGCAGTATTTGATCCAGCCGGGCGAGCAGGAGGTGATCATCGGCAGCACGCCGCCGTTCTGCACACGATCCAGGAATTCGTGCGCCTCCTCCATGATCGTAAGGTCGGCGGCAAAGTCCGTATCGAATACGCGGTCAAAGCCGAGCCTGCGCAGTGCCGCGACCATCTTGCCCTCGACGTTGGTGCCAATGTGCATCCCGAACGCCTCGCCGAGCGTGGCACGGATGGAGGGCGCGGTGTTGACGATGACGAACTTGTCGGGATCGTTGATGGCGGCAAGCACCTTGTCGGTGTCATCTTTTTCCACAATAGCGCCCGTCGGGCAGTTGACGATGCACTGCCCGCAGGAAATGCATGAGACCTCCGCCAGATCCTTGTCGAACGCGGAGCTGATGTGCGTATCAAACCCGCGCGCGTTCGCGCCGATGACCGAAATGCCCTGCGCGTCGCAGGCAGCGACGCAGCGGCGGCAGAGGATGCACTTGTTGTTGTCGCGCACCATGTGCGCGGCGGAATCGTCGAAATCGTAGTGGATGGTTTCGCCCGCAAAGGCGTTTTCATCGTCTACGCCGAATTCCTTGCAAAGCGCCTGCAATTCGCAGTTGCCGCTGCGCACGCAGGAAAGGCACTTCTTGTCGTGCGTGGAAAGGATCAGTTCCAGCGTCGTCTTGCGCGAGTGGCGCACGCGTTCGGTGTTGGTGAACACCTCCATGCCTTCGTTCACCGGGTACACGCACGCGGTTACAAGGTTCCTTGCGCCCTTGACTTCCACCATGCAGATGCGGCAAGCGCCGATCTCGTTCATGTCTTTCAAATAGCAAAGCGTCGGGATCTCGATGCCGGCGAACCGTGCCGCCTCCAAAATCGAAATACCCTTCGGCACGCTTAAGGGCATGCCGTTGATTTTAATGTTTACGGTTTCCATGGGGCACACTCCTTATCTCTTTGTAACCGCGCCGAATTTGCACGTTTCCATGCAAACGCCGCACTTGATGCACTTATCCGTATCAATAGTATGGACTTCCTTGACCTTGCCGGAGATCGCATCGGCGGGGCACTTGCGCGCACAGGCGGTGCAGCCGCGGCATTTGTCCGCGTCAATGGAGTATACCGTCAGCGCCTTGCACACGCCTGCCGGGCAGTGCTTATCGCGGATGTGCGCCACATATTCCTCGCGGAAGAATTTGAGCGTGGCAAGCACGGGGTTGGGCGCGGTCTGCCCAAGGCCGCACAGGGAATTCGCCTTGATATAGTTGCAAAGATCCTCTAACTTATCCAGATCCTCCATGGTCGCCTTGCCCGCGGTGATCTTGTCAAGCATCTCTAAAAGCCGCTTGGTGCCGACGCGGCAGGGCGTGCACTTGCCGCAGGATTCATCCACTGTGAAGTTCAAAAAGAACTTCGCGATGTCCACCATGCAGTTGTCCTCGTCCATGACGATCAAGCCGCCCGATCCCATCATGCAGCCGATGGCGGTGAGGTTGTCGTAGTCGATGGGCGTATCCATGAGCGAAGCGGGGATGCAGCCGCCGGAGGGGCCGCCCGTCTGCGCCGCCTTGAATTTTTTGCCGTTCGGGATGCCGCCGCCGATCTCTTCAATGATTTCGCGCAGCGTTGTGCCCATCGGGATCTCCACAAGACCCGTGTTGCGGATCTTGCCGCCGAGTGCAAAGACCTTTGTGCCCTTGGATCTTTCCGTACCCATGGAGGCAAACCAATCCGCGCCGTTTAAAATGATCTGCGGGATGTTCGCAAAGGTCTCCACGTTGTTTTCTGTGGTTGGCTTGCCGAAAAGACCCTTGACCGCCGGGTACGGCGGCCGCGGACGCGGTTCACCGCGGTTGCCCTCGATGGAGGTCATCAGCGCGGTCTCCTCGCCGCAGACGAAAGCACCGGCGCCCAGACGCACATGCAGATCAAAGTCAAAGCCGGAATCAAAGATATTTTTGCCCAGAAGCCCGTATTCGCGCGCCTGCTTGATCGCGATCTGCAAGCGCTTGACGGCGATGGGGTATTCCGCACGGACATACACATAGCCTTCGCTTGCGCCCGTGGCATAGCCGCAGATCGCCATTGCCTCAATGATGCAGTGCGGGTCGCCCTCCAAAACGGAGCGGTCCATGAAAGCACCGGGGTCGCCCTCGTCCGCGTTGCAGACGACATATTTCTGGTCGGCTTCGTTCGCCGCGGTAAAGCTCCATTTTTTACCGGTCGGGAAGCCGCCGCCGCCGCGCCCGCGAAGCCCGGAATCCGAGACAATCTGGATGACCTGCTGGGGCGTGTACTCTTTCAGACACTTCGCCAGCGCCATGTAGCCGTCAAACGCGATGTATTCCTCGATATTTTCGGGGTCGATCACGCCGCAGTTGCGCAGCGCGACGCGGTGCTGTTTTTTATAAAAGTCTGTTTCCTGCAAGGACTTCACGTCATCCATCGTGACGGTCTCATCGTAAAGCAGGCGCTTGACGATGCGGCCTTTGAGCAGGTGCTCTTCGACGATCTCGGGCACATCCGAGACCTTGACCTGGCTGTAAAAGCAGCCTTCCGGGTAGACGATCATAATCGGGCCGAGCGCGCAAAGGCCGAAGCAGCCCGTGCGCACGACCTTGATCTCCTCCTGAAGACCGCGGTCGGCGATCTCCTTTTCCAGCGCCTCGATGATCGCAGGGCTGTTGGAGGAGGTGCAGCCGGTACCGCCGCAAACCAGAACGTGGGAACGATACATAGGGGCTCCTCCTTACTTCGTGGCGGCGCCGACGGTGAAATCCACGATCGGGTTGCCGTTTACAAGATGCTCGTTGACGACTTTGACCGCCTTTTCGGGGGTCATTTTGACATAGGTGATTTTTTCCTTGCCGGGCTCCATGACCTCCACGATCGGCTCGTATTGGCACATGCCGATGCAGCCGGTCTGTGAGACCGTAACATGGTGCAGCCCGCGCTTTGCGATCTCATCCACAAAGGCATTGAGCACCGGGCGCGCGCCCGCCGCGATACCGCAGGTCGCCATGCCCACGACCACGCGCGTGCAGTCGTCGCCCGTATCCTCACGGACGGTCATTTTTTTCTTCGCGTTGTCGCGAATCGCCATCAATTCTTCAATCGTTTTCATATGTTTCTCCTTTATACAGGCTTTCCGTATTTTCCCGTATGAAATCCCGCAGCCACTGTGCTACGGCAGGGTCGGAGAGCGGTACGCCCTCTAAAAGCGCGGTAAGCTCCGCCGTGTCCAGCACAAATTCCCGTCCGTCCACGCGGTGCCGGTATAAAAACTGCCGGTCCGTGTTCATTGTGATGAGCGTACACAGCGTGGACGCCATATCTCCGAGCGGCGTACAGTCCACATTGTCCGTGTGAAAGGTCGCGCGCACCGAGGTGCCGATGCCGACCTTCGACGAGATCTCCAGATCGCCGCCCGTCTGCTGCGCCGCTAAGCGAAACAGTGGGATGCCCATGCCGACCTTGCGCGTGGTGCGCGTCGTATAAAACGGGTCGAGCACGCGCTGTACCTGCTCGTCGGTCATGCCGCAGCCGTCGTCGTAAATGCCGAGCACGAGCGTGTGCGCTTTCGTGTCCTCCAGCACTTCGATGCGGATGCACGCGGCGCCCGCTGTGATGGAATTTTGTGCAATGTCCAGCACGTTGAGCGAAAGCTCGCGCATCAGCTTCTGTATTTGGCAAGGATGCCCGCAACGTCGTCCTCGGTGATCTTGCCGTATACTTCGTCATTGACGGTCAAAACAGGCGCAAGCCCGCACGCGCCGATGCAGCGGCACGCCTCCAGCGAAAATGCGCCGTCCGGCGTGCATTCGCCCGCGCCGATGCCTAAAAGCTCTGAGAGCTTGTCGAGGATCTGCTGGGAACCTTTGACATAGCATGCCGTGCCCAAGCACACCGAAATGTTGGTCTCGCCTTTG
The DNA here is from genome assembly GCA_900545625.1 of uncultured Oscillospiraceae bacterium. Lineage (GTDB taxonomy): Bacteria > Bacillota > Clostridia > Oscillospirales > Acutalibacteraceae > Fimenecus. The sequence goes on along the minus strand of UQZS01000003.1, from coordinate 38,948 downwards.
GGCGACAGGGAGAACTGTGCGTAAAAGGTGGAAACGCCGTAGACCTTCTCCAGCGGGATGTCCATCCCCTCGGCGATCATCACCTGCACCTCATAGGGCAGATAGCCGTAGATCTCCTGCGCCTCCTGCATGACGTGCATCAGCTGGCTTTTGTCATCCTTGCACGTCTCGATCACCGCTTGCAGCCGCTGTGCCTGTTCAGGTGTGCCGCGAAACGGGATCGTACTGATTTTTTTGAGCATTCTTGACTTTCCTCCTTTGCAAAAGCCGCGCGCCGCGCACAGTTTGTGCGTTCAGCCACACAACTTTCGCGTATACACATCCATTATAGCAGAAAGAATGTTAAAAATCTATCATTTTTTACAAAAAGTTTATCAGTATTTTCTTACTGATTTGTATGTTTTTACATATCGAATATAGAACCGATGACACGCCGCAAAAATGTATCAAATAAGACAAATTCAAGTGGGCGTTTCAGTATCCTGTAACAGACAGACCGCGCGCATCCGTGCAGCCGCGTCGGGAAAATCCGAAGCGCGCACACCCGAGCAGGCGAGGAACAGCGTGCAAGCGCCGTTTGCGTCATTTTCCGCACGCAGTGAAACGCCTGCTTTGCGCGCCCGCTGTTCCAAATCGTCTGCGGCAAGCGGCATGCGCAGGCGCACCTGTACCACAAAACCCGTCTCGCGCAGGCGTACATCGGCAGCTTTTCCGAACGCCTCGCGCACTGCCGTTTCCAACAGCCGTGCTTTCTGGGTGTAAAGCTTTCGAACTTTCCGAATCTGTCCTGCCAAATGCCCGTCTCGGATGAATTGGCAAAGGGCGATCTGCTCGGCCTTGGAGGCCGTTTGGTTATAAAGCGGTGCGATCTCGCGGTAGCGTGCCGCAAGGGAATCCGGCAGGACGAGAAAGCTGATGCGAATAGAGGGCAGCAGCAGGCGGGAAAAGGTTCCGATATACACCACATGCCGCCCGCCGTCTAACCCTTGCAGCGCAGGGGCGGGGCGGTCAAAGTAGCAAAATTCGTTGTCATAGTCATCTTCAATGAGCAATGTCCCGCGTGCCGCAATACGCTTGAGCAAGGCGATGCGCGCGTCGGTCGGCATCACGTCGCCGCGACGATCCATGTGGGACGGCGAGACGTAAAAGATCTGTGCATCCGCCTCACGCTCGCGAATCGTAAAACCATGATCCTGAAACACAGCGCGCCCCTGTAAAAACGCCGGATCGCAAAACGCAACGGTCTTTTTGTCATGCAGCACAGCACACAAAATGTGTAATAGACTCTGCACACCCGCGCCAATGACAATGGAATCCGCACGGCAGACGACGTTGCGTTTTTCGGCAAGGTACTGCGCCAGTGCTTCGCGCAGATCCCGCTCGCCCTGCACCTCACCGTAGGAAAGCAGACGCTCATCCTGCCGCAGCGCGCTTTTTAAATAGCGCCGCCACAGGTTGAAGTCGAAGCTCTCGCGGTCTACGGAAAGCGATGCAAAATCATACAGCGGCGCGGCGGGCTTTTCCGCCTGTGGTGCAAGTGCCGGGCGCGGGGCGTGAAAATACAGGTCGGTCACGAAGTAGCCGCTTTTCGGTTTGGAAAGGATGTAGCCGTCTGCGCAAAGCTGCAAATAGGCGCCCTCTGCCGTCGTGCGGCTGACACCGAGCGTTTCGGCGCAGTGCCGCAGGGAGGGGAGCTTGGCGTTGGGTAACAGCTTACCGCTGACGATCAGCGACTTGTAATAATTGTATACCTGCATATACAGCGGCGTGTCCGTATCCAGCAGCGGTGAAAACTCAGCTTTGGTTTCCATACGATCTGTCCCCTAAAAAATAATCGTTTTTGTGTATTTCCATAATGACAGCTTTGTTCTATTATATAGAAAATTTGAAAATCATGCAAGGGGAAAGGCAGGTGGTTTCATGAAGCGCATCGCAGTCGTCAACGACCTTTCGGGATTGGGGCGCTGTTCGCTCACGGCGGCGCTTCCGGTGTTATCCGTGCTCGGCACGGAGTGCTGCCCGCTGCCCACGGCGATCCTATCCAATCAAACGGGCTACGACAGCTTTTTCTGTGATGATTTCACCGACCGGCTCGACGCCTATCTTGCCGAGTGGCAGAAGCTCGGCGTGCGCTTCGATGGCATTTTGACGGGCTACCTTGCAAGCGAGGCGCAGGCAAAGCGGATCGAAGCGTTTTTGGATGCCTTTCAAACGCCGGGTACGCTGTTTATCTGTGACCCCGTCATGGCGGATGACGGCAGGGTGTATGATACCTATGACGAGGCCCTTTGCGCTGCCGTCGCGCGGCTTTCCAAGCGCGCTAACGTCATTACGCCGAATCTTTCCGAGCTCTGTCTGCTCTGCGGCGCGGATTACGAAGCCCTTTCGGCTGCTTGTGCGCAGGGGAAGGGCTTTCCCGAAGCGGCGGCGCTTGCAAAGTCGCTGCTGTCCGATGTTTTGCACACCGTCGCAGTCACAGGAATTCGCTGTGGGGATAGGATCTCTTGCTTGCTGGTCACGCGTCAGGGAGAAACCGTCATCACGGGCAAACGCTTCGGCGGCAGCTACTCGGGTACAGGCGATCTGTTTTCCGCCGTGCTCACGGGCGAGCTTGTGCGCGGGACGGATGCCGAAACGGCCGTGCGCAAAGCGGTTCGCTTTTTGGAAGTCTCTATCGAGGAAAGCTATCGCGCGGGCACGGACCGCAACGACGGCGTGAATTTTCAAAACCACTTGGAGATGCTGCTATGAGCAAAAAGCAAACGCCAAGGGCGTTATACAATTTGATTTTAAGCGCGCTTTTCGCGGCGCTCATCGTTGTGATGACCGCGTACATCAGGTTCAACACAGGCATCAACAACGGCTATCTGCACTTCGGCGACAGTATGATCTACCTTGCCTCGTGCATCCTGCCGCTGCCGTATGCCGCTGCCGCCGCCGCCGTGGGCGGTGCGGTCGCGGACGTGCTTGCAGGCAGCGCGGTTTGGGCGCCGTTTACCGCGATCATCAAAGCGTGCAACACCCTGCCGTTTGCGCTTGTGTATTTTCACCGCAAGCATCCGCCGACACGGCTGCTCAATAAAACGACGGCGTTCATGCCGCTCGTTTCGGGGCTTATTACGGTGTTCGGGTATTTTTTCACGGAAGGGCTTTTGTACAGCTTTCCCTCGGCGCTCACCTCGGTACCGTTCAGCATCGTGCAGGCGGTCGGCAGCGCGGCGGTCTATTATGCCGCCGCCGCGGCGCTGGACAAAGCAGACATAAAGAAAAGGATCTATCGAAATTTCTAAGGGAGATGTTTATATGACGGATATTGTGTATACGTATGCGAACAAGGTTTATCTGAACCTTACCAACGCCTGTCCGTGCCGCTGCAAATTCTGCATCCGGCAAAACGGCGACGCCGTAGGCGAGGCGCAGACGCTGTGGTTCGAGGCACATTCACCGACCTTTGAAGAGATCAAAGCTGCAATCGACGCGTGGGATTTTACGGGCTACACGCAGGAGGTCGTGTTCTGCGGCTACGGCGAGCCGACCTGCGCCTACGAAAACCTGCTGAAAACAGCGGCGTACTTAAAGGAAAAGGGCTTAAAGCTGCGCTTGAATACCAACGGGCTTTCCGATCTTATCAATAAAAAGCCGACCGCGAAGGAGATCTGCAAATATTTTGATACGGTCTCTGTTTCACTCAACGCCCCGACCGCCGAAAAATACGATGACCTTTGCGCACCCTCGTTCGGGAATGTTTCGTTCGAGGCAATTTTGAAATTTGCCCGCGAATGTAAAGAAACCGGTGTAAATGTCAAATTTACGGTGGTGGATGTAATTTCAAAAGAGGACATTGCCGCCTGCCAAAAACGCGCGGACGAAATGGGGATCCCGCTGCGTGTGCGCGCATACACTGCCGGATAACGGAATACGGTGAAACAATTTACAGAAAAGCGGTATGCTTCCGAAGAGGCATACCGCTTGTTTGTTTTTGGATGCGCTTTACAGCCGAACCGACCAATCGCCGTAGTCGAATTTTCCGCTGCCGTGCGCGAGCTTCCCGTGCCGCGCAAGGTCGCGAAACGCGTCCCGCATGCGCACAAGGCTCTCCGGCCGTATGCTTAAGTCGTGGTGTGCGGGAAATACTCTTTTTGCGGGCAGGGCTGCTGCCGTTTCGAGCGAGCGCAGATATGCCTGTGGGTCAGTGGAGGGAAAATATGCGGTCAGCTCGCCCTTGTATGCAAGGTCCCCCGTGAACAGATACCCGCGTTCCGCTTCCCAAAAGCACATGTGCCCGGGCGAATGCCCCGGGGTGTGCAGGACCGTGATCTGCCGATCACCGAGGTCGATCTGTTCACCGCCGTGCAGCACTTTTGTCGGTGTCCCCTGAAAAAAGACATAGGTATTTACGTCATAGCCCTCCGGCAGGCGGCAGCGCTCCGTTACGTAGCCCCGAATGGTCTCGATGGGCTGCGGAAAGCCGCCCTGCAGCCAGGTAAGCTCCAGCGCATGCGCATAGAAATCGGGATAATACCGATGCCCGCCGATGTGGTCCCAGTGGATGTGGGTGGCGACGGCGGTGACCGGCTGAACCGTTAAGGGCGTTACGGCATCGCGGATGTCGCAGATGCCGAGCCCCGTGTCAATGAGCAAACTCCGTTTCGTGCCGTTTAACAGATAGCAGTGCGTTTCCTCCCAATGGCGGTATTCGCTGATCGCAAACGTGTCCGCGTCTATACGGTCTGTTGTAAACCAATTTTCCATATGCGTCTCCGTGTAAATCGACGGCGGGGCGGACTGTTGAACAGTTCGCCCCGCCGTCGATGTTGTGTGAAAAAAGAAAGGAAAGAAAGAAGTAGGCGATAAGATCAAGCGACATGCACGCTGCCGCCGGAGGACTTTTTGGGTCTGCCGCCCTCATACACGCGGAACGCACGCTCTTTCTGCATTTTAGCATACCGCTTTTTACGCTTATAGCGGCGGTAATTGACAAAAATGATGCGGCGCACCTTCTGCTCAAACGCAATCAGCTTGTCTTCTTTGATAAACCCGTAAATCAGCAACAGGATAAATGCAAGTTCCAGGGCGGAACGAATTGCAAGTGCGGCTGTCATCTGTCTCAAACCTCCGTTCGGAACATTTGTTCTGTCTCATTACACCCTTATTATAGCAGGGTTATTTTGTTTGTCAAGACAAATGTTCGATTTTTTTGACACAAAAGTCCCAAAAAATGGACTTTGAAAAAACATTTTAGAAAAAATTCCCTTTTCAAGAGTATATTACCACAAGATATAGTGTGAGTCAATATAGAAAACACAATTTGTGCAAACCAAACAGAAAAGCAGAATTTTTTGCTTTTTTCCCGTTCGTCTATTTATCTTTTCGGCGGATTTTGCTATAATAACAACGATTCATTCGCATCGAAGGCAGCATGAGGAAAGAAACTATGTTTGTAGATATTGCAAAAATCAAAATCAAAGCGGGCGACGGCGGCGACGGCGCGGTTGCGTTCCACCGTGAAAAATATGTGGCATCCGGCGGCCCCGACGGCGGCGACGGCGGGCGCGGCGGCAACATCGTGTTCGTCGCGGATGACAGCCTTTCCACGCTTGCGGACTTCCGCTATAAGCGCAAATATACGGCGGAAAACGGGCAGAACGGGCGCGGCGCGCACTGCAACGGCAAAAAGGGGCAGGATCTGGTCATCCGCGTCCCGCGCGGCACGGTCATCCGCGAGGTGCAAAGCGGCGCGGTGCTTGCCGATATGTCCACGGACGAACCGTTCATCGCCGCAAAGGGCGGCAAAGGGGGATTTGGCAACCGCCATTTTGCCACGCCCACGCGCCAGACCCCGCGCTTTGCGAAAAGCGGCGCGCCGGGCGAAGCGTGGGAGGTCTCTTTGGAACTGAAACTGATTGCCGACGTGGGGCTTTTGGGCTTTCCGAATGTCGGCAAATCTTCGCTGCTTTCCGTTGTAAGCGAAGCCAAGCCCATCATCGGCGACTATCATTTTACAACGATTACCCCTGTGCTCGGCGTGGTGCGCATGGGCGAGGGGCAGAGCTTTGTTATGGCGGACATCCCCGGCCTTATCGAAGGTGCCGCCGAGGGCGTGGGGCTCGGGCATGCGTTTCTGCGCCATGTGGAGCGCTGCCGGATGCTTGTGCATTTGGTGGATGTCGCAGGCAGCGAGGGGCGCGATCCGATCGAGGATTTTGAGAAGATCAACGAAGAACTGCGCAAATTCAATCCCGAGCTCAGCGAATGCCCGCAGATCGTCGCAGGCAACAAGATCGATCTTGCAGAGGACGAGCAGCGCGAACGCTTCAAGGCGTATGTCGAAAAGCAGGGCTTGCCGTATTTCGAGATCGTCGCGCCCATCCGCTACGGCACGCAGGAGCTCATCAACGCCGTGGCGGCAAAGCTCGCCACGCTTCCGCCTGTCAAGCGCTACGAGCCTGAGGAGATCCCGATGGAGCTGCTCGAAAAAGATAAGAAAAACGGCTTTACCGTCACCGTGCGCGACGGGGTGTATATCGTCGAAGCCGAGTGGCTTTATAAAATCCTGCTGAAAACCGACATGGATGATTACGAATCCCTGCAGTATTTTCAAACCGTCCTGCAAACCAGCGGTATTTTGGATGCCCTGCGGGAAAAGGGCATCCAGGAGGGCGACACCGTCAGCATTTACGACTTTGAATTCGACTATGTGCCGTAATTCGACGGCACAAAACGGATAAACGGGGGAACCATGGAGAACAATACCAATATGTACAGCCCCCTTGCGCTTGCTTTCTTAGGCGACGCGGTATACGGGCTGCTTGTCCGGGAGCGCCTGCTTTTACAGGCAAACCGCCCTGCCGGTCAGTTACATACCCTTTCGACGGGACTTGTCAACGCCGCGGCGCAGGCAAGGGCTGTAAAAAATCTGCTGCCCGAGCTTACCGAAACGGAGCTTGCCGTTTACAAACGCGGGCGCAACGCGCACCCGGGGCATACCCCGAAACACCAGTCGGAGGGTGACTATCACAGCGCCACGGGCTTAGAAGCATTGTTCGGCTGGCTTTACCTGAACAAAGATGAGACCCGCCTTCGCGCGCTGTTCGATAAGATCTGGCAGGACGGGGCGGAGAACGGTGCACAAAAAGGCGAAACGAAATAGGCACACGGCACGCAAAACGGCGGCAGACTTGCTGCTGTATTTTGCCGGCGCCTTTTTGTATGCAGCGGCGGTCAATGTGTTTTTGGCGCCGAATGAAATCCTGCTCGGCGGTTTTACGGGTGTCGCCACAGTGCTCAACCACCTGCTTGGCACGCCCATCGGCACGGTGGTGTTCCTGCTGAACGTGCCGCTGTTTCTAATCGCGTATTTCAAATTCGGCTTTTCTTTTATCATACGGACGGTTATTGCCACCTTCTTTTCCTCCGTACTCATCGATGTGACCGCGCTGTTTTTGCCCGTGTATGCGGGTGACCGCTTGCTTTCTTCGCTGTTCGGCGGCATTTTGAGCGGCGCGGGGCTCGGCCTTGTGTTCCTGCGCGGGGCGACGACGGGCGGCACGGACATCCTCTCGAAGCTCCTGCAAAGGCGGCGGCCGCACATGTCCATGGGGCGCGTGATCCTGCTTTTGGATCTCGCCGTCGTGCTTTTGTCCTTTGCCGTGTATCGGAGCCTTGAAACGGTGCTGTATTCGCTTGTGGTCATTTATGTCAGCGCACAGGCGGTGGATCTTACGCAGACGGGGCTTTCGCACGATAAGCTGTTGTTTATCGTGACCGATAAAGGGGAGCATGCCGTGCGCGCGATCGTCGAAACGCTCGACCGCGGTGTGAGCGTGCTGGATGTGCGCGGCGGCTACACGGGGGCAAAGCGCCAAATGCTGTTCTGCGCCGTGCGCGCGGGCGACGCGGCAAGACTTACGAAAGCAATACGCGAGATCGACGAGAGCGCGTTTATCGTGATATCCGAGATTTCCGACATCCTCGGCGAAGGGTTCAAGAGCCGCACGGCGGTGTGAGTAAAAATCAAGATTCGGTAAGTTCGAAAGGGGAATAGCCTTGCGCAGTACAAAGGATAACAATAGGGGAATGCTCGCTTTCTTGATTTTGCCGATCCTTTGCCTGCTGGTAGGGCTGGTGCTGTTTTCGCTCGGCATTCGCAACGCGGTCGCAAACAGCACGCGCGGCTATCGCGAAGTGACCGGCTATCTGATCGATTACACGCTGCAGGAAGCAGGCGGTTACGATTCGCAGCGGAGAACCGAAACGGCGGATACATACAGGCTTGTCTACCGATATACTGTGGATGGGCAGGCGTATACGCTCGTTACGTCTTACAGCACTTCCTTTGTACCGTCGCGCGGCAGTGAAACGGCGATCCTTTATGATCCGGACAATCCCGCCGAATCCGTGATCGGCGGGCCGAATCAATCCGAAAATCATCTGATTTTCATTGGGCTGTTTTTCATGTTTTGCTCGCTTCCGTTTTTCCTGCCGTTTTTGCCGAAACGAAAGAAGGAAAAAAGCGCCAAACCGGCTGCCCGGCGCGCGCCCTCCAAATGGGCGGCGGTCGATTTGGTCGGTATTGTGATCGGGCTATTCCTGATCGGCATCAGCTACGGCGCGCTTGCCATGATCTCCAATTCTTATTCGCCGGCGGGTATCGTGCGCTATTATGCGGCGTCGTTCCACTTTGCGCTTCTCATCCCGCTTCTGATGATCGCGGCGGGCTTGCTTCTGCTTTACAGAAGCTTACCGCTTCGGCACAAGCAAAAGCAGGGTGCCGAGCCGAACGAACAAAACAAGAAAGACGAAAACGCAAATTCAGATCGTTAATATCCCAATCTACGAGGTAATCCATGCAGAAAAAAGAGTACATCCGTAATTTTTCCATCGTGGCGCATATCGACCACGGCAAAAGCACGCTTGCAGACCGTCTTCTGGAGCTGACCGATTCCGTCCAGAAGCGCGATATGGAGGAGCAGCTTTTAGACAACATGGACTTGGAGCGCGAGCGCGGCATCACCATCAAAGCACATGCCGTGCGGCTCGATTACAAGGCGAAGGATGGGGCTACATATGCGCTCAACCTCATTGACACGCCCGGCCACGTGGACTTCAATTACGAGGTCTCGCGGTCGCTCGCCGCCTGCGAGGGCGCGGTGCTCATCGTGGACGCGTCGCAGGGCATCGAGGCGCAGACGCTTGCGAACACCTACCTTGCGCTCGACCACGATTTGGAGATCGTCCCCGTCATCAATAAGATCGACCTGCCCGCCGCCGACCCGGAGCGCGTTGCCAAGGAGGTCGAGGACGTTATCGGTATCCCCTGCATGGACGCGCCGCGTGTCTCCGCCAAAACGGGCGAGAATGTCGAGCAGGTGCTTGAAGAAATCGTCAAGCTCGTGCCTGCCCCCGAAAATCACGATGACGCACCGCTGCGCGCGCTGATCTTTGATTCGGTCTATGACAGCTACCGCGGTGTGATCGTCTATGTCCGCGTCATGGACGGCGCCATCCATCCCGGCGATACCATGCGCATGATGGCGACGGGCGCGGAATTTACCGTGGTGGAAACGGGCTATATGCGCGCCACGCGCATGGAACCGACCGACGGGCTTTCCTCCGGCGAGGTCGGCTATATCACAGCTTCGATCAAAACCGTGTCCGACGCGCGCGTGGGCGATACGGTGACGCTCGCCTCTGCACCCGCCAAAGAGCCGCTGCCCGGTTATCGCAAGGTCAATCCAATGGTGTTCTGCGGGGTGTATCCGGCGGACGGCGCAGACTACGAAAATTTACGCGAGGCGCTCGAAAAGCTGCGCCTAAATGATGCGGCGCTCTCCTTTGAGCCGGAGACCTCCGGCGCGCTGGGCTTCGGCTTCCGCTGCGGCTTTTTGGGGCTTTTGCACCTTGAGATCATACAGGAGCGCCTCGAGCGCGAATATGATCTCGATCTTGTCACGACGATCCCGAGCGTCGTGTATAAGATCCACCTGACCGACAAATCCGTCGTCGAGATCGACAACCCCTGCAACTATCCCGACCCCGCCACGATCGACTATGCCGAGGAACCCATCGTCGAAGCACACATCTTTTCCCCGCCCGAATACGTCGGGCAGATCATGGACCTTTGCCAGGACCGCCGCGGCACCTATAAGGAAATGACCTATCTTGCCGAGGATCGCGTAGACATCAAATATCTGTTGCCGCTTAATGAGATCATTTACGACTTTTTCGACGCGCTCAAATCCCGCACGCGCGGCTATGCGTCGTTCGACTATGAGATCCAGGGCTATGCCCGATCGCAGCTCGTGAAGCTGGATGTGCTTTTAAACGGTGATGCCGTAGACGCGCTCTCGTTTATCATCCATGCCGACAAAGCCTATGCGCGCGCCCGCAAGATCGCCGAAAAGCTTAAGGAGCACATTCCGCGCCAGATGTTTGAGATCCCCATACAAATTGCCATCGGCGGCAAGGTGATCGCGCGCGAGACGGTCAAGGCGATGCGCAAGGACGTGCTTGCCAAGTGCTACGGCGGCGACATCACGCGCAAGAAGAAGCTGTTGGAAAAACAGAAGGAAGGAAAAAAGCGCATGCGCCGCTTCGGGACAGTCGAAGTCCCGCAGGAGGCGTTCATGGCGGTGCTGAAGTTAGATGAATAGCAGAGAAAATATTTTTGAAAACTTGCAGGCGCTCGGCATTTCCTATGAATTGGTCGAGCACGCGCCCGCATTTACGATGGAGGAATACAACGCGCTCGGCTTTAACCCCGATGATGAGATCTGCAAAAACCTGTTTTTGCGTGATTATAAAGGTAAGCGGCATATGCTCGTGGTCTTAAAGGGAAGCAAGCATGCCGACCTGCGGCTCATACAAGCAGAGGTCGAATCCTCCAAGCTGAGCTTTGCCTCCGACGAGCGGCTGGAAAAGTATCTGGATGTGAAAAAAGGCTCGGTGTCGCCGCTCGGGCTGATCAACGACACGGCGGGTGCGGTCGAGGTGTATTTTGACCGGGATCTGCAAGACGCACCGCGGCTGGGCTTTCATCCGAACGATAACACCGCGACGATATTCCTCTCGTTTGCCGATGTCCTGCGCTACATTGAAAGCACAGGGCATACGATACGGTTTATTCAGGTATGAATGTACCGATTGGGCTTTATCTGCACATTCCCTTTTGCCGTTCCAAATGTCCGTACTGCGATTTTTATTCGATGCGCGGGAATGATGGGGAAATGGATGCCTATATGTGCGCTTTGCGTCTGAAAATCTCGGAAAGCGCCGAAACCTTACAATGTAAAGCAGATACCCTTTATATCGGCGGCGGAACACCGTCCGTGCTGGGTGCGGAACGCCTGAAAACTCTTGTAGGTCAAACAAAAGCGGACTTTTTGACCGACGGCGCGGAGATCACCGTGGAATGCAACCCGTATGGGCTTTCGCCGGATTTCTTCGCAGTCCTCGCCGAAGCGGGCGTGAACCGCGTTTCCATTGGCTTGCAGTCCGCCGTGGACAGCGAACGCCGTGCTTTGGGGAGACTTTCGGATGCGGACGGGGTGCGCGCAGCGGTGCTCTCGGCGCAAAGGGCGGGCATTGCAAACATTTCACTGGATGTGATGCTCGGTATCCCGCGCCAAACCGCGCAAACACTCGCCGAAACACTGGATTTCTGCCTGTCCCTCGGCGTGCCGCATGTGAGCGCCTATATTTTGAAGATCGAAGCGGGCACGCCTTTTGAAAAACGCCGTGATGCGCTCGCGCTTCCCGACGACGACCAAACGGCGGACTTGTATTTGCAGCTGTGTGAAACGCTTACGCAAAACGGCATTTTGCAGTATGAGATCTCGAATTTCGCGCGCCCGGGTTTTGAAAGCCGCCATAATCTGAAATATTGGCACTGTGAAGAATACTTGGGACTGGGCCCCGCCGCCCATTCGTTTTTAGACGGCAAACGGTTTTATTACCCGCGCGACCTGCGGGGCTTCTTAGACGGCAAACCGCCCGTGCCCGACGGCACAGGCGGGGATTTTACGGAATACGCCATGCTTGCGCTGCGGCTTTGCGAGGGGCTTTCCGAAAAAAAGGTGCAAACCCGCTTCGGACACGGTATCCCGCAGGAAATGCGTTCGCGCGCCGCACCGCTTGCCGCACATGGGCTGCTGCTGGCGGATGAAAGTGGGATCCGCCTGACGCGCACGGGCTTTCTCGTTTCCAACGCCGTTCTTGCAGAGTTGCTGGATTTTTGAGTATATGCACGATCTGAAAATTTTACATCTGTAACATTGAAACCCACCGAGGTAAAAGCCCCGGCGGGTTTCATAGCATTTCGCGCAGTTCTTCGATCGCCCGCTCTGCAAATTCGCGCACATCCTGCGCATCTACGACTTCCGGTTCACCGCCCGTGCGCATCCTTTGGGAATTTTCCTGCGCGCGTGCAAGACCAAATACCAGCCCAAATGCCAAAAGCAGAACGCTCAACACCATTAAATATCGCGAAAGCACGCTTTTTCGTTTCATTTTTACACTTCCTTATAGAATTACGGCGCGTAACGCAGCAACAGTTCCGCGAGCGCCGTGCCGATGAGTCTGCCTGCATACACCGCTTCCTCCAGTGTGTTCGAATCGCTGCCCATTTCCAACAGCACCGAGCAGGGCGTGATGTCCATGTTGTATTTGCGTGCGGAGAATAAGATCGGGCGCATCAGACCGGGATATTTGGTTTCGGCGGTCTGTTGTAATTGCAGTGCAAAGGTCAGGTTCTGTTCCCAGGTTGGGAAATTCGTCACCTTGCCGTCCTCGCAGCCGGCAATGATCATGATCTGTGCCGACTTTTTGCCGTCGATCGTGGCCACCGGCTTGATGCGCGTGCCATCCTGCTGCTGAATGGCATCGCGGTGCACGTCAATGACCACCTGAATGGATGGGTACTCTGCCATAATCGCTTTTATGCTTTCGCGTGAGCGGTCGTATGCGCCCGTGTATTTCGCGTCGTGGATCTCGGTATCGTGGATCACGCCGATCCCCGCCTCTTCCAGTTGTTCACAGATCGCATCGCCCACACGCACCATGTTGCGTGCCGGGTCGTCAATGCGCGTGATGTAGTCGGTCGCGTACCAGTTGCGGTCTAAAAGCTCATAGCACTCTGTGGTGTGCGTGTGGAAGATGAGCACTAAGGGCTCCGAAATATTTTCAATGGAAAGCGAAGCGGATTTTGCCACGCTTGCGGCAATATCAATGCTGTGCGAAGCGGTCGTGTTGCGCACTGTAATATTTTCCCAGGTGTCCGTCGCGTTTCCCGCGCCGTATTGCTTTTCGACGATCGTGCCCTTTTTCGTGGCGTTTGCGGAAGCGGCCTCGGCGGACGCCATCATGGCAAGGATGTCCTCGGGCGTGTCGGTCAGCGCCGGTTCCGAAACGGTCTCTGCGGCGGGGGCGGCGGAGGGTTCGGCGGGTGCTTGCGTGGCAGGTTCCGTCGTTTCTTCCGCCGTCAGTTCTTCGCGGATCGTCTGGGCAGTGCCCTGCGGCATAGCGAGTGAGGCGCTGAACATGGCGACCTTCGAAACGGGCGCGGCAAACCGCGTGCCCATATAGAAGGTCGCGGCAGTCAAAGTGACGAGAAGTAACAATAAGGCGGCTGGATGCGCAGTCCCCTCGGTGTTCGGTTTTCTGCGGCGGCTTCTTTGTACGTTCGTTTGCGGCATAGGCTGTCCCTCTTGCTTTATCCTTTCGGTGCAGTATATGCGTCCGAAAAAAGAAATAGAAGCGGCGGAGGGCTTATACGATGTTGAGCAGCAGCTCCGGCTCAAGCGCAGGCTGCAGCGCGCAGTTAATGGCGAGCGACAAAAACCGCGACGCGCGCCGCACGAGTGTATCCACCTCGCGCGGGGTGACCATCATAGTACCGGCTTCCTTTGCATATGCTTCGTGCGGGGCGTGTCCGTCGGTAAAATCATGAATGAGTGTGGCAGCGTCCACTACAGTCGGCACACCTACGGCAATTACAGGTACGCCCAGCGTCTCTCGGTCAATGCGCGCGCGGCTGTTGCCGATCCCTGAACCGGGCGTGATGCCTGTGTCGGTCAGCTGTACGGTTTTCCCTAAGCGCGACAGACTGCGAGAGGCGAGTGCATCCACGGTGATAACGGCACAAGGGTGCACGGTACCGACCATTCCGCGCAGCGCTTCGGCGGTCTCCATACCCGTTTGCCCGAGCACCCCGAAACAAACGGCACAGACCTCACGAAGTTCTGAAAAGCCTAAACTTTGCGCAAAGGTCTTGTCGATGTGGCGTGTCGCGAACACCCCGCGCGCGGTGCGCGGCCCGAGCGCGTCGGGGGTGATGTCCGGGTTCCCAAGCCCAGCCACCAGCACCGCGCCGTCTTTCGGCAAAAGCGCGCAAAGCGTTTCGGTCATCGCGGTAAGCCGCCCGTCCAAAAGCTCACTGTCATGTGCGAATTCCGGGATCTCTACCGTGATATATTTTCCCTGCGGCTTGCCGAGTTCTTTTTCCCCCGCCGCATTGCAAACTTCGACCTCCGTGATTTCCGCTGCGCCGAGTCTGCGCTTGCGCACCAGTACATTGTCTGTAGCTTTTCCGGTCATAAGCTCACGCTGTTCAAGCGCCAGATCCGTACGTATCTGCATAAAAACGCCTCCTAAAAGCGTATTACGTCTTTTAGTATGGGCGCATCTTTGAAAAACTATCGGGGAATTTGAAAAAAAACTTGCTTTTTTCCGAAAAGAATGGTAATATATAGTCCGCTATTGTAAGGGAGGTGTGACCGATGCCGAACATTAAGTCCGCAAAAAAGCGCGTGATCGTGAACAATAAGCGTGCACAGCGCAATAAGTCTATGAATTCTGCGCTCAAGACCGCTATTAAAAAGGCGAACGTCGCGATCGAAAGCGGCGCTGCCGACAAAGAGGCGCTCGTGACCGCCGCCGTGAAAAAGATCGACCAGGCGACCGCGAAGGGGCTTCTGCACAAGAACAATGCCGCCCGCAAAAAGTCCGCCCTCGTTACGAAGCTCAACAAGGCGTAACAAGACTTTCATTGCAGGATAAATGCCGCAGACCATAGTGGTCCGCGGCGTTTCGCGTTTTACGGGCAGGCTGTTTAAAAGGTAAAAGAAAGCGCAGGATATTCTTTACGGAATATCCTGCGCTTTTTCCGCGATGGGTGCGGTCAACCCTGCTTAAATGCGGCTGTCTTTCTCCAGCGCCGCGTCCACAGCACGCGAGATTGCCGCGTCAAATGCGTCCGCCTGCAAAGAGGCAACGCCTTCTATGGTCGTACCGCCCGGCGAACAGACACGGTCAATGAGCTCCCACGGATGCGTGCCGCTCTCCAGAATCTGTTTGGCGCTGCCCAAGACCGTCTGTGCTGCGATGTGCAGTGCGTCCGCCTTTGCCATGCCGTTTTTCACGCCTGCGCGTGCGAGCGCATCGATGAACATATAGCTGTATGCCGGCGCGCAGCCCGCGAGAACCCCGAACAGCGGGAACATGCTTTCCGCAAGCGGCATGACCTCGCCGAACGACCCGCACATGGCTTCGGCAAGGGCACGCTGCTCGTCCGTCACGCGCGCGCTGCAGCAATAGGCGCTCATGGCGGCGCCGACGGTGGCATTGATGTTGGGCATTATGCGGATCACTGCCGCGTCATAGCCCAAAAGACCTTCGATGTAGTCGATCGTCTTGCCTGCGGCAATGGAGATAACCAGCGCGTCACGCCTCTTTAACGCTTCGCGAAGTTCCGGCAGAAGCACGGGAAAAACATTTGGCTTGACGGCAAGAACCACTGTGTCGCAGGTTTCGACAAGCTCGCCGGCGCTTCGTGATGTGCCGATGCCGAGTTCTTCCCCGAGCACGGCCGCCTTTTGTGCCTGTGTGTCAAATGCCGTGAGTACTGCCGGGTCAAAGCGCTTTGACCGCACCATGCCGCGCAGGATGGCGCTTGCCATATTGCCTGCGCCGATGAATCCGATTTTCATAGTCTCATTCCTTTACTTGTGTATCCACAGGGATATGTGAAGTGCAATGCGGGCATCGCGTCGCCGCGATGTCGATCTCCGAAAGGCAGTACGGGCACTTTTTGACGGCAGGCGGCGCACTTTCCGTCTGCTTTTCGCGCTTGAGCTTTTCGGAAAGGGCGTTGATCCCCTTGATAAACAGGAAGATCACAAACGCCATGATCAAAAAGTCGAGCGCCGTGCTCAAAAACGTGCCGAAGTTCAGCGTGGCGACGCCCGCCGCCTGTGCTTCCTCCACGGTGGAAAAATCGCCTTCGCCGAGCGCCAAAAACCAGTTGTTGAAATCCACGCCGCCCGTCAAAAGGCTGATGAGCGGCATGACGATGTCGTTGACTAAGGAATTTACGATCTTTTGGAATGCGCCGCCGATGATCACACCGACGGCAAGGTCGATGACATTCCCACGTGCAATAAAGGTCTTGAATTCCCCGAAAAAGCGCCCGCTTTTTTTGCGCAGCTTTTTCATATCGTCCGCAGCTTTTCTTGCCATGGCGCGCCTCCCGCATGCTTTCCCACAGTATAGCACAATTTTTTATAAAATCAAACCCCTGTTAGATCGAATGCCGGGATGAAGCGGTCGTTGGCGGAAGCACGCTCCTGCATGAAGCCGTTGTGCAGACCGAGATCGAAAAACGTGCGCAGCACGCGGTCATATTCCGCTGTGGTAAGCCGGCGGTTGAGCGCCTTGTAAGGATATGTCCTGCCGCAGGGCGAGTATTGCCGCATGAGGCTTACATAGGTGTCTTTGGAAAGGGATTCTGCGATCCACCGCAGAATTTCCGAAGAATCCTTTGTTCCCTGCGGCAGTACCAGATGCCGCACAATAAGCCCCGAAAGCATCCGTCCGTCCGGCGCGAAACGGTCTTTTGTCTGGCGGCGCATTTCGAGGATTGATGATCTCGCGCGCGCGGGGTAGTCGGGCGCGGCGGAGTAAAGACGAGCTGTAGCTTCGGACATATATTTAAAATCGGGCAGATAAATATCCACAAGCCCCGAAAGGCTTTTAAGTGTCTCGACCGAATCATATCCGCCGGAATTATAGACCACAGGCACATGCGGCTTGTATTTTGTCAGCGCGTCGCGTAAAAACGGCGCAAAATGCGTGGGATTCACAAGGTCGATGTTCTGCGCGCCCGCCGCTTCCAGCTCCTGCAGGATTTCGACAAAGCGATCAACCGAAACGCACTTCCCGAAATTTTTGTGGCTGATCTCAAAATTTTGACAGTAGATACAGCGCAGCGTGCAGCCCGAAAAAAAGATCGCCCCTGCGCCGCCGTGCGCGCTCAAAGGGGGTTCCTCCCAAAAATGCAGCGCCGCGCGTGCGATCACGGCGTTATAGGGCATTTTGCAAAAGCCCGCCGAGGGTGTATTTTCCGTGCGGATCGCGCCGCACTGCCGCGGGCAGGTGTTGCAAAGCATAGCGCCGCCTCCCTTCTTTGGCAAGTTAAATAGCTTTACAAACGATCCGTTGACAAAGCTGTGCGCCTTGTCCGTATATATCCAGTATAGCCGCCGCACGGCGCTTTGTCAATTCGCCGCCGGACGGGGAACGCGCTTGAAAGTCCGTAAAAACCATGCTACAATATAACCATTATATATTTGAAAGGGGACCCCTGCATGAAAAAATGCGTAGCCCTGCTTTTGACGCTGTGCTTGGCGCTTTGCTCGTTTGTGAGCGTTTCAGCAGCGCAGGATCGGGACATTGTGATCCTTTACACCAACGATATGCACTGTGCCGTGGAGAACGAGGACGGTGTTTCGCTTGCGGGCCTGGCGGCATATAAGCAGCAGATGCTCGAAGACGGCAGCTATGTTGCGCTCGTAGACGCGGGCGACGCGATACAGGGCGACGCGATCGGCGCACTGACCGAGGGCGAATACATGGTTGACCTGATGAACCGCCTCGGGTATACGGCGGCGGTGCCCGGCAACCATGAGTTTGACTACGGCATGGATCGCTTTTTGGAGATCGCGGAAACTGAAGCACAGTTCCCGTATGTTTCCGCGAATTTTACGGATCTGCGCACAGGGGAGACCGTCTTTGACCCCTATGTGATGCTCACCTTCGGCGATACGCAGGTCGCGCTTGTGGGCATTTGCACACCCAGAACCATTACCAGTTCCACACCGGCGTATTTTCAGGATGAAAACGGCGAATTCATTTACGATTTCTGCCGCGGCGGCGACGGGCAGGCGCTGTATACGGCGGTGCAGGAGAGCATCGACGAAGCCAAGGCCGCCGGTGCGGATTACGTCATCGGGCTCGCGCACCTCGGCATAGAGCCTTCCTGCTCGCCGTGGATGTCTACCGAAGTCATTGCAAATACTTCCGGCTTTGATGCGGTGATCGACGGCCATTCCCACAGTGTGATCCCACAGCAGGACTGCACCGATAAAGACGGCAACATCGTGCCGCTGACCTCTTCGGGCACGAAGCTCTTCTCTATCGGGAAACTGACCATCCGCACAGACGGCACCATTGCAACGGAATTGGTTGAAAATTATGTGCCCGCCGAAGACGCAAGTGAGACTGTGCATGCGGCATACGACGATATGCAGGCGTATGTTTCCGCATTGCAGGGGGATTTCAGCGCGCTGTTGAATACGGTCGTCGCGAAAAGCGAGGTCGATCTGCTTGCCCACAATCGGGAGGGTACGGCATGGCTTGTCCGCAGCGGTGAAACGAACCTTGGGGATCTTTGCGCCGATGCATACCGTGTGATGATGGATGCGGATGTTGCGATCGTCAACGGCGGCGGCATTCGTGCCAATATCTATGCGGGTGATGTTACCTACGGGGATATCCTCGAAGCGCACCCCTTCGGCAACCTGCTTTGCGTGGTGGAAGCGACCGGGCAGCAGATCCTTGATGCGCTTGAAATGGGTGCGCGCGCCTATCCCGATATCACGGGCGGCTTCCAGCAGGCGTCGGGGATCACGTTCGATCTGTACGGTGACATCCCTTCGGGCGTGGTGCTCGACGAGAACGGCATGTTCGTGCGCGTGGACGGCACCTATCGCGTGCAGAATGTTCAGATAAACGGCGAGCCGCTGGAGCTAAATAAGACCTACACGCTTGCTTCACATAATTACTGTCTGAAAAACGGCGGCGACGGCTTTTCCATGTTCCAGGGCTGCGAGCTTATCAAAGACGAGACCATGGTGGACTACGAGGCGCTGATTCGCTATATCACCGAAACACTCGGCGGCGTGATCGGTGAAGAATATGCAAACGAATCGGGCAGCGGTCGCATCCGCTTTATGAGCGGCACGCCGCAGACCGGCGAGGGCGAGGAGGAGACGCCCGAAACCCCGGACGACACGCAGACACCCGTGACGGAAACGCCTGTGATCCCCGCGACGAGTGCGCAAGCACAGGACGGCATGTATACCATTGCGGCGATCCTGCCTGTTTGCGCGGCAGTGCTGCTGGTGGCGGCGAGAATCCGCAATCGCCGCGGCCGCAAATCGACTTCCCGCTAAAAATTACACAAAACGAATCGACCGCTCCGCAAAACGGGGCGGTCGTCTGAGTGTGTCAAAAATTGTCTTTTGCTCCCCTTGTCAGGGGAGCTGGCGAGCGAAGCGAGACTGAGGGGTAGTCAAAAACCTTGATATTTCAAGGTTTCTCTCCCTCCGTCACGCGCGAAGCGCGTGCCACCTCCCTCGTCAGAGGGAGGAAAAAAGACTTCTTTGACAGGCTGAACCGATCGCTCCGCAAAAACGGGGCGGTCGTCTGCATAGGGAGATTTTATATGCCGCTTTCCGTACGTCCGAAAAGCGCAGATCTTTGTAGGGTGATTTTATGACTGATTTCGGTATGCCGACGCTTTTGGAATTGCAGTCTTTGGAAGAGACCGCCGCGCTTTGCCGCGAGCTGCGGCTGCAATTCATCGAGCTTAACATGAACCTGCCGCAGTACCAGCCGAACGCGCTGGATATTGCGCAGCTGCAAGCCATCGCGCACGAATACGGCGTGTATTACACCATCCATCTCGACGAGAACTTAAATGTCAGCGACTTTAACCCCTATGTTGCCGAGGCTTATCGCCGCACGGTGCGCGAGACGATACGCCTTGCAAAAGAGCTGCGCGCGCCGGTGCTCAATATGCATATGGCGCGTGGGGTGTACTTTACGCTGCCTGCAAAAAAGGTTTACCTTTTCGCAGCGCACAAAGCGCAATATCTCCAAAGCATGCGGGATTTCCGCGATGAGGCGGACACAGCCATCGGCGATGCGGATCTTCAAATTTGTGTGGAAAACAGCGACGGCTTTACGGATTTCCAGGTGAAAGCGCTCGACCTCTTGCTGCAAAGCCCCGTGTTCGGCTTGACCTTTGACATCGGGCACAACTACGGTGTCGGCGGCGCGGATGAACCGATCATTCTGGAGCGCGCGGAGCGGCTGCACCATGTCCACTGCCACGACGCACTCGGCAGAAAGAACCATCTTACGCTCGGCACGGGCGAACTCGATCTTTCAAAATATCTGACGCTTGCCCGTGCGCACAACTGCCGCGTCGTGCTGGAGACCAAAACCGCCGACGCCCTGCGGCAGTCGGTCGCGTGGCTTGATCGTAATGGTTTCCGCGCATAAACGGGCTTATTCTCCGAGTCCTATCTATAACGGCGGTTGTGCAGTGAACCGTAACAAAATGATAAGTCATAATCGAAACAGCGAGGATACACAAAAGTACCTCGCTGTTTTCTATGCTTCGCAGCCGCGCAGACACGCGGGAAACGCTTTATTTCCCAAACCGATTCATCCGCGCCATAGAGGCGAGCGTGTCGATCCCCATCGGGCAGACCCCGACGCAGGAAAGCGCCTTGGAGCAGCCTGTGGCAAAGTGCTTATCATAGGCTTCGCGAAGCGGTTCGGCACGGTCTTTACTCTGCAGGGCGAACAGCGCCGCTGCCGCGATAAGACAGCAGACCGTATACGCGACTGCATCCAGCCGTTTTGCCGCTTTTGAGGAACGCAGCCACCCGAGCGTGACGAACGCTTTGCCGAAGGATGCCGCCGTATGGGCGCAAACGGCAAGAATATAGACGCTCTCTGCGATGCAGAAAAAGATTGCCGCCGCGTTGGAAAGGGTTTCGCCCGTCGCCATATGCGCGTAGGCCATGGTATGCGTATGGATGAGGATGAGAATCAGAAGCGCCGTTACCCGCTGCACCCATGTACGCGCGTTTTGGCGGGCATAGCGCGCACTTGCGCCGTCGTGCTTAAAAAAGAAGATGCAAAGGGTCGTCAATACGTGCAGAACCAGCAGCGCGACTGCGGCGCGGGCAAAGCCCTTGCACAGCGTCAGGTCATACCAGCCGGTGAGCAGGGAACAGACCATCGTGCCCGCGTGGCACAAAAGCGCGGCGACAATGCCGAGCCCTAAAACCGCGTTCCATTTTTCAGCTTCATAAAACACCTCGCGTGATGCTCGCCCGTTTGCGCGGCAGGACATTTTTATGTGCAATTCTTCTACTCCGATTGTACGCGCTCGACAGCGCAAAGTCAAGCACAGCGCATGCGGAACACAAAAATCGGACATACTGTATCCGGTGATGCGATTTGAAGGATGCGGCGAAATTACTCGGTCTGCTGGCTGTGGGGCTTTTTACGGCAGTCCTTTTGTATCCGTTTCTGCACGAACTCGGCCACGCCGCCGCTGCCGTTTCGGCAGGCGCAAAGGTCGCGGAATTTCATCTGCTGCCACTGCCGAATGTGCTTTGCAATATGCGTGGCGTGTGTGCTGCGGGAAAAGCATGGATCGGTGCGGGTGGGATCGCTTTGCCGATTGTGATTGCCGCGCTGCCGTGTCCAAAAGGATTTTGGACATGGTATATCCGCCTGCTTCTGAAAGGTATCAGCCTGTTAGCGGTTTTGATTTCCGCTGTCGCTGCCGTTCTGTTTCTATGGGGAAGACCTGTCGCAAACGAAGACATTACGCAAGTGCTGCAGCTTCTGCCGCAGGCGCGGTATGTGGCTTTCCCGATCTTGGCGGCAGCGGCGGCGCTGCTTGTATTTGGCATACGGCGCATGCACCCGCTGCAAACCGTCTTTCGCTTTTTCATGTTCCCTGTTGCAGGGCGGCCTGCCGCCTGATGCAAAACAGCCCCTGCACATGTTGTGCAGGGGCTGTTTTTGAAAGGGGAGAGAAGGATATCAGGTCTTATTGGTCGGTGCGCGATTTTGCATGACGGTCTCGGTATAATACATATCGCCGGCCGTATGCGCCGCATAGCTGCCGCCGTATTTTGCACAGATCTCGCGGATGATACCGACGCCGTTGCCGTGACCGTCCTCTGTTTTGGTGCGTGCGGAGACGGATAGAAAACGGTTGCGGGTGTGTATGGTGATCTGAGCCTCTGTGATAGAAACTGTGACGTGAAAGATTTTGTCCTCTTTCAACCGCTCGACGGCATGCAGGCAGTTGTCAATCAGATTAAACAGTACTCTGCAAAGGTCATAATCGTCGATTCGGCTGCCGCATTCCTCCCGGATCTCAGGCTCGAACGTGATGCCGGCGTTTGCTGCCTGTGTTATTTTGATATAAAAGACCACGTTGAGCGTTTCACTTGCACACAGAGAAAACCCGGAAATGCCGGAAAGATTGAGCTGCGTGCTCGACAGCACGGAAAGCGCCTTGTCCGTTTTGCCGATCTCGATATATCCTTGCGCCACGGCCAGGATATTAGCGAAATCATGCTTGATCTTCTGGAACTCCCGCTTTTCTTCGCGCAGCAAAAGGGCGGATTCATAGTCCATTTTGTTTTGTACCAGCAGCTTTTCATTCTGCACATTTTTCTGTTCGGCTTTTTCCATGCGGTCGATGATGAAGAAAATAGAAAAATCCAAAACCAGACACAGACCGAACACAAGGGTGATGAGCGTATTGGTAAACGGATATTGCCCGATATAGCGATTATACATCTCTTCGCCGATCATCTGCACCAAACGGAAGAATAAAAGCCCGCACAAAATGTGTGATAAAGGGAACAGCACAAAAAAACCGAATTTTCCGTGGTATCCGTCTGTTTTGCCGCGCCGCCGCGTTACGATGGAGCGCAGGATCAGGGAAAAGCTCATGGAAAACAGGATCGTGAACAGGAGGGTCGTTACCGCGAAATTGCGCGGCACCTCATATACCATGAGATAATACAGTGCGTTTGGAAAAATAAAGCACAGCGGCAGTGCGGAAAAGGTGGCGCCGACCTGTTGCAGCAGGATCGCAAGCATCAAATACAGCAACACGGTAACGGCGCCGGCTTGTTTGCAGACGAGCATTACAAGATACAGGAGCACATAGTAGAGCAGCAATTGCAACATTTCGGAGGGTATGTTTTGCGATCAGTACCGATACACCGCCGTGGTGACCAATACCGCCGCGAGCGTCACGAGCGGGTGAAAGCGATCTTTTATCAATATGTGCATAAAAAGATAGACTGCGATCCCTCTCGATAAGGCAATAAGCAGCCCCCATGGCCAGAAGACTGTCAAATCGACAATTCCCACGGCGTTTCCCCCTTGACCGTAATTATTGCATATTGTCCAAATACCCTCGATACAGCGAGATGATATGCTTGTATTTTTTGGGCGGAATGGGAACTGCATCCCCCGTTTTCAGGTGAAACGTATGCGGTGCATACCCGACGATATGGTTCATGTTGACCATAAAGCTTTTGTGACAGCGCAGAAAATTCGGAGGCAGACGGTCGGCAAACTCTTTTAAGCTGGAATATACGCTGATGCTGTCCTCGTCCGACAGGTGCAGCGTCAGATTATTATTAAAAGTCTCAATATACTGAATGTCGGCATAGTTGATGACGCGGCTGGTGCTGCCTTGCTTGATCACCGTGAGGTTCGGATCTTTTTTCGCAGTTTTTTGCAGCGCGATCTGCAGAGCCCTTGTGAGACTTACTTCGTCGATCCTGGATTTTACCAGAAAGTAGCAGCAGTTGGTCTCGGAAATATTGTAGGCGTTTTCCGGAAACGAGGTCATAAAAACGATCGGCGTATTATTTCCTGCCAGGTGCACAATGGACCAGTCCATGGCGTTTTCATCGCCGATCATGACGTCGAGAAACAGAATGTCCGCTCGTTTTTGCGCCAAATGCGCTTCCAGGGTCTCCAGATCCGTAAAAAAGTCCAGGCGGCATTCCATACGAAAACGGTTGTTTATGCAATCCTCGATTTTATGCGCGATGATCTCGCGATAATCTGCATCGTCTTCACACAGCGCAATATAAATCATGTCGGTTATCCCCTTTTCCCCTAACGGCATATTTTCTTCTGCGGCAGTCAGAAACATTTTATTATATTGTAATATATATCTGTGAAAAAAAGCATTGTCTTTTACCACGCAAAAACGGCCTTTTACCATGCAAGTATTACAAACTCTTCCTTTTTTTGCGGAATATTGTTATAATATTATTAAATTTTCATTTAATAATCTATATGCTGTCAGCGTACAAAATGTGTCGATTAAGCACATAATGGCGCGGCGGAACAATGCGGCACGGTGACCGTTTTTATGCTCTTTCTTGACAGAAAAGCCGTTGGTCGGTATACTGATATATGTATAATCATGCATTTTTTGCGGATGGATCGGAGCAGGGGCAGAAGTTTGCATCGGGGGGTCGGGACTTGGAATTTTTGAAAAAATGTCCGTTCTGCGGGGCTGCCATGCCGGAGGAAAGTCATTTTTGTTTGTCCTGCTTTTCTGTGTATACCTCGCCGAAACCGAAAACGGCAGCCGATCATACAAAAGCGGCGGTTGTTTTGCCTGGACGTAAGCACCTTGCGGAACGCATCGTTTCGGCGGCGCTGGCACTGGTTTTGGTCGTCGGAATGGTTTTGAGCTTTACGGCTGCCGAAAAGAGTATCCCCTTGCAAACGGAGAGCCCGAACGCTGAAACCGCGACCGGCGCGGCGACGGATCCCGCAGCGCAGACCACTTCGCCGCAGACAAGTGCAGCCGCCCTTTCGGAAGGCGCGGGGGAGGAACTTGCCGCAAGTACACCGACGCTTTCCCTGCCGCAGCAGGTGATGGCAGCAGTCGTTGGGCAGACTGCCTTGGGCAGTACGAATGTTGCACTGCCCGGCACGCAGACGCCGGAAAGCACAATCGGCGACAGTTCCGGCAGTGTCGATACCCCGGATGAAACGCCGGGAACCGAAACGCCGGGCACCGGTACATCGAATTCGGCCGATCCGTCCGGGGAAGAGGTCGATTCCGAGGACTGCTGGGTTTACAAGAACGAGGACGGCAGCACCAAATACGTTAAGATCACCAAATACACGGGCAATGCCGCTAAGGTCACTGTTCCCGCAGTGCTGGGCGGCAAACCGGTTGCCCGCATCACGAGGGACACCTTTGCTGACAACGACCGCATTACGGAGATCACGTTCGAAAGCGACGAGCGGCAGGTTTATTTGTGTGTGGATTCAGGCTGCATGACCGACCTGCCCGCGCTGAAGGTCGTGCGCCTGCCGGACACGGATCTTGGTGTATCCAGCGGTTTTGCGGACAACTGCCCGAGTCTCGAAACCATCGAGGTCGACAGCAGTCAATACCTTTTTGAAAACGGTGCGCTGTATTATTGGAATTCCAACGAATGGGTGATTCGCTATTATGCACCGGCCTGCAAAAACGAAACGCTGACCGTCCCGAGCTGGTGCGCCGGGCTGGAAATCGGCTGCGCTTTAGAAGAGAACCCCTATTTGAAGCGGATCAATCTGCATAAGAACGTGAAAAGATTCCCGAGCAATTACGCTGTCAACGACGCACTGGAATATATAGACGTGGAGGAGGGCAACAGCAGGGCCTTTTCCGTGGACGGCGTTTTGTTTGCAAAAAACAGCAGCGGGCGTTATTCTTCTTCCTGCTATCCGCCCGGCAAGCGGGACAAGAGCTTCCGGCTGCCGGAGAATGTTTTCTTGGATCTTGCTAACTTTACCAACCCGTATCTGGAGGAGATCTGGATCCCCAAGTCATCCGGTGTCGATTTTCCAGACCGTTTGTATTTCAGGCGATGCTTTACGAATCTGAAGGTGATCCATTTGCAAAATGGGCATTCGTACGAAGAAAGATGCAGAAGCACCTTCACAGGCGTAACCGAAATGTATTGAGGAGGCAAGGCGCATGCGGAAATCCACGGCGGAACTGCTTGAGGAACTGCAGAAAACACCCGGTTCACTGGATGAATATCTGAAAAACAATGCAAGTGCCTTTGTCCAAAGCGATATCAACGCTTTTTGGGAAGGCTTGATCCGAAGATCCGGTCAATCGAAGTCGAATATCATCAACAAAGCCGATATCAGCTATTGCTATTTTTACGATGTGATCAGCGGTCGAAAACGGCCCTCGCGCGACAAGGTCGTGCGGCTGATCCTTGCCATGCGGCTTTCGGTGGAAGACTGCCAACGCGCATTGACCGTTGCAGGAAAATCCAGCCTGTATCCGCGCGTTAAACGAGACAGCATCATCATCCATGCGATCGAACAGCATTTGTCTGTTTTTCAGCTTGCCGAACTGCTTGTAAAATACGGTGAGGAAGAATTGAAATGAGTACGGAAGAAAACGAGTTGCTCTCCTATATCGACAATGCGCTTTCCACCGGATTTTCCGAGCAGACGGTGTTCAAACAGTCCGATTCCGGCAGCGTGCGGCTGCTGCGGCACGAAAAGACCGGGAAGGGGCTTGTCAAGATCATTTCTGCAAACCGCAACGACGACGTCTTTCGCCGCCTGCGGGGAAAACATACGCCGCACTTGCCTTGTATTTATGAGGTCTGCTCTGCCGAGGACTATCTGTTGGTGCTCGAGGAGTATATTCCGGGGAAAAACCTGTCCGAGCTGCTGGAAGAAGGCCCGCTGGATCGCAAGACCGCGTGCCGATATGCTATGCAGCTTTGCGACGCGCTTACCTTTCTCCATGAAAACGGGATCATCCACCGCGACGTAAAGCCGTCCAATATTATCATCAGACCGGATGACACCGCCGTGCTGATCGATCTGAGCATCGCGCGCTGCCTGTTTTTGCCGCCGCGGAAAGAGACGCAAACGCTCGGCACGGTCGGCTATGCCGCCCCGGAGCAGTACGGGATCTCCCCATCGAGCCGGGCAACGGACATTTATGCGATGGGTGTGCTCTTGAATATGATGCTCACAGGCGTTCACCCGACACTTGACCTGCCGCACGGCGCTTTGCGCCGTGTAGTGGAAAAGGCCGTTTCCGTGCGAATGGCCAAACGCTACCAAAGCGCGCAAAAGCTGAAGCGGGATATCCGGCTTTTCGGCCGGTAAAGCGAAGGCTGCAAAACGCCGCTGCTCATCCGACACGCTTTTCCTTTGACCAAGCAAACAGCCGGCAACCGGTATGGTTGCCGGCTTTCTTACGGCCGCTTGTCGAACGGAAGCCGTTTATATCGCGGCGTTCACCACGTGAAAACGGATTTTAGCACATATAGTACAAAATATTTCCTGTTTTAACTTGTGCTTTGCAGCAGGATGCGGTACAATACATGTAACGGGGGCAGCAACGTACGCGAAACGCTCCGTTTTGAAAAATATTGGCTTTACGTATACCCGTAAAGCAAAAGAAGGGGTAAAATGGCACGTTACAGAAATGATTTTCCGTTTTCAGCGGCACCCGACGCACTGCTTAACGCTGTCGCGCAATATCTGACAACGGAAGGGTATACGCTCACGCAATACGAAGGGGAAACGGTGTTCAAAAAAGGAAACGGCATCCTGACCGGCCCGACATTCATTAAGGTCACATATCAGCCGAATTATATAACGGTAGAGGCTTGGGTGAAATTCGCGCTGCTGCCGGGCGTATATGTTGGGGAGATCGGACTGACCGGCTTTGTCGGTGCGGCGGTAAAAGGACCCTTAAAGCAGCGGGTCGCGCAGATCGAAAGCATGGTCTTAGAGGCGGCTGCGATCGGAAACACGTACGCAGCACCAACCGTGGCCGCCGCAGGCGCGCCGCAAAACATGCCTGCGCCTAACGATATGACCTGTCCGAGCTGCGGTGCAGCCATTGATGCGAGCATGTCGTTTTGTACGAATTGCGGGCAGTCGCTCGCCGCTGCACAAACGCAGCCCGCGCCTGCCGAACAGCCGGCCGCCGCGCCGCAACAGCCTGCATATGTGCCGCCCCGGCAGAGCGTGCCGCCGCAGCAGCCTGCCGCACCGTATTACCCGCCGCAGGGATCGCCGTATGCACCGGCGCAGCCGCCCGCCGGGCAGTTCATCAGCAAGCGAGATTACTTTATGCAGTACGTACCGCACTTTGCTAAGGAGGTGCGCAACGTTGCCATCCTTTGCTATGTCTGCGCGGGGCTGAACGCATTGCTTTCGATTTTCTTGAACCCGGTCGGGCTGATCGATTCTCTGTTGCTCTTGGGGCTGGCGCTCGGGATGCACTTGGGCAAAAGCAAGGTCTGCGCGATCCTGATTTTGGTGCTGGCATGTGTGGAAATGCTGATCGGGATTATCCTCGTAGGCTCGCCGGGCGGCGTCCTTTGGCTGATTGCCGGCATTTGGGCGGTCGTGATCTTCAATAGAGCGGATAAGCAGTACAAAAATTATCAGCTTTCTTCTGCGCAGTATAACGTCCCGCCGCAAAATCCCAACGGGCAGATGTGAGCTTTTTCGGGCGCATATCCCGGCAGGCACATGATGCTGCACGCTTGACGGATCAAAAAAGTGAAAAATTTAAAAGCGGGTGCCGTATGCATCCGCTTTTTGTATGCAAATAAAACGGGCTATCCATCAGGATAACTCACTTATTCAATCACCAATTCCAGCTAAAAATAATTTTCAAAAGGAAAACTATTAAAGAAGCCGCAAGGAGCACTTCCTTGCGGCTCGATTATCGCGGACAAAACCGCGCTGGCGGAGACGGTGGGATTCGAACCCACGAGTCCGTTAAGGCTAACGCATTTCGAGTTTTCCCGCCGTCTGTTACTTACATGGTTTCTCCTGTCAGTTTCAGCCAGCCTTGTACGCCCGCAAACCCGCATAAAATCTGGATTTTTAGAGAAAAACGCCCGGAAATACGGAGGAATCGCCCATCGGTTCCAATCAGCGATTTTTCCGCTTTTGGAAAGAACTGCGGAAAGAACGGAAAGAACAAAAACGAAAAGGCAATACACGGACAGTTCGAATGCCGGCAAAGCTTATCAAGATATGAGGTGTATTGTCATGAAAGAAAACGCAATCAACTGGGACGCCGTCCCCGATGTAATCACGAAAGACCAGCTGTATCGCATTTGCCATATCAGCAAATCCACCGCTTTGTACCTGCTCCAAAGCGGGAAAATCCCCTGCGAGTACACGGGCAGGAAAACACGCTGCTACAAAATCAAAAAGGAGGATGTCATTGCCTATCTGGAAAACCGCAAGGTGTTCCCCGAAAGCTACTCCGCCCCGGCGGGCTGGTACAAAGGTGGTTATACTGTCCAAATGGAGGAACAGGTTCCCCCAATCGTGCGGGAGCATTTGCGGCTGTATTATACTGAGCTGCTCTCCGACTATCCCGACGTGCTGACTACGCAGGAGGTTTCCAAAATCACCGGCTACGGAAAAACCGCTATCAACAACTGGTGCAATCAGGGGCACATCAAGTCTTTCCGGAAAAACAACGTCAACCACATTCCAAAGGTCTATTTGGTGGAGTTCTTTTGCTCCACTTACTTTCGCACCATCACCCGCAAATCACCGTGGCACATCCGCACCCTGCAAGGCTTTTCCAGCTGGCGAAAAATCCGTGACCTGCACACGGCAGACAGCGAAGGAGGTGCGGAGTAATGGCAAATTTCTTAGAAGAGCTGTACTACGGAAATGTTGATCCGCAGGCCAGAGGATACCGAAAGGGCAGTCATACTCTTAAGGTTTCAAAAGACATCAACGAGCTGGAAGAAAAGCTGACCGAGCGTTTAAGCGGTGAGGACAAGGCGCTGTTCCTCGATTTCTGCAACGCCTACGGGGAGCTGATGGGCGATACCGGCCTCGATGCCTTTCTCGTCGGCTTCCGCCTCGGCGCTAAAATGATTTTTGATACCTTTTGCAGCGACGACGCACCATTTGAAAGCTATCTGAAAGATTAAAAATCGTACATTCGAAAAGCGAAGCCTCCTTTGGTACAATGAGCGTATCAAAGGAGGTTTTCTATTATGGCTAAAACAATATTTGAACAAATGGGCGGCACATACACCATTCAGGGCGACTATTGCCTGCCTGATCTGGCCTTACTACCCGAAGAAAAACGTCCTATTGGCGTATGGGCGCATCGCCGCAGACAGTATCTAAAGCAGCACCATAAAATTCTCTACTGCAATCTGCTCACTTCCGGCAAGCTCTACTCCTATCTCGCTGATGTAGAGGATGAAGCACAGACACTCTTTCTTCGGCTGGTAAAAAAGTATGCCGGAAAGGAAGGTGTTACCGAACAGCTTAAGGCGGAGAATCCAATGAAATGGGTACGCATGATGAATAATATTCGAGAACGTGTCAACGAAGTTGTAAATGCAGAGATGATTTTCATATAGAAACTATTGCAATAATAAGCGGGTGCAGGAGTTTGGATTCTTGCACTCGTTTTGTTTTCTAATCCCATAAGAGAAAATTAGTCAATCACAATTTGCCTAATCGTACTTGACTAATTTTAATTTTGTGTTATACTGTATTTAGTTATACTATAAGCAATGCGTGTCGCTGAGATGGGAGGATGTAATCCATGTTTATCGGCAGAGAACGTGAACTTGCGACGCTGAATAAGTTATACGCATCGGACAAGTTTGAATTTGTAGTAATATACGGCCGCCGCCGTGTCGGCAAAACGGCGCTGATCAGCCAGTTTATTGACGATAAAAGCGCCATCTATTTTATGGGTGTTGAGAGCAATGCCAAGCAGAATCTTGAAAATTTCAGCAAGAGCATTCTAAGCTTCCATACCGGCATGGAGGCCGAAACCTCTTTCCTGTCCTTTCAAGCGGCTTTGGAGTATGTGTTCAAGCTGGCCGAAAAGGAACGGATTATTCTTGCAATCGACGAATACCCTTATGTTGCCCGCTCGTCAAAAAGCCTCGCTTCCACCATCCAGCTTCTGATCGACCAATATAAAGATACTTCCAAGTTAATGCTGATTCTTTGCGGCTCGTCGATGTCCTATATGGAAGACCATGTCCTTGCCTACAAAGCGCCGCTTTACGGCAGACGGACGGCGCAGATGAAAATTCTCCCCTTTGACTTTGAGGAGACCTGCCATTATTTCAAAAATTTCACCGATGAAGAGAAAGCCTATGTGTACGGTATTGTCGGCGG
Source organism: uncultured Oscillospiraceae bacterium (assembly GCA_900545625.1). Taxonomy (GTDB): domain Bacteria; phylum Bacillota; class Clostridia; order Oscillospirales; family Acutalibacteraceae; genus Fimenecus. Next base: position 7,595 of record UQZS01000003.1, on the reverse strand, counting down.
CACGCCCCAGTATCTACTTCAGATGAGCGATAAGCTGAGCATTGAGGACAATATCAAAAACACATTTCTGAATCCCAACTCCGCCCTGTTTGAAGAGCCGGAAAACCTGCTCAAACAGGAGGTGCGGGAACCGGCGCTCTACAATGCGATCATCACGGCGATTGCCACCGGCGCTTCTCGTATGTCGGAGATTTCCGGAAAGGTCGGGGAAAGCACAAATATTTGCTCCGCCTATGTGAAAAACCTGATCTCCCTCGGCATTATCGAAAAAGAGACGCCTTATGGTGAAAAGGCGTCCCGAAAAGCGATTTACTCGATTGCGGATAATATGTTCCGCTTTTGGTATCGTTTTGTACCGGAAAACAATTCGATTATCGCCCGTGGTGCTGCTGATCTGGCCTACAAACGCATCGAGCCGCATCTGTCCGACTATATGGGCAAGGTGTTTGAGGAAATCTGCAAGCAGTATCTCTGGAAGTTGTTGCTTTCCGGCGAATGCCCGGTGGAGTTTTCCTCTCTCGGCCGCTGGTGGGGCAACGATCCCAAAGAAAAACGTCAGACTGAAATTGATATTCTCGCCGAACAGGATAAAAGCACCGCCCTTTTCGGGGAGTGCAAATGGACGAATGAGAAAGTAGATCTCGGCGTTTTGGAAACCCTCGTAAAGCGCAGTGAACTGTTCCCCTATAAAAATGTCCACTACTACCTCTTTGCCAAAATCGGCTTCACTAAAGGCTGCACCGACCGGGCAAGTGAGATGGGGAATGTGACACTGATGAGTTATGAAGATATGGTGAGCAAATGAAATAAAGTGCCCTCACATTAAAGACAATTTATAAATGATCCTCAAGTAATGGAGATGAAGATATGGCATATCAAAGTGAAGCAGAGCTTGAACTGCAATTTATAGATCAGTTATACAAACAAGGTTATGATACCATTTCAATTCCTGACTATGACGCACTGGTCGAGAATTTCAAGGTGCAATTCGAGGCGTTCAATGCGAGTAAGCTGGACAAACCGCTCACAGATAAAGAATGGGAACGCATTCTCAACCTGATGCTCGGCAAATCTGTGTTCCAGAGTGCAAAAATACTCAGAGACAAGTTTGTCTTGGAACGTGAGGATGGATCGAAGGTTTATCTTTCGTTTTTTGACAGCGATCACACAAAAAACATTTTTCAGGTAACGCACCAGACTACTGTTGTCGGGAAGTATGTCAACCGTTACGATGTAACCATTCTCGTCAACGGACTTCCACTGATTCAAGTGGAGTTGAAGCGTAGAGGCATTGACATCCGTGAAGCAGTCAATCAGGTGATGCGGTATAAAAAGCATTCTTACAATGGGCTTTACCACTTCATTCAAATCTTTATTATTTCTAATGGCGTAGATACAAAGTATTTTGCAAACTCGGATCGGGAGATGCTACATAGCCTCGCATTCTTTTGGACGGACTTTGATAATGTTCGTCTTACGAATTTGAAGGATTTTTCGATAGCTTTCCTTGCCCGTGACCATATCATCAAAATGTTGACACGGTATATGATTTTGAATGATACGGACAAGTTGCTGATGGTTATGCGTCCTTATCAGGTTTATGCTGTTGAAGCGCTTGTTCGGCAAGCAACGCTGACAAACCGCAATGCTTACGTCTGGCATACAACCGGCGCCGGTAAGACTCTGACCTCTTTTAAGACGGCTCAGATTCTGGCAGCCAATCCAAATATCAAGAAAGTCATCTTCCTTGTTGACCGCAAAGACTTGGACTCTCAGACTACGGAAGAATTCAACAAGTTTGAAAACGGATCGGTGGATGCAACCGACCGCACCGATGTTCTCGTTAAACAAATGCAAGATAAGAACCGGCAGCTCATTGTTACCACCATGCAGAAGATGGCAAATGCAGTCAAGCGTCCGCAGTATGCTAAAATCATGGATGCATATAAAGATGAAAAAGTCGTTTTCATCATCGACGAATGCCATAGAAGTCAGTTCGGCGATATGCACAAAGATATTGTGCGGCATTTCCAGAAAGCACAGTTCTTTGGCTTTACTGGAACGCCTCGTTTTGAGGTCAACGGAAAAGTCGAAGGAAAAATCACGCAGACTACAGAAATGCTGTTCGGAGAGTGCGTCCATAACTACCTGATTAAAGACGCTATTTTCGATAACAATGTCCTCGGCTTCCATGTGGAGTACATAAAGACGATGGAGGGAGATTTTGATTGGGACGATCCCACATTGGCAAATGCCATCGATGTGAATGAACTTTACCTATCCGAAGAGCGAATGTCCTTGATTGCCAATCACATCATTCAGAACCATAAGGCAAAAACACGGAATAGGCAGTATACTGCCATATTCGCAGTTTCGTCGATTGAGGCGCTGGTCAAGTATTACGACATCTTCAAGAGCATCAAACACGACCTAAATATTTCCGGTATCTTTTCTTATGGACAGAATGAAGATGCGGAGGGAAAAGACGAGCATAGCCGTGATGCGTTGGAGCGGATCATCAAAGATTATAATGAGATGTATAGTACAAACTTCTCGACTGATACTTTCGCCGCCTATCACAAGGACATTTCGGATCGTGTAAAGGGTAAGAAGACGAAGCCGCTGGACATCCTTCTCGTGGTCAATATGTTTCTCACCGGCTTCGACAGCAAAACGCTCTCTGTCCTTTATGTGGACAAAGATTTGAAGTATCACGATCTGTTGCAAGCCTATTCCCGTACAAACCGTGTGGAAAAGGAAACAAAGCCGTTTGGTATAGTCATCTGCTACCGTAATCTCAAAAAGCAGACAGATGATGCGCTTACACTGTTCTCAAAGGCACAGGACACGTCGGGCATTATTGTTCCAGACTATGATTACTTCGTCGAGAAATTCAACGAAATGGTCATTAAACTGAAGGAAATCGCCGATACTCCCGCTACGGTAGATACCATGCAGAGCGAGGAAGATCAAAAGCAGTTTGTTGTGACTTTTCGTGAGCTTACGAAGTATCTGCAATCTCTGCATACCTTTATCGAGTTTAGCTTTGACCAAAATGCACTCACGATGTCTGAACAGGAGTATCAGGATTACAAGAGTAAATATCTGATGCTCTATTCAAGGCAGAAAACAGATCGTGAAGTTGTTTCGGTGCTGAATGATGTGGACTTCTGCATTGAGCTAATGGAAAGCGACCGAATCAATGTCGCCTACATCATGAACCTTATCCGCAACATCCACTTCGATGATGCAAAGCAGAAGGATTATGACATCAAACATATTAAGGATGAGCTGGGCAGAACGGACAACCCGCAGTTGCTCAAAAAGGTTGAGATTCTACAATCGTTCTTGGACACGGTTGTCGCTGGCCTTAACAGCGCAGATGAAATTGACGCTGCCTACAACGACTTCGAGAACGCTGAAAAGCAAAAAGAAATTGAAGCTTTTGCCCATCAGGAGGACATCGACGCTAAGATACTTACCGACTTCATCTCGGAATATGAATTTTCCGGTACGATGGATGCCGGAAATATCCGTGACCGGCTAACAAAACCCATGCCGCTTTTGAAAAAACGGTCATTGGTCAATCGTATTGTGGAATTTATCAGGAAGCATACCGAAAAATATCAATAAGGAGAAAGTGAAAAATGGACAACACCATTCAAGCTCATCAAAAAGAGCTTTGCAACAAGCTTTGGGCAATGGCCAATGCCCTCAGAGGTAATATGGAAGCCTATGAGTTCAAAAATTACATCTTGGGCATGATTTTCTACTACTATCTTTCAGACAAAACTGAGAAGTACATGGTAAATCTTTTGAAAGATGATGGAATTGGGTATGAAGAGGCGTGGGCTGATCCTGAGTACAAGGAAGCCGTCGTGGAGGAAGCTTTGCGTGACTTGGGATTTGTGATTGAACCTCAGTTTCTTTTCCGCAAGATGGTTAAGATGGTGGAAAACCGTTCGTTCGATATTGAGTTTTTGCAAAAGGCCATCAACTCCTTAATGGAGTCCACCATAGGCAATGATTCTCAGGAAGATTTTGACGGCTTGTTCTCGGATATGCAGCTTGATTCTACAAAACTTGGACATACCGTCAAGGACAGAAGCGCAGTTATGTCCAAAATCATTTCATCTCTTGATGAAATCAATTTTGGTGTGGAAGATACGAAGATTGATGTCCTCGGCAATGCGTATGAGTATCTGATCGGGCAATTTGCCGCCACAGCAGGTAAGAAGGCCGGAGAATTCTATACACCTTCGGGGCCTGCTGAACTGCTATGCCGTTTGGCTTGTCTCGGCCTGACCGATGTAAAGGACGCCGCCGATCCGACTTGCGGCTCCGGCTCTCTTCTATTGCGCCTAAAAAATTATGCCAATGTACGCAACTATTATGGTCAGGAGCTTACCTCGACTACATATAACCTTGCCAGAATGAACATGATTTTGCGTGGTATTCCGTACCGCAACTTTAATATATACAATGGCGACACTTTGGAACATGACTACTTTGGCGACAAAAAATTCCGTGTTCAGGTAGCAAATCCACCTTATTCAGCGCATTGGTCAGCCGATATGCGTTTTATGGAAGATCCTCGTTTCAATGAGTATGGCAAACTCGCCCCGAAGAGTAAGGCGGACTTTGCATTTGTTCAGCACATGGTTTATCACATGGATGAAGATGGACGAGCTGTTGTGCTGCTGCCCCACGGCGTTCTATTCCGTGGAGCGGCTGAAGAGGTGATCCGCAAACACCTCATCCAAAAACTGAATGTGCTGGATGCCGTTATCGGGCTTCCGGCAAACCTCTTCTTCGGCACTGGAATTCCTGTCTGCGTTCTCGTCCTCAAGAGAGAGCGTAACGGTAATTCGGATAATATCCTGTTCATTGACGCTTCCAAAGACTTTGAAGCCGGGAAGAATCAGAATATCCTACGGCAGTGTGATATTGACAAAATCATTGACGCATACCAGCGCCGTGAAGATATTGACAAGTATGCTCATGTGGCAACGATGCAGGAAATTGAAGAAAACGGATTTAACCTCAATATTCCACGCTATGTTGACACCTTTGAGCCGGAAGAGGAAATTGATTTGAACGAAGTGGCTGCGGAAATCCGCAAGCTCCAAAGCGAAATTAAAGACATCGATGCGGAATTGAAGCCGTATTTTGATGAGCTGGGGCTGGATTTCCCGTTTGATGTGGAGGGCAAATAATCATGGCAAATGTATCCTCAAGTAACGGTCTCGAAAAGCGTCCGAAGCTGCGCTTCCCGGGCTTTGATGAGCCGTATAGAAAATGCCGGATAGGAGATATTTATGCCGAGCGCAGCCAGCGCGGTGCTGGCGATATGGAACTTCTTTCTGTGACAATGAATGATGGTGTCATGCCTCGCTCAGAAATAGAAGGAAAAGACAATTCAAGCGAAGATAAGAGCAACTACAAAGTCGTTTGCAAAGGAGATATGGTGTATAACTCTATGCGGATGTGGCAAGGGGCAAATGGCGTTTCCAACTATGATGGAATAGTAAGTCCTGCCTACACCGTGTTAATGCCTACCGAAGAGATTGATAATCAATACTTTGCAGCTTTATTCAAAACTTCCAATTTGATAAATGAGTTTAGGAAAAACTCGCAAGGATTGACATCGGACACTTGGAACCTGAAATATCCGCAAATCCGTCCCATCAGGCTCTATATCCCTTCTCTACAAGAGCAGAACAAAATCTCTTCTTTCATTGGTACGCTCGAAGAAAGGATAGGTAAACAACGGCAGCTCGTCGATTCCCTCAAGAAGTATAAAAGAGGACTACTCAATAGCCTTATCACTCAAAAGTTAAAATTTACACCGGGTCAAATATGGCGTACTACAAAACTGGGAGACATATTCCAAGAGCGCACCGAAAGAGCCATTGGAGATGAAGAATTGTTGGCCGTGACCATAAGATCAGGTGTACAAAAGCGGGATGAGATAAACCTTAAAGATAATTCAAGCGATGATAAAAGTCATTATAAGCGAGTCTACAAAGGCGATCTTGTTTATAACACGATGCGAATGTGGCAAGGAGCAAGTGGAGTATCATTATTTGATGGTATTGTCAGTCCTGCTTACACTGTCGTTACACCTATTGACGCTGCTGGAACTAATATTATTTTCTGGTCTTACTATTTTAAGTTTGTTCCACTCGTTCGGACCTTTCAGAAATATTCACAAGGGCTCACTTCGGATACTTGGAATCTCAAATTTCCTCAATTCTCTGAGATAAAAGTATCTGTTCCTTCTTTGAAAGAGCAAACATCAATCGCAGATTTCTTGAGTAGAATTGATAAAAAAATACAAAGAGAAGAGAATAAATTAAGAGCATGTCAGCGCTTGCGCACTGCTCTCATGCAGCAGCTCTTTATATAAAAAGCTGCTGCATGAACCCGCTTCTAATCATTTGCAATCGAGCGAGCAAAGCCTCTTCTTTACTTGTTCTCGCATCTAAGTGGTGCAGATATTCCGCTATATAGTGCTGCTCTTCAATAGAAGGACATGGAACTAATATGTTCCAAAATGTGTCCATGTTGATAGATTTTCCGTCCCGTATGCCTTCAACAGCGATTCGCAGCTTGTTGCTTATAAACCAATAGGAACGAAAATAGGCATAGTAAAACATAGGGACGATCTCTCTTTTCGCTCGAAGAATCGTATAAGCCGGACTAACTATTCCTTCACTATTTGCAATTTCCAATCCTCCTTCAAAAGAGCGCAAGTGGAGTATAAAATCATTTTTACATACTCGTTTGTATGTGTTCGTTGTTGACTTGTCATAGGATATTCTACGATCCACACTGTCACGAGGTTGAGTACCGATGCCTTGTACAATGGTAAGAACTGTGAGTTCTCCATGTCCCTTCTCACTAATCGGTGAGAATAGATCGGATATTTTCATCTCGCTCCAAGGAGAGGTCTTGTGAATTATGAGTTTTCTTGATAGAATCGCGTCTACTGCACCTCTTTTATACTTCTTGAGGTTGTCCACAAGAAGTTGTTGAGAGCTGATTCGCTCTTCAATAGCTGTCAAGAATGACGCAATTTTTTCTTGCTCGGTGGTAGAGGGATAACGGATCGGCATTGCGAAAAAATCTGTGTCTTTAATACTAACTCTGTCATGCCGTGCGCCACTATCACCTGTCATATAAATATAGCGATGCCATGCGGATGAACGGAAATACCACTCAAAAAAGTTTGAGTCTACATTTCCTTTGGCTCGAAAACAGAGATAGAGCGGCGAAACAATCCCCGCCTCTGAATAAGTATATCGGCTTATAGGCCCGTATGGCGCATCGGATGACTTTCTTGGATTGTAAACAAAGTCATCACGTTCAATTATGTAGTACCCGCTGGTGTTATCACTGTTTGCAATGTCTTTATCGAAGTAATCACGCTGGGGGATAAGCCCCATCTTTGCGGAGTTGCAAATTACATTGGAAATGCTCCCATCCGTATTTTTCTTTATGTTCTTTGCAAAACACGCTGATAACTTTGATTCATTCCACGGCTCGTCAAAGCCCGGAAAGCGTAGCTTCGGGTGCTTTTCAAGACCGTTACT
>UQZS01000002.1 GCA_900545625.1 uncultured Oscillospiraceae bacterium | reverse complement strand
AAGGAAAACGCGTCGTCGCGCGCGTTGAGTGCAGAAGCGCTGATTTTTGCCGGGCAGGCACGCAAAGGCAGAAAAGGATAAACATATTCGATTCTTTCTTTAATCGTCTGCATAAGCACAGGATCCGCTTTTGCACAAATCGGCGTTGTTTCCACGGATGGCACTTCCTGCACTGATTCTTGCGGCACGATGACACGCAAACGGAATTCGCCCTTCGCCTCTTTTTCCCCTGTATAATCTGCCAGTGTGCGCAGCGCTTGGGCGTCAGGGTGCTTCATATATGCGGCGCAGATCCAGGAAAGATAGTTTTTCATGCTTTGCACATATGCAGTCGAAACACCAGTCTCGCCGAGCACATCCTCCGCCGCTTTTTGAGCGATGCGGGCTGTGCTGGTTTGCCCATTACCGGAACCTACAAGGATCAGCCGTTCTTTAGCACGTGTCAGCGCAACATACAGCACACGCAGCTCCTCTGCCTGTGCATCCGCCTCTATGCCGAGTTTTGCCGCCACATACGGAACGGACGGAAAACTACGCCGCTCTTTCGGATCATATATTTTCAATCCGAGTTTCAGCTTCGGGTGGATCAGCAGCGGCTTCCTTTGGTCGGAGACGTTGAATGCTGCGCCGCATTTTGCAAGAAATACCACCGGGAACTCCAAACCTTTGCTCTTGTGGATCGTCATAATACGCACAACGTCGGCATATTCGGAAACGCCCGTTGCCGCCTCAACATTTGCTTCATTAGCTTGCATACGATCCAAGTACCGCAAGAATCCGGAAAGGCTGTTATTCCCGATTTCGGCATAGCTTTCCGCATAGCGCAGCAAAAGCTGTAAATTCAGTTTTCGGTTTTCACCACCCGGCATTGCACCGACGATCGCTTGAAAGCCGGTCGTCTCATAAATGCTGCGCAGCAGCGCTGCGGGGGTAAGCACAGTGGAAAGTGCATGCAGTTCACGATAATCCGCCAAAAATCTGCGGCACTTGTCCAGATCCGCACGTGAAAGCTTACAAAACAAAGGCTCATCATGCGAGAGCATTTTGATTTCTGCAAGCTCGTCGGGCGTAAAACCCCAGATCGGCGAAAACAGACAGGCGCACAACGGAACATCCTCATACGGATTGTTGAGCACTTTCAGAAGAGAAACCAGGATGCGAATTTCCCGCATGGCAAAAAAGCCGCCTTTTTTTTGATAAAACGCCGGAATGCCCGCCTCCTCGAGCGCATCAAAATATTGTTCGCCGCCCGTAAGCGAGCGCATCAGGATGCAGATATCCCCATAGCGCACGGGTCGGGTGCCGCCGTTCCCATTCGAGACGGGCGTCTTATCGGCGATCATGGTTCGAATACACTGTGCAATATGGATCGCCTCAGGCGAAATACGATCCGCCCTTCCGGCGCTTTCGGACAGCAAATGCAGCTCTACAGGGGTGTCTTCTGCCGAATCATAAGCTGCAGAGGCATATAAACGCTCCGTCTCACCGTATTCCACACCACAGGTCTCTTCGGTCATTAACTGTTCAAATAAGTAGTTGATGCCGTTTGCCACCGTTTTACGGGAACGAAAGTTATTCCCGAGCGTGATGCGTGCAGGAAAATGTATGCCGTCATAATCTGCGCTCGCTGCTCTGCGCCGCAGAAAGATCTCAGGCATGGCAAGACGGAACCCGTAAATGCTTTGTTTTACATCGCCGACGCAAAACAGGTTCTGTTCATTGTCGGAGAGCGCCGTAAAAAGCAGCTCCTGCGCCTCATTTGTATCCTGATATTCGTCGAGAAGGATCTCTTTGTACTGTGTGCGCAACGAATCAGCTAACGGCGTGCGCGAAACGCAGCCGTCTGCGTTCCTCTCCACGAGCAGGCGCAGTGCCGTGTGTGAAATATCGCTGAAGTCATAGGCATTTTCTGAGCGCTTGGCTTCCAAAAGCTGTGCAGAAAAATCTAAAACTGCATCAATGAGCACCTGCACCATCGGGCGCAGGGTGCGCATATCTTCCCGATGCTCCGTCTCTGTCGCCGGGAACAGGTCTTGCAGTTTTGCGAAATTGTTTTTCACCTTTTTGCGCAATGCAGCAACGATCTCTTTGGTTCGGTTGCCCGTATATCCTTTTGGTGCACGGTGAAAAGCTTCGGCCGTATAAGATTCAGCTAAGCGCTTCGCTGTGTCCCAGTCGGGCGTACAAACAGCATCCAGCAGCTTTTGTGCGAAAAAGAGGTCCGATTGCAGCGCAGGTGCATAAGCGTCAGAAAGCGGCGGCTCCATCTCCAAAAGCTGTAGGGCTTTTTTTAATAACCGCACACAGTCTCGAACGCGAACCGCTGCACTCTCAAGGATCCGTTTCCCCCAAGCGCTTTCGGCAAGCGGCGTTTTCTCATCATAAAAAGACGGGATGCTTTGCAGCCAAATCTCAGGATCCGGATAAGCCTGCGCATAGCGGTATAAGTCTAAAACCGCATCCGTAAGCTGTCGGTCATTTGCGCCCTGCGTCAGAAGACCAGAAAGCATTTGAAAAGCAGGACTGTTGTTCTCATAAAGCATTTGCAGACAGCTTTGAGCGGTCTCCTCCTCCATAGCACGGCGTTCGCTGTCATCCAGAATACGAAAATCCGGCGACATGGCCGCCTCATGAAAATAAGTCTTGACAAGTGTGCTGCAAAAGCTGTCCATGGTGCAGATCTGCGCAGAAGGAAGCAGCATCTGCTGCCGCAGCAAATATGTGCTGTTCGGTTTTTTTGCAAGCTCCGCTTCCAGTGCCTTTCCGATACGCTCGCGCATCTCAGAAGCCGCCGCCTTAGTAAAGGTCACGACAAGCAGCCGGTCAAGCGGGCACGGCGCGGTCTCGTCACAGACTAAGCGGATCACGCGTTCAACAAGCACTGCCGTCTTGCCGGAGCCCGCGGCCGCAGAGACGAGCAGCCCGCCGCCGCGCGCAGATATGGCGTTTTGCTGTTCTGGTGTCCAAGTTCGAACGGTACTCATCCCTGTTCCTCCCCTTTCAGCAATTTTTTCACATCGTCAAACTTGCCGTAATGAATCAGGTCGCGTGCGTCATCCCCGGCTTCATAGCCGCAGACACAAGCGTAATCGCAGTAAGAGCAGGCAATATTTTTGCCGTTTTGCACGGCGGGCAGAATAGGTATACGCCCGTTTTGCAGAGACAAGGCCATACTGCACAGATTATCATTGACCTTATTTTTCAGAGCATCAAATTCCGGGCGGTCCAAAAGCTTCCCCACAAATTGTTCGCCGCGAGCGCTGACCGGTATAAAGCGGGCGGAAACGTCGCGGTCCATACCGAGGATCACATCCGTGTCATCAAGCACCACGCCGTTCATGCGGCTGTTTTGCAGCCTGGCTTTCTCGATCTCTGCTTCGTCAGCATTGCGTTCAAGTTTGTCCTCCACGGATTTTGCAGGCAGGTACAGCACGCCGGACGGCACGATCTCGCCAAATTTTTCCGTCCCGTTTTCCTGAATGGCATACAAATAAATGAGCATTTGCATATTTAAGCCCGACAGTACCTCAGAAAGATCAAAGGTCTTGCCGCCGGATTTGTAGTCAACGACACGCAAATACGTCTTCCCCTTTTTTTTCATGGTATCCACACGGTCTACAGAGCCAACAATGCGAAGCGAACCGCCGTTGTCAAGCGGGAGGCGGTAGGGCGCAATCTCACCGTCCGGAGCGATTGAAAGCTCAAAAGCGGCCGGCACAAAATCGCTGACCGCAAATTCACAGACAAGCCGCTGCAGAACATCTGCTACTGTGTCCGTGAGACGATCCAACATGCGCGCAAAACGCGCATCCTTCCCATCAAGCCCACCGAGTCGGCTTTCGGCGTATTCGGAGAGAGTTTCTTTCACGGCCGCTCGCAGTTGTTCGGGAGACATGGCGGCAAGCGTGTCCCTGTCATAACAGGAAAGCACGTTTTCAAGGCAATAGTGGATGACCGTACCGCTTTGCGCGGGGTCAAGTTCTGCCTTTTTCAGCGGTTTGAGTTTCAAACCATATTTGCAGAAATAGGAGAAAGGACATTTATAATAGGTCTCCGCGCGCGAAGCGGAAATGACCATATCCTTTCCGAACAGCTTTTCGGAAACCGTTGGGTCAGAAAACGCAGCTTGCCTGTCGGAAACGGTTCGCTCCAGCGCGGAAAGCCGGGCAGCAAAAGCAGGATCGTCTCGGAAATACGCGCGCAGCGTTTCGGAAAGCGTGTCATGCTGTAAGAATTCCTCTGCAAGGGTCTCGAAAGCGGCGGCAGGGCTTTGCACGCGATCGATCGGGGCGGTCAGTGCATCATCCTTTACACACATGGAAGGAAAAATATCCTGAATTTCCCGCACGAGTGAAGACGGTCGCAAAGAACCGCCGTGAAAATCAGCAACCGACCACGAAACGTACAGCCGTTCGCGCGGGAGGGTGAGCGTATCGTACACAAAGCTGCGTTCGTCCACCGTTTTATATTCCGCTGTATCCGAAAGTTCTACACCGAGGGCAGACAGCGTTTTTCTGTCCGCGTCACTTAAAACGCCGTCGGTCGGCGGGTTTTCAGGGAAAACCTCGTCATTTGCGCCGATGACGAATACAACGCGCGGCGCATCTATTCGGATACGGTCTGCCGTACCGACAGTCACCGTATCCAAACCCTGCGGCAGCTGCCCGATATCGGCGCTGTCCAGCAGAATACGGAACAATTCATAAAATCGAGCTGGCGTGATCTCCCCCGGCCCACAAGCTGCAGCAAGCGAATCGAGCATTTGCATAAGCAATTCCCAAACCGTGTTCTGCTGCTCTGCGAGTTCGTAAAATTCAGCATCCAACAGTTCTTTTGCGAGTTTTTTAAGCGCAGCGGGTACTTCCATGCGTATCAGAAAATCATAAAGTGCCCGCGCTTTGGCGGCGCCGTCGCCCTCGGCAAAGGCTTTCCTGAAATGCAGAACGGGCACAACGGCACGCTGTCGCAATTCATTAAGATATTGCAGACGCTCCGCGTCGCCGTCCTGCATGGCAACACCCAGACCGGACGGATTCTCCGTGAAATCGGTTCTCCATTGTGCACGTTCAATGCTCCACAGCACCGTATAGCTTTCCAAAGCGGCGATTTCCTCAGCGGTCAGCCCGCAAAGCCCCGTTTTCAAATAGCGAAGCAGCGCTTCTGTGGAGATCCCCTTTGCGGTCATGCCAAGCAAACAGTCGGTAAACTGCATCAAAGGCTGCGCAGCGACCGGCTGGCGACGATCTTCAAAGTACGGCACACCATACTTACGAAATGCAGCGCGAAGCGCCGTGTCATACGTGTCTTTTCGCCGTTGGATCACGGCAATATCACGCGCGCGAAAACCATAGTCCCGCAAAAGCACGCAGATCTGCCGCGCCACATAATCGCTTTCCTGTGCGCGGTTTGGCGCGGCACAAAGCGAAATACAGTCGATCTTTTCGGGAAAGGGTTTTTTCGTACAACAATACAGATTGTATTCCAAATGCAAAAGGGCCGCCGGTTTACTGTCCTTTGCAGCGGAAAACCAAATTGGCTTTGCCACCTGTACGGATTGCCGCGCGGCTGCCGCTTTGAGCATTTGCATTTCTCGCTCGATATTGTCAAAAACACAAGCGTTGATTTCTTCTCCGTCATCCGGCTTCGGCAGACAGAGCGTAATATATACGTTGCGGCAGACGCGCATCAACGCTTCAAGCACGTTACGCTCCTGTTTTGTAAAACCGGCAAATGCATCTACAAATACGGTTTTATCCGAGAAATACGACCCGGTCAAAATCGCATCCGTCAGTCTCGTAAGCATGTCCGTGTCATCGTCAAAGCGTTCGTGCAAAAGTGCTTCATACATCTGCACAAGTAAGGAAAGCTCCGAAACCTTTTCTTTCAGTGCACCGTTTTCCAAGTGCTCACCCGCTGCCTGCAACTCAGGGACGGATACAGCACATTGCTTGAGCTCTTTGGCGAACGCGACGAGTGTGTGTAAAAGGTTCGGCCGCTTTGCATAACGTCTGTATATGCGTGTGTGCTCACCCAGCGCATCAAGCGCCAGACGCATCAGCACTGCACGCATACCGTCGTCTATCTCTGGTTTTGCGGAAGAAGGCTCGTTTTCCAGCACGGTTTCGGCAAGGCGGGTAAAACTGAGGATTTCAAGCTCCTGCATATGCTTTGCGCCCACGCGTGCGAGCATGGCGCGTTCCGACGCATAAGAAAACTGCTCGGGAACAAGCAGGATAAATCCCTTTTCCCCCGCCTGCAACCGATCTGCCAGCGTGTCGCGAACATACTTGGTTTTCCCGCTGCCGTTTCTGCCAAGTAAAAAGCGAAGCATAAGCCCGCCTCCTTTCCGAAATATTTTACCACAGGGCTACACGTTTGACAACCGCGCACAACAGCATAAGTCCAAAAAAGCGTACATACTATTGCATCGGCAAGACATTGCAAACGGTACGGATTTGTGCTATATTGAACGCGGTGATGCGGATGCGAAAACGGTTGAAAATAAAGTCAAAAAGAATACTGTGGCTGCTGCTTATCGGTTGTTTTTCGGCAGTGCTTGTGCTGTTCTGTGTCACAGCGGTATATTGGCAATCACAGAAAGAGGAAATATCCGTTTGTCTTGACGCTGGGCACGGCGCGCACGATGTCGGCGCCGTAAACGGCGAACGCTGCGAAAAAGACGACAACCTGCGCCTTGCTCTGCTTGTACGGGATGCCTTAGAGGAAAAAGGCGTTAAAGTATATATGACTCGTTCGGACGACACCTTTCTTTCGCTTCAGGAACGATGCGACTATGCCAACCGCCGCAACTGTACGCTGTTCGTAGCCCTGCACCGAAACAGCGCCGAAAGCGGAAAAGGCGTGGAGATCTGGGTTCAGAATACGCCGGGCAAAATCGATTGGGCGCTGGCGGAAAACATTTTGTTTCAAATGGAAGGCGTCGGCATTTCCGAAAACCGCGGTGTAAAAACGGGATATGTCCACAATCCCGACGGCAACTATTATGTAAACGCCCACACAAAAATGCCCAGCTGCCTTGTGGAAGCTGGGTTTGTGACCAGCGACGAGGACAACGCTTTGTTTGATGAGAATTTAGACGCGTACGCGCAGGCAATCGCGCTTGGCATCTGCGAGACGCTGACGGATATGCAGTCCGGCGTTTTGCCTTCTGAAGAATAAAAGCAAATGTAAACAGACGCTGTGAGGAAACCCTCACAGCGTCTGTTTTTATCCAAGATTAAGCTACGGCAGCCGGCAGATCGTTTGCACGAGCAGCAGCAGGATCACGCCCGGCGTACCGCCGAGCGCGGCAACGGCCAGACTCGGCAGATTTAACGGGAGTGAAACGCCGAAAAATTCTCCGACAAAGTTTGCAGCAAAAAATGCCGCTGCGCCCTGCACGATGGTCAATAACAGTGCAGAAACAAACCGCCCGCTGCGTATCATAGCGATCAAAACACATGCGCCGCAGAGTCCCAGCGCGACATAGATCCATCCTGTCAATTCAATCGTCTCCCGTGTGTTTTGTACATTTTATGAAAGGCGAAAAATGATTTATTCCGATTGTTTATTTCTTTTTTTAAGGAATATACTTAAATGAGACAAATTTGCGGAGGGATCTTATGCGAAAAGCGATCGTAACGTACGAGCAGTTTTGTGTATCCAAAAATCAAAACGTACTTTTGGAGGAACACCATTATGAGGACGGCACTTATGCCATCTGCTGCAAACACAGGGATACCTGTGATGATACAGAGTGCCGATGCATCCGACAACTGCAAAAAAGCCTGAAAATTTCTAAAACTTTGCAAAAATAACTGCAAACGGTTGACCGAATATAAAAAATTTAGTAGAATAAATAAGAAATACTTAAATTTTCTGCTTTTTATATATATTCGGTGAGAAACATGAAGAAAATCCTTGACTTTGAAAAAATCGAAATTATTGACCTTATTCCTTTTTCCTGCGGGATCCTGTTCCCAAGAAAAGAAATTTTACCGGATGATAAATGCAAAGTTACATTTTACGGCTTTGATATGGAAAAGATGCGTAATGCGCCCGTGACCAGAAGTGTGTACATGCTCAACAAGTTTGGAAACGGCTACCAACGCATTGTCGATGAGGTCGGTGATTATCTCAACTGTGATGCGGACAGCTTTTCCGGGAACGGGACAGTGATCGTCTACCCCACGGGCGAGACCGGCGTTTTCGATTATGAAGGGAAGCCCATTTGGGCAGGCGATCTGCTCTACCATGACTGTCCCGTACAGGATGTCGCCTCCGATGGGAACCAGATCTGGTGCACTGTGCCCGACCAGAATGCGATCATCAGTTATTCCGTTGCACACAAAAAGTTTTATATGCGCATCGGCGGTGAAAATTCCGCAGCATTCAGCCGGCCGGTTTCCCTTTCCAAGTACGGAAATGAATTGTTTGTCTGTAATGCAGGCTCATACAAAATCCGCACGGTCAATTTGAAAGATTATTCCGTACGTGATTTCCGTACATTTGACGAACCCGTTCGCCGCTATGTGCGTACCTGCGGCAAGGAGATTGTCCAGCTGGATTCCGGCGTCTATATTTTATAATTTTGCAGATCAAGCTAAAAACCGCGGAAAGCACAGGCTTTCCGCGGTTTTCTTATATGCTTATTCCAGCGGGATGCCGATCGTCAAGATCTCAAAGGGTTTATATGCGATGCAATCGGACTCGCCTTCTTCATCCTCCAGTATATTCAAAACACGAACCTTTTTCGGCAAGCGCAGCATACCGCGGTGCCCCTCGGTCTCGGTCAGGCGGACGACCACCATTTTGCCGTTCTCAGAAAGCTTCATTGCCTGCAAAAACAGCCCGGGGAAGGTGTTCTGGCATGATACGTCGGCTTTCACGATCGGGATGTTGTATTCAAGCGCAATGCGGTTGATATGTGCCGACACCGCATTCCCAGCATGCGGCAGGATCATGTAGCAGAAACGATGCATACCCATGTCACTTGTCGGATCGGGGCGGATCGTCGCGCGCAAAAGGCTTAGCGAAATTTTATTTTCATCAAAGCCAACGCCGTATTTGCAATCGTTCAAGATCGCAATACCGCCGTCCGTTTCGGCAAGGTCGCACCATTTGTGGTGACAGACCTCAAAACGCGCCTGCTGCCAGCTTGTATTCTTGTGCGTCTCGCGGCGGATAAAGCCTGCGCCAATGTCGCAAATGGCTTCCCGCGCAAGTACATTGCAGGAAAACTCCGCCTTTGCAAGCCTGTGCTTTTCCCGCCAGTCCACGACATTTTCCACTTCGATGCCGCGGGAAAGGCGGAACAAGCGGATCAGCCGTTTCCAGGAGCTTTGCCCGATTTTTAGCTCCGTTTCAAATACGGCGACCTCGTCGTTCTTTTCGGTCAGGTGCAGCGGCACTGCGACCTCGACCGCTACGCGCCGGTCCTTGTAATTCGGTAGGATGTCCCATGCGTCATACACGCCGGGCTTATCCTCATACACGCAAAGTTCGTTGAACGCACCGTCTGTCCACTCGCGTGACAGATCCTTATCATACAGACTGCGAATGCTACCGTCTTCAGCGAAATCGACAACGTAAAACGGTGTTTCTACCCGTTCGCCGACAAAGCACCATTCCTCCGCCGTACCGACGCTGCGGCGGATCTCGCCGTGCCCGAGCGCGGGAAGGTTCGGGAGACACCAATACCCTTTTTTGCCGTACCGCGTGCTGTCGCCGTTTTTATTTTCGATAAAGGTCAGTTGTGTCCGCGGGAAGTTCAGGGAATTGAAATACTGATCACCACAACCAATGATCGCATCGAGTTTTTCGTCGATCTCTGCATAATCCGCCATGGTATCGCGATAAACAGGCGTGATATGGCTGCCGGGCAGAATGTCGTGGAACTGATTGATCAGCAATTTCTTCCAGCAGTCCCTCAACGCCTCAGCCGGGTACGGCTCGCCGCCGAGCGCGCGCAAAGTAGATATGATTTCCGCTTCACGAAGCTTATACTCCAACCGGCGGTTCGCTTTTTTGATCTCCGCTTTCGTTGTGAATGTGCCCCGGTGCATTTCCAGATACAACTCGCCGTCCCATTTGGCGAGTTTACGGTTACCCTTTAAATTCTTTTCCAAAAATTCCTGCGCACCCACATGCTCGGTTTTCGGCATCACGGAGACTTTTTCAAAGCGGCGCATAAGCTCCAGCATTTCCTCCGTACAACCGCTGCCGCCGTCGCCGTAGCCGAACATGGAAAGCGTCTGTCCGCCCGTGTTTTTGTCCTGATACGCTTCCCAATTCTCCTGGATCTGAGAAGGCATGTTCCACGTGATGAAGTGCGTCGGCGGCACGCAGGCATAAACCTCGCTGCCGTCTATCCCGCGCCAGATAAAGTTGTTGTGCGGAAAACGGTTTGTATCGTTCCACGTGGACATTTTGTTAGAGACAAAATAGTCCACACCGCTTTTCTTGAGGATCTGCGGCAAGATCCAGCTGTTGCCGAATACGTCCGGCAGCCAGCAGTTGTTTACCGTTTTCCCGAATTTTTCGCGGAAATAGTTTTGTCCGTACAGACACTGGCGAATAAGGCTTTCCGCTGCGGGAATATTGCAGTCAGGCTCTACGTACATTGCACCTACAGGCTCAAACCGCCCTTCGGCAATGCGTGCTTTGAGTTCTTCAAACACTTCGGGATAATATTTTTCCAGCGTTTCATAGGTAAACGCCTGTGTGTGCGTATACTTGAACTCCGGATAACGGTCCATCAAACGCAGTTGGATAAGCACCGTGCGCAAATTTTTCTGCACGGCATGGATGCGCCGCCAATAGTAGGCAATATCCAGATGCGAGTGCGCCAGCAGCGCCACGTCGCCGCTGCCCTTATAGTCATCGTTTGCGTAGATGAACTCGTCCACATACCGTTTCGCATCCGCAAGCCCGGGCAGCGTGTCGTCCTCAAAATCGATGAAATTGAGGGCGTTGTTCAGCTCGCGGTTGAGAAAGGCACGGTAATCTTCCGAAAACAAATCGCAGTCCGCGATGTTTAAAAACAGCTCCAAATCGTAGACGAGATCCTGCACGGCATGATCGACCACGGCAAGATATGCGCCCTCAAAAATCTGACGACAACCGCGCACGGAAAGCGATTCCGGATTGCGCTCGTCGTCGGGCTTGGAACGGTTATACCCCTGCATCTCAAAATGCAGCTTTTCCGTGTTCGGCGCAAGATAGGGCGTAAGCAAAATGCGCTCGCGGTTCGGGTCTACGCCGCCAATATATTTGCCGTTGACTTTGACAATGATCTCTGCTGCGGTTTTAAGCGTCAACCAAAGTTCTTCACCGCGATAATCATCGGGGATGACAACGTCCCCGCGGATAAACGCCGTGCCGTCGGGGGTAAAATACATGTCCCCCTTGCAAAGCGGAGCGTAATCGTCGGAATAATATTCAAATTCCATCTCCGAGATCTGCCGCGCCTCGCGGATCTGAAGTGTTTTGATCTCATATTTCTTTTTATAAATATGTCGTTTCAGCCAGCCGAAACGAAGCCTTGTCCACTCCTCGGGACGCATACTGCGGCGGACGACTTGTATATGTGCCATAGCTACCTCCTTACGTGTCCCAGAAAAACGGCTTTTTACGAATCGCGCGCACGGATACCCGTTCCCCGAGATCCTTTTGGATCTCCGCCTCGATCCAATGCACACAGCGGTCCAAGATCAGACATTTGGAGCACTCGCCCTGAAACACGAGCGTCAGTTCGTCGCCGCGGCGTTCCGCAAAGCGCACCTCGCCGCCGTCCCCTTGGATCTTTGGGCGAATAACGGTTTCGATATATTGTTCTATACTCATTCCCCTATCGCCTCACGAATTGCAGCACGCAAAGTGTCCAAACCCGCTTGCGCCGCCGCTTTGTCTGTCCCGCGAACGGAATAATATATTTTCAGCTTCGGTTCCGTGCCCGACGGGCGGATCGCAAGCCAGCTTTCGTCCTCAAACAGGTATTTCAGAACGTTTTCTTTCGGAAGCTCGCCGATGCCGACCGAATAATCCAAAACTTCGCGCACCCCATCAAAGGCAGCCGCCCCTGCTTCACGGAACGCCTGCATGATCGAACGAATGCGGCTCGCGCCGTCTTTACCCTTGAGCGTTACGGAATCCAGCGCGTCTAAATAATAGCCGTATTCGGCGTAAAGCGCCTCCAGCGCGTCTACCAGCGTTCTGCCGTTCACTTTATGATAAGACGTCATTTCGCATATGAGCATGGAGGCGACAACGGCATCTTTATCGCGTGCATGCGTGCCCGCAAGATACCCGTAGCTTTCCTCATAACCAAAAACAAAATAACGATCGCTGCTTTGTTCAAACTTCGTGATCTGATCGCCGATATATTTAAATCCCGTAAGCGTTTCCACGATCTCCAGACCGTATTTGCGGCCGATATTTGCGCCGAGGTCGTTGGTCACAATGGTTTTCACAAGTGCCGCGCCCGGACGCAGGGTGTCCTTCTTAAAGCGCAGAATAAAATCGGCAAGCAGTGCGCCGACCTGGTTGCCCGTGAGCTGCACATAGTCGCCGTCGTGGCGTACCGCGATGCCCACGCGGTCACAGTCGGGATCTGTGCCGAGCACCAGATCCGCCTGTTCTTTACGCGCCTGTTCGAGCGCGAGGGTCAGTGCGTCGCGCTCTTCCGGGTTCGGAGAACGCACGGTGGAAAAGTCGCCGTCCGGCATTTCCTGCTCAGGCACGACGGAAACATCATAATCCGCGAGGATGCGCCGCACGGGGATATTCCCTGTACCGTGCAGCGGTGTATAGACCACCTTGATGTCATGGCTTTCCGTATAGAGCGACTGTGTTTTTACGGCGTCCAAAAAGGCGTCGAGCACCTCGGGGCTGATGAAGCGCACAAGCCCGCTGGATTTCGCGACTTCAAAGTCCAGACGCGGCACTGCTCGAAGGTCTTTAACCGCATTGACACAGGCTATGACCTCGTTTGCAAGGGCGGGTACAAGCTGGCAGCCGTGCTCGTCATAGACCTTGTAGCCGTTATATTCCTTGGGGTTGTGGCTTGCCGTGATCACAATCCCTGCGCAGCAGTGCAGATACCGAACGGCAAAAGACAATACGGGTGTCGGCGTGATCTCGCGGAACAGATGCACCGTGATGCCCTTAGCGGCCAGCACCTGCGCCGCACATTCGGCAAACACACGTGAATTTCGCCTTGAATCATAGGCGATGGCAACGTGCTTTTCCCCGTCAAAATGCGCAAGCAGATAAACAGCCAGCCCAAGCGTCGCCTTTGCGACCGTATAGGAATTCATGCGGTTCGGCCCTGCGCCCATAATGCCGCGCAAACCACCGGTGCCGAATTCCAAATCTTTATAGAAACGATCCTCTAATTCCTTTTCATCCGTGATCTTTAAAAGCTCCTGTTTGGTTTCGTCATCAAACAAAAGCCATTCGTTATAGCGCTCCGAATACTGCATAAAACACCTCGCTAAGCTTATTGAAGTTATTTTACTGCAAGCCTGCTGCAAAATCAACAAAAAACAGGAAATAAATTTGGGTGCATTCCACGACGTTTTATGGTATACTTTGGTTACAATTCTCTTTGCGGAGGTTATCATGGAAAAATTTAAGCTGTTTGTCGAATATCAGGTCGCAAAAACCACCTATGTGACCAACCTGTTTGAAACCGAGCATTTCCGTATGCACTGCAAGGCGTTTCGCGATCACATCAAGCTCACCATGCAGACACCTATCCCCGTGCGCATCCACAAGCTGCAAATCACCATTCCCTATACGTTTGATCGTGATGACAGGCTTTTTTTGAACGGTTATCAGTCCTGGACGGACTGCCGCGAACTGTTCGCGGACGATAAGCCTTCTTACTTGCAGCCGTATTTTAAGCCCTTTATCATGGCTTCGTCGTTCCGTTCCTCCGGCGACTATACCTTCACGAAATACGGTACGAAGCCCGGGTATTTTCACGGCTTTTCTTACGCCTATGTGCGTAGAAACGAACAGTATGACCTGTTTGCTTCGCTTTGCGAGCGTACAGGTTACACGGTTTTCCGTTTCAACTGCCCGGAAAATACGATCACCGTGGAAAAGGATCTGGACGGCATCGCGATCGACGGGGAATACGATGTGCTCGATATTGTGAATCTGCAGGGCACCATGGACGAGGTCTTTGACCGCTGGTTTACGCTGCTCGGAATTCCCAAAGCAACCGCGCCCGTTCGCAACGGTTACACCACCTGGTACAACTATTATCCAAATATCAACGAGAAGATCGTGACCGACGACCTCGAAGCGTTATCCAAGGTGGACGCGGATATTGATATTTTCCAGATCGACGACGGCTACCAAACGAATGTCGGCGACTGGCTTTCCGTCGACCAGAAAAAGTTCCCCTGCGGGATGAAATTGATTGCAGACAAGATCCATCAAAAAGGGATGCAGGCAGGTCTCTGGCTGGCACCCTTCGGTGCGCAGTACATGTCTGAAGTCGCAAAGGCACATCCGGATTGGATCATCCGTCATCCGAACGGCAAGCCTGTGCGCTGCGGATTGAATTGGGGCGGCTTTTACGCGCTGGATATTGAGCACCCGGAAGCACGCGAATATATCCGCCACTTTTTTGACGTAATCCTCAACGATTGGGGCTACGATCTCGTTAAGCTCGATTTCCTGTATGCAGCCGCGATCATTCCGAACCACGGCAAAACCCGTGGCCAGCTGATGTGCGAGGCAATGGATTTTCTGCGTGAATGCGTCGGCGATAAACAGATCCTCGGCTGCGGCGTTCCCCTCTTCCCTGCATTCGGCAAAGTGGAATACTGCCGGATCGGCGCGGATATGGGGCTCCGCTGGAACTGCCCGACCTTCAGCCACCGTGAAAACGTTTCCACGATCAACACCCTGGGCAACACGATCTTCCGCCGCGCGCTGGACGGGCGTGCGTTCCGCAATGACCCGGATGTTTTCCTACTGCGGGAAAACAACATGCACTGCACCTTTGAGCAGCGCGAGATCATTGCGACGGTCAACAAGCTGTTCGGGAGTGTGTTGTTCACCTCCGACAATGTCGGCGATTACAACGCGCAGCAGATGCAGCTTCTGCTCAAAACGTTCGCAAAAGATGATATTCAGGTACAGCGTGCGGAGTTCCGGTCGTCTGCGCGCCGCATAATCGATATCGATTACACTGA
The DNA here is from genome assembly GCA_900545625.1 of uncultured Oscillospiraceae bacterium. Taxonomy (GTDB): domain Bacteria; phylum Bacillota; class Clostridia; order Oscillospirales; family Acutalibacteraceae; genus Fimenecus. Next base: position 74,434 of record UQZS01000002.1, on the reverse strand, counting down.
AAACGGCATACAAAAGCACTTCAGCTTTGATATGGATAAAGGTAAAATGATCCTGTAAGCAAGATGATTCTAATGCAAACGAGCTTCCCTGTATATGAAGGGAAGCTCGTTTTTTATCATTCTAAAAACTGCCAGCGGTATTTTTTCAGGTCTACATATCCTTCGTCACTGACCGCCACGCCCTCTTCGCGCAGCAGCTCGATCTGTCGGTTTTTGCCGCCGAACACAAAGGCGTCGGACACTTTGCCGAACCGGTTGACCACGCGATGGCATTTGATGGTCTGCGGATCGGGATTGGCGTGCAGCGCGTAGCCGACTACACGCGCCAAACGAGGGTTCCCGACGGCAAAGGCGATATCGCCGTAAGTGGATACATAGCCTTTCGGGATCTTTTTGACGGTTTCGTAAATTTTATCAAAAACAGACATCGAATCACCGCTTTTATCATACCGAAAAAAGCGTAAATTTGCAAGAGCAGCTTACAGGTTTTCCACGCCGTTGCCGACACGTTCCACTGAAACGTCCGCTTGGGTCTCCACCTCTACAGTCGGCAGCGTTTCTTGCCAATGCACGATGTCTGATTTAAACTGCGCAGGATGCCTTTGCCAAAAGCGCTGCCCGAACCCGAACGGATCTGAGTTTTGCTCCAAAAAACAGCGGCGTACAGTAGCTTCAATCATTTCGCAAATACGCTGCTGCGCTAAGGCTTCGGTTTGCAGCAGATATGCCTCATCCAAAGAAAAAGGGGTGTCGGAACGTGTTTCCGAAATATCGACCGTCATCTTGACTTGTACATTGAACAAAATTTTTCCGTTCACCATCTCGCTTTGGATCTTTGTGTCGGCTTTTTTGATTTTCAAAACGGTCTGTGCCGCATACGCCTCGTTCTCCACCGAAAAATATCCGCTTTGCGCTTTATCGGTCAACAGCATAAGCGCAGTCACATCGTCCGAAGACAATTCATACGTCATGCGGTCGTCTTGAAAGACGCCGACACTGTACATGGAAATTTTGCTCTCTCCCTCCTCTTCTTCTGTGCGCAAAACAGGGATATAAGCATCTGTCAGATCCGAGGAAATCTGATTGACAAATTCGTAGAGAGCCTGCGACACAATGTTCGTATTATAACGTGCACCGTCTAAGATATCGGTGATGCTGTCCGCTGTCAAAACGTTTTCGCCGAGACTTGCGGATACAAGCTCTTCTGCTGTTGTATCCGATACTGCAACCGGAACAGTCAAGCGCGTCGACGCGTTGCGAACAAAATAGTCCAAATGCGTATAAAGCCCGTTTTGAGCCGTCTCACGGCCGAATACGATCAATCGGTTTTGCGAAAGCAGCGGCTGCTTTCCTTCGCTTTTTGCCGCATTGGATAAGGCTTCCGAAACGGTCGCACCCTCTACAGTCAGACAACGCGTTACCTCTCCGAGATTGGCGCCGCTGTTGGGATTGCCCGCCATTTCGGTATTGAGTGTTTGCAGCGTGACACGCACACCGTTCTTCGTTTCATCAATGCCAATCGCCTGCACGATCAGTCGATTTTTTAATTCCAAGCCAGGTGTGCCGCAGCTGCTCAAAAGGAGCGCGATCAACAGAATAAGGAGTAACAATTTACCCGTTTTGCGCATGCACACACCCCCTTTTTCGCTTGATAAGTGCTGCTGCTATGATCACACTCGGAACAACGACGACAAAAACAATATATAATCCGGCGCGTACGGCAAGGCCGGTCGTGAAATAGTAATCTGTGACTGTTCCCGCGAAAAAAACCTGGATCACCAAAACCACAAGCCCTGCAAGCAGGATATAAAGTTTATTCCATTTGCGGGAAAAGGATTTTTGCAACAGTTCGGACTGCAAATATAAAAGCAGGCTGATTTTAATAAAAGCAGAGAGGATCCAAACGCCTGTCAGCAGCACGTCGAACCGGCGAAACACACTGAATTCGGAAAGTACGGCTACAGCGTGTACCGGGAACATTTGTGTCTGTGCAAAATCGCCTAACCCCGCAAAAACGAAAAACAAGATCATTTCTGTAAAGCATATGAACGCAAAAAGGCCGACTGCAAATGCCCTGCCTGCTTTTCCGTTGGCGCGCGGGAGCAAAACAGCAGCGAAAGCAAGTTCTACGGTTCGTGTCGACGCATCCAGAGCGGCAGTAACCGACGGCTTAACACCGTCATAAAACATCGGAGAAAGATTGACTGTCTCTGCCTTATCCGCCATGGCAATCATAATGAATGCAAATGCACCCGTAAACAGCACAAGGCTGATCGTGCCGGCACGCCCGATGGCTTCCAAACCCAAAGTGGCTGCGTAGCAAGCGGCAGCAATACAAAGAATAATAAATAAGGCACTGTCGCTGTCCGGAAACACGATCGTACCGACAAACATTTCCAGCCTTGCTACGGCAACCAGCGTAAAGAATGAAAAACACAATACATAGCTTATGCTGCTTGCTTTAGAAAGCAAGGGAGAAACCGTATAGGCAATATCCGTGATGTCTTTTCCCGGGAAATAGTGCTTTTGCAGTATGAGCGGTACGGAAAACAGCAGGATCATCATTGCAGCGAAAATCACGGAGGGAAAATAATCTGAAGAATTTATCCTTTCCGCACCGACCGGCGAAAAGGTCAGCGTTGTCAGAAGTCTGGACAACAGCAGCACGCAGCAAAGCTGCCAAACGCCGATTTTTGCGCTGCCTTTCATGGCGTCACCCCGTATACAAATTATTTTTCCAAACTATGGATCTGTAACTCACGTTTCCCAAGCGTTTTCCATCCGAGTCTCCAGAAAGAATCCCGCCACAAAGCGCCGAGATGCATCGGGGAAAAGGGCGCGACATAGGGCGTACCGTATGCAGTTACAGCGCACATGTTAAAAAGCACAACACCAAAGCCCAGCACAATGCCATAGAAACCGGCTAACCCACCAATGATCATAAAAGCAAAACGCAGAACGGAAACAGGATAGTAAATTTTTGACACAACAAAGGAACTGATCGCCGTCATGGCGACTACGATCAGCATGGGCGCTGCGATCAAGCCCGCAGAAACCGCGGTGTCGCCAATGACCAGCGCGCCGACGATGCTGACGGCATGACCGACCGATTTCGGCATACGAAGTCCCGCTTCGCGCACAATTTCATACAGAAAGTGAATGAATATTGCCTCTGCCATAACGGGAAGCGGTGTAATGCTCTCCTGCACAGCCGTATCATACAGCATGGATGCCGGCAAAATTTCCTGATGAAATGTGCAGACTGCCACATAAAGCCCCGGCAAAAATACACTGATGAGAAACGAAAAGAACTTCAAAACTCGAATAAAAAGCGCATAATACGGCCTATGGTTATAGTCGTCCATGGACTGGAAGTTCTCTGTGAACAGATACGGTACGATCATAGCAAACGGCGTGCCGTCCACCAATATAACTGCTCTGCCCTCCGCCATTTCGGCGCAGGCAATATCCGGGCGTTCTGTTGTACCGACGCTCGTAAAAATCGCGGTCACATCCGACTCCAAAAACGGACGCAGATACCCGGCGCCGAGCACCATATCGAGTTTTGCTTTTTTCAGCCGGCTTTTGATCTCATCGATCATCTGCTTGTCTGCCCTGTCCGCAAAATAACAGACACATACACGCGTTTTACTTGTTGCACCGAGTTCCTGCAATTCAAACCTTGCAACAGGTGACCGCACACGGCGGCGAATGAGTGCGACATTGTCCTTAAAGCTTTCCACAAAAGCTTCCTGTGCACCGCGTTCCTGTACTTCGGTCTGCGCATTATCTATGGCGCGCTTCGGGAATCCCTGCACGCCAAATGCTTCACAAAACGGTACGCCGTCTATAAACAGGATCACAAGCCCGGAGACGACATCCGTTACGGCGTCGTCAAGGCTGTAATTTTCTTTTTGATCAATTCCCGAAGAAATGCGGTCGCGGATATATGCCATTTGCTCGGACGGGTCGTCGGGTATATCGCGCATTTCCATAATCGGGCCGACAACCTGCTGTGTGACCAAAAGATTGTCGCACATGCCGTCATCCATGATAAGAAACGCTTTGTTCTTCCCGATATACGTCTGCTTATATAAAATATCAAAGCTTGCGCCGAGCTTTTCTTTCATATACAGAATATTTTTTTCAATTTCCGCGTAAACACGCGTCGGCGGCTCCTCGGGCGGGATTGAGCGCGTCACACGATTTTCTTCCTTTTTCAACCAGTTCCACATAGAATCACCTTTTATATTTTTGCCGCCCGCACGCACAATATTCTCAAAAGGTAAAGGTGAACACTATGTTGATTATTCTGTTTCGCACAGCAATTTTATATGTTCTTGTACTGCTGACATTTCGAATTTTAGGTAAACGGCAGGTCGGTGAGCTGCAGCCTGTAGATCTGGTTTTGACCTTTTTGCTGTCCGAATTTCTTGCCGTATCCATTCAGGATACGCAGGCCCCGCTGATCAACACATTGATCCCGGTCATGCTGCTGATCGGTTTGGAGATCCTGGTATCCGTACTTTCTATGAAAAGCATCCGGCTGCGCACGCTTTTACAGGGGAATCCGCTAATGGTAATCCGAAACGGCAAGCTCGACCAAAAACAACTTAAGCAGCTGCGCTTTACGGTAGACGATCTTTTGGAAGCGCTGCGCAAAAAGGATATTTTCGACATATCAGAGGTACAGTACGCCATCGTAGAAACAGACGGTACCCTGAGTGTGCTGTTAAAACCCGAATCCCGTGCGCCGCAAAATTCGGATCTGAAGACTACGCCTGCGGACAACGGCATGCCCTGTCTTGTCATCAGTGACGGGCAAGTGATCCACACCCATTTTAAACTCTGTGATATGACGGATCAAAAGCTCGAAAATATTTTGAAAAAAAACAAGATCCGCGCCGAGCATATTCTGCTCATGACTGCGGATCGAGGCGGGAACTATTATTGGATTGAAAAGGCGGAAAAGAAATGAAACGAGTTATAATCGCTGTGGTCTCCACAGCGTTGGCTGTAACGATCGCCTGTTTCGGCTATTGGCGTTTTGTACGCATCTGCGACCGGTTGGAATCAGACGTTCTGCTATTGCTTGAGGTTGCCGAAACAGAAAACGCTGATCCGGAACAGTTGAAGGAGCATGCAGCCCGATTGTCAAAAGATTGGAGCAATGCAGAGAAGCATTTGGATATCCTGATCCAGCACGCCGAGACAGATGAGCTGGATATTATGATGCGCGCACTCGGGCAGCTTTCCGAAACGGAATCCGCTGAAGCGCGCGCAGAATATTTGCATGAAATTCTGTATCGCATTCAACACCTGCGTGAAACGGAAGCGCCGAACCTGCGAAATATTTTATGATCCGGGCTTTCATATGCTTGCTTTGTTAAGAAGCATTCATCCGATCACGCCGAGATGCTCCAGCAGGATCTTAAGCCCTATGCCGATAAGAATGATCCCGCCCGCAAGCTCCGCTTTGGTCTTGAACTTTGAACCGAATTTTTGACCGATGAGCACGCCTACAAAGGAAAGCAGAAGCGTTGTAACGGCGATAAGCGTCACGGACGGCAGGATATTTACCTGTAAGAAGGCGAACGTGATCCCGACCGCAAGCGCATCGATGCTTGTAGCGATCGCGAGCACAAACAGCTCCTTATAGGAAAAAGCAGAACCTGCGTCCTCGGTTTCCGATGATTTTTTGAAGGATTCTACGATCATTTTTCCGCCGATGATCGCAAGCAAAACGAACGCGACCCAGTGGTCAATGTTTGTTATGTATGCCTCGAACTGCCTGCCGAGCAGCCAGCCGATCAGCGGCATAAGCCCCTGAAACCCGCCGAAAAACACGGCGATGATCCATGCGCGCCGCAGCTGCAGCTTTTGCATTTCCAAGCCTTTGCACAGCGCAACGGCAAACGCATCCATCGAAAGCCCCACCGCGATCAAGAAGAGCTCCCAGAATTCCATACATCCATCTCCCAACCGATTTTGTATAGAATAATATAAAAGAGACTCATGCACGGATTCCACCGCGCATGAGTCTCGTCATTTCAGGAAAGCCAGACCGAAACGGTCAGTATGTTGACTTGCCGCGCTTTTTTAGCGCCGACTACTCCCTCACAAGTGCACCTAAGTGTACCAAAAATCCTGTCTGTTGTCAAGTGCAAAAGCTATAATTTAGGACTCTAAAAGCTTTTCCTTTGCAAGGTATGCCGCCCCGAGCATCCCCGCCTGATTTTTCATGGCGGCGCGTTTGATCGCAACCGAACGGAAGCTGTGGATGTTGCGCGCGTGAATGCGGCGGTCGATCTCTGAGATCACGTAGTCCTCGTTCATTATACCGCCGCCGAGGATGATACACGGCGGATTGAAGATAAAGATCAGCGTTGTCAGTCCGCCGATGATCTCATCGATCCAATTATCGATCACGGCACGCACCGTTGTGTTGTTAAAATGCTCGGGCGAAAAAATCTCTCGGCCGTTGAGCGTTTTTCCCGTTTCGTCTCGAACGGCGTTCACGAGCGCACGTGTGGATGCATACATTTCATAGCAGCCGTTGTTGCCGCAGGTGCATTTTTTCCCGCCCGTGTGCGTCACGATATGTCCGAATTCACCGGCGGAGAAGTGCGTGCCCGTATAAATTTTATTGTTGATCCACATGGCACCGCCGACGCCCGTGCCGTAAGTCAGACACAAAAAATCACTATAACCGCGCCCTGCGCCGAATTTGGCTTCCGCGGTAGCGGCGGCGTTGACGTCATTTTCGACGCTGACCGGCAGATGATGCTTTTTCTGGATCGTTTTTGTGATCTCGATCCCTGTATAATTCGGAATATTCTCACTGGCAAAAATGATTTTCCCGAGCTCGCTGTTCACCTGCCCCGCCGTACTGATGCCGACACAGTCAACTTCGGCGGCGTAGGTATCCACGATCCCCATGATCTTATGCATCAGGTGCGGTCCGCCGAGATGTGCCTCGGTCGGGATCTCAAAAGCTTGCTCGATCGTATAATCCCCCAGCACGGTACCGTATTTGATCGCCGTGCCGCCGATATCGATCGCTAAGATTTTCATACTGTACCTCCCTGTCCTTTTAGGGCTTCTGCCATGGTGCACATGCGCCGAAGACGGTGATTCACGCCGGAGCGCGACATCGGCGGCTGCATGGCGTCGCCGATCTGCTGCAGCGAAAAATCCGGGTTGGCAAGACGAAGCTGAGCGATTTCCCGCCATTCGGCGGGCAAAGACGAATAAGCCGGGTTCTTTTGCAGCTTCTCTAAAAGCTCGATCTGCCGCACGGCTGCATTGACCGTTTTGTTGAGATTCGCGCTTTCAAAATTCAGCCGGCGGTTGACGTTATTGCGAATATCTTTATATACGATCACATCGATAAATTCCATCACAAAGCGCGACGCACCCATGATGCCGATCAGATTTTGAATGTCCTCGGTCTTTTTAAAATAGAGCACATAGTGCCCGCCCCGACGTACTTCTTTCGGAAAGAACTCATTGTCCTCCAAAAACTTTTTAAGATCCAAGCTCAAATTATAATGCGGCACAACGAATTCCAAATGGTAATTTTTTTCAGGTGCGGTCACAGTGCCGCACGTAAGAAACGCACCGCGCAAAAATGCACCGATACAGCAATCATCCGTAATGTTGCCCCAATTCATGCGGCGCGTGCGCTCCTTGCCGTCATAGCCGAACGCAGACAGTACGCGCAAACGATCCTCCGGCGTTTCCACGGAAACCCTGTATTTTTTGGCAGAAATTTTTTCCGACTTCGGCGCAGAGCGGCAAAGCCTGCCGGCGACATACCGATATTTCTCCGCCACAGCGAGGTTTTCGGTCGTAAGCGATATCTCATTACCCGAAAAACCCTTGCCAAACAGCATCAGCCCGTAACTTTCTGCCAAAAGGCAGCACGGTTTTTCGGTTTGCAGCCCTAAAAGCTCCTGTTTCAGATCCGAAGAGAACGACATGGCACGTCACCTGGAGATATCTCTATGATACACACTGCTGCAAGCCCCGTTTTCCAGCAGATGCTTGTTGATAAGCTCCGCGAACACAACAGAACGGTGTCGGCCGCCCGTGCAGCCGACAGCGATCGTCAGCTGGCTTTTTCCCTCCGTGCGGTACAGCGGCAGCAGAAAATCCAAAAGGTCCAAAAGCCTGCGCTCTAAACCCTTTGCCTGGTCAAACTTCATGACAAAATTGCGTACCGGTTCTTCAAGCCCGGTGTGCCCTTTTAGTTCCGGAATATAAAAAGGATTCGGGAGGCATCGAACGTCGAAGACCAGATCCGCCTCTTTCGGCGTGCCATGCTTGAACCCGAAGGATATGCAGGAGATCTTCAGCGCATTGTCCGCGTTATCCAAAAACAATGCGGCGACGCGCTCTTTGAATTGTGAACTCGTCACCTGCGAGGTATCGATAATATAATCGGCGCGCTGCCGCGCGGGCAGCAAAATTTCCCGCTCACGCTCGATCGCATCGCGCACCGACGGGACGCTGAACTGGTCGGCAAGCGGGTGCTTGCGGCGCGTCTCCTGATAGCGGCGCGCGATCACTTCCGTATCCGCGTCGATAAACAGGATCTTGTATTTTACATTCATGTTTTCCAAATCGCCGAGCACTGCGAACAGGTCGGAAAACGAACTGCCGAGCCTGGTATCCGCGACGAGCGCAACGCGCGAACGCTTTTCCTTGGATTTGAGGATCAGCTCCACAAAGGTCGGGATCAGCTGCGGCGGCATATTGTCCACGCAGAAAAAGCCGATGTCCTCAAGCGCATCCACCGCGCGCGATTTACCCGCGCCGGAAAGCCCCGTCACAATTACAAGTTCCATACGCAATACTTCCTAACCAATCGGGTCAATCCCCGATATATTTCACTTCCGGCTCTAAGCGTACGCCGAATTTTTCCCATACGGTCTGCCGGATCAGCTCGATCAAAGAGAGGATATCCGAAGTCGTCGCGGTGCCTGTATTGATGACAAAGCCCGCGTGCTTTTCGCTGACCTGCGCACCGCCGACAGAAACGCCTTTCAGCCCGCTTTGCTCGATCAGCGCACCGGCAAAATACCCCTGCGGGCGCTTGAACGTGCTGCCGGCGCTCGGGAATTCAAGCGGCTGCTTTTCGGTGCGTTTGCGCATATTCTCATCCATAGCAGCACGAATCACGTTCGGATCGCCCGGCTGCAGCTGCAGTTCCAGCCCTGTAATGATCAGATCCTTGTCAGTGTATACACTGCGGCGGTAGGAAAGTGCGAGAGCTTTCCCTGTAAAGCTTCCGAGGCTGCCATCTGAAGCGATATGTGTACAAGCCGTGAGGACGTCTTTCATCTCACCGCCGTATGCACCTGCATTCATGTAAGCAGCGCCGCCTGCCGTACCCGGGATCCCAAACGCAAATTCCAGACCGCTCAAACCCAGCCGGCAGGCAAAATTGCAAAGCGCCGTTAAAGAAGCGCCTGCAGCGCAGCGTATTCTGCCGTTTCCAAGATCCTCGATGGCCGCCATAGCCGGACCGATGCGCAGCACAACACCCGAAAAACCTGCATCGGATACAAGCAGATTGCTGCCGTTGCCGATAACGCAAAACTTAGCATGCTCCTCCCGACAGGCAGACAAAATATCCTGAACAGCCGCAACGCTGTTCGGCTGCACCAAAAGCGCCGCAGCACCGCCGGTATGAAAACTGGTCAGCTTCGACATGGGCGCGTTTTGCGCAAAGGAAGCCCCGTGTTTACGCGCAGCTTCTATGACCGCGTCATACACTGCAATCCCCCGTTTCGTTTATTCGTCCAGCAGCGCAGCACCGATAATGCCCGCATCATTTCCCAAAACCGCCGAGCAGATGCGTGTTTGCTTGCCGCAATGGATGCTGTACCGCTCCTTTTCCACATAGCGGCGCACAGGCTCCAAGAGCGGCTCGCCTTCACAGCCGATCCCGCCGCCTACGCAGAGCACGTCGGGTTGGAAAATATTGATCGCGTTGGTGATGCCTGCCGCCAAATATTTTATGTAGGTGTCCACCACCGCCTGCGCGGTCCTGTCACCGCGGCGCATCCCCTCAAACGCGGTGCGGCCGTTGACGTTTTGCAGGTCGTGATCTACGATTTCCCACATCACGGAGTCCCTGTTCTGCTCCATGGCCTGCCGCGTCTGCCGCACAAGCGCCGTAGCGGAGGAGTAAGCCTCCCAGCAGCCGCGTCTGCCGCAGGTGCAGGGTTCGCCGTCCACCACGAGAACGGAATGCCCCATTTCGCCGCCTGCGTCGTTGCAGCCGTTGACGATCTTACCGTTGATGATGATGCCGCTGCCCACGCCCGTGCCGAGCGTGATGGCAACAAAATTATCCACATTCCCGCCTGCACCCGCAACGGCTTCGCCGAGCGCGGCACAGTTGGCATCGTTTTCCAAATAGATGGGCTGTGTAAAGTATTTCGAAAGAATATCGCGTGCCGGAACCTTGTCGAAACAGAGATTATTGGCATATTCGATCATCCCGAGGCGCTTGTTCACGGAACCGGGCGTCCCGATGCCAATGGATACGATGTCCTCCATGTCGATTTTTGCGGTGCGCACAGCGTCCTGCACACATAAAGCGATATCCTTTAAGATCTCCCCTGCCGGGCGCGGGCAGGCGGTCTTGCGCTTACCCTTGCCGATGATTTTGTAATATTCATCTACCACACCGGCGACAATATTCGTGCCGCCAAGATCTACCCCGACTCGATACATATATTTTTCCTCCGTTCTGTATTGCAGGCAAATCAATCATTTTGCCAAAATTCCGTATTTTCTTCATGCGACTCGGCTTCCTCTTCAATGCCGAGATGCTGCAGCAGCTCTCGCGCTGCGTTATAGCCCATTTTCTTTTGGCGGTTATTCATGGCTGCCACTTCAATGATGACCGCGAGATTCCGTCCGGGCTTAACGGGTACGACCGCCACTGGGACCTTTACACCCATAATGGTCGTATATTCGTTATCGAGCCCCATACGGTCATAAACCTTTTCGGGATCCCAAGGCTCCAGCTGCACCACCAAATTGATCTTTTCCGTCAGCTTGACGGCGCCCATACCGAAAATGCGGCGCGCATTGATGATGCCGATGCCGCGCACCTCAATAAAGTGACGAATGTTGTCCGGCGCAGAACCGACCAAAGATTTTGCCGAAACGCGGCGGATCTCCACCGCATCATCCGCGATCAGGCGGTGTCCGCGTTTGATCAATTCGATAGCGGTCTCGCTTTTGCCGACGCCGCTGTCTCCGACGATCAATACACCTTCGCCGTAGACTTCCACCAAAACCCCATGGCGCGTGATGCGCTCGGCAAGCTCCGTGCCGAGAAAATAGATGATCGCCGACATACAGCTGGAGGTGGATTCCTCCGTCCGCAGCAGCGGTACACCGTATTTTTGACAAAGCGAGAGCAGATTGTCCGGACATTCCAAATTGCGCGTGATCAAAATCACGGCAGGCTTGCGGGACGTCAGCCGCTCCAAAGCCTCATTCTGCTGCTGCGTCGTTTGGGTCTTTAGGAATTCCAATTCGGAAAGACCAAGGATCTGCACGCGCGCCGGGTCGAAATAATCATCACGTCCCGCAAGCAGCAGCCCGGGACGATTAACATCCTGTGAAGTTACGTACAGTTCCGAAGCATCCGACGGCAAATAAAGTGTTTCAAAGCCGAATTCGCGCAAGATGCGTTCCAGTGAAACCGAGTAGTTGGTAGCCACGGCGACACTTCCTTTGTTGGATTTCTTTTATTATAATCGATTCCATTGAACTTTCCAAGCGTTTTCTGTAAACTTTCACAAGAATTTTCAAATGCAAAAGCAACCTATGCGCCCATGTGCAAGATCAGAACCGCATTTCCCGTAAAAATTGCGCATAAGCGCAAAAGCGGCCGCCATACTAATTACGGGTGAGCGGCATGACGACTGTTGTTACAACAGAAAGCGCGCAAAACGCAAAAGAGCTTTGTCGAATCTTTGAGAATTTCGGCGGAGCATTCTTTTTGTCAAAAGACGGCGTGCTGGACTTTTCCGCTGTACCGCCGGAATTTTTAGTCTTCTATACGGATAATGTACGGGAGATTCCAGCTGAAAAGACGATCTTGCTTTTGGATGGCAGTGCAAATTTGCCGCGCGTTGTTCCATCCAACCGATTTGACCGCATTCTTGTGTTCGAGCCGACCGAAAGTATAGAAGCAACAGAAAACATGCTTTCGGTTGGATTAAGCCGGCACAGTACGATAAGTGTTGCCAGCGCCGAAAGCAATATGCTGCACATCAGCGTGCAGTCGGTCGTGCGAACGCTTGACGGCGCACAGATCCTGCCGTGCGAATACAGCGTGACTTTATCCAAACCTATTGACAGCCGCACAGCTCTATACGCCTTCAGCGTGTTGCTGCTTTGCGGAAAAACCGATGCAAAAAGCCTGAAACTGCGGCTGTAAAAAAATGCCCCCGAGCCGACCGGCTCGGGGTACTTCGTCACAAGTTTTTACATATTAGGGGCGCGGTCACAGGATATAGATCACAACGTCGCGCGAACCCCATTGAATACATTCGGATTCGGTGTTCATAAACAGATCCACCGTAAATTTGCCCTTTTTGACAAATCCGCCGGTATCCGCCGCAATGGCGTATCCATATACGATTCCGTCTGTCGAGACGATCCACATTTCCGTCCCGTAAGGAATCTGTTTGGGATCTACAGCGATATATCCCGGTTTAACTGTTCTGCCGCTCGCTGTCTTAGAACCGGAGGACGCCGTATAAGCGGCGGCCTTGCCCGTGATAATCTTGGAATACTGGGTCGGCGCACCGTCAACGATTTGAAGCGTTGCGGGGGCAGTCAATTCCGAAATCGGCGTACCGCTGTTTTTCAAACTTGAAATGCTGACGGGCTTCTGCTTGGTGCCGACCTGCGTGATCTGCGAAACCGCCTCTTGCAGGACAGTCTCGGACAGGACTTCGGAAGAAGCAACGGCGCCGTCTACGATCTTATCCCGATACGTAACGGTCTTGGAACCGTCCACGCCCTGCTGTGTGACGCGGCTTTGACCTTTATACAGGTCGGAAGTCCGTACGGTTTCTTTCGGGAAAGCAATCGTTTCGGTTACGGTGCGCTCCGTGTATTCAACACGGTAAACGGTGATGCTGAGGGCATCATACAGCGCGGCGTCCAAAGCGGGTTCCACTTCGTCGTCCGCGTCCATCGTGACGCCTGCTTGCTCGAGCGCATCCTGCACGGTGCCCTCGCCCATTAGCAGCGTTTGGGAAACGCCGTCGGCAGTGACGGAAACATGATATGCGTCAGTGATTTTCACGGTGAGCCCGTCATACAGCACCGTGTCTTCGGGAACGCTGACAAGCTGTTCAGCTTGCACCGCTACCCCGAGCTCCGCGAGCAGGTCCGCCACGGTTCCGGCGGCGACAAGCTCGGTCGTTTCACCTGTAATGCTTACAAAGGTGACAGAAGCGGCACGATAGATCGTGATCACGCTGTCTTCGCCGGCAGTGAACTCCGAAAGGTCTAATTTGTCCTTTTCGTTAAGCGTAATGTCGGCTTGTTCCACAATTTCGTAGGCGTCCGAATGGGTCGTCTCTACTCTTGTGATTTCCGTACCGTCATAAATGTCTACGACATAGGCGGACGGAGCGGCAGCAAAAGCGGTGACGGCGCAAAGCAGTGCCAGCGCCAGAATCAGCGCGATGACCTTAGAGAAGGTCATGCGGGTCGCTTTCGCATACCCTTTTAGTTCTGATATCATCATTCTGCTCCTTTAACTCATACCGCCCGAGGAAAAGCGCGGTGGGCGGCTGTTGGGCGTCCGTCGGTCACGGCAAAAACACTGCCGCAGACAAACGTTTTTCGTGACGCCGCTGTTACTTTCGCTTGTGACGTGGGACATTATATTTCCAAGTCCCCTAATTGTCAAATTTTTTTCTTTTGGCTTTTTATGAATTTTGCACAAGCCCGCATGTCAAAATCTGTCAGAAACCTTGGATTCTAAACGGAGTTTTGAACATTCCCTTTTACTTTCGGGTGAATATTTGTGAAAAAGTTAAAAATCTTACAATTGATTACAAAGGGGTTACAATCGCAAATATGCACTGTTTTTTCAGTAAAAACCAGATGTTTTTCCATATATAGTATATGAAATTCCTTGAAAAAAATGCATTTTATATTTTATCTGAGGAAAAAAGATTTCGATTTAGGCACACAAATTATAAAATGAATGCATTTCTCCCCCACTTAAGTGAAAAAAACAAGCTATTGATTCATAGAATTCGTGATTTGGATTACCATTGGAGAAAAGTTGGAAAAAGCGGACGGTATATGTTATACTATAGAAAAAGAATTGTATAGGAATGTGTATATGAAAGAGTTGCTCATACAGCCCAACGATGCCGGCAGACGACTGGACGCATTTTTGCAAAAAGCATTTCCAAACCTGCCGCAGGCGCTGATGTATAAGTACATACGCAAAAAACGCATCAAGGTAAACGGTAAGCGCGCGGAGATTTCCCTGCGCCTTTCCGCAGGCGATACGGTCACGCTTTACATTGCGGATGCTTTTATGGAGAAACCGCAGTATACTTATGATTTTCTGCATGCGGGCAAAGCGCTTTCCATCGTGTACGAGGATGAAAACCTGCTGTTGCTCGACAAAAAACCGGGCGTACTTTGTCACCCGGATGACCGCGAATATGCGGATACGCTCATTGGCAGGGTCAAGCGCTATTTATATGAAAAAGGCGAATTTGACCCGTCTGCGGAAAACGCGTTCACCCCTGCGCTTGTCAACCGCATCGATCGCAATACGGGCGGGATCGTGATCGCCGCGAAGAACGCACAGGCGCTGCGCATACTCAATCAAAAAATGAAAGACCGCGAGCTGCATAAATACTATTTATGCATTCTGCACGGCGCGCCAAGGCGGAAAAGCGGGATCTTAGAGGGGTTTTTGCGCAAAGATACAAAGCATAATAAGGTTGAAGTCCTAAAAGCGCCCTGTGCGGACGGCAAACAGATCCGCACAAAATACCGCGTTCTCGCCGAAAAGAACGGTCTTGCTTTGACGGAAGTCGAACTGCTCACCGGGCGCACGCACCAGATCCGCGCGCATTTTGCCGCGATCGGGCATCCGTTGCTCGGCGACGGCAAATACGGCAGCAATGCACAAAACAAGCCATACGGATACAAAAAGCAATGCCTGTATTCCTATAAACTGACCTTTGACTTTCGAACGGAGGCCGCTGAGCTCTCCTATTTGGATAAAAGGAGCTTTGAAATATCCGACGTTTGGTTTCGAAAAGCATTTTTCGAAGGTACATTATAATAAAAAAATACAACTGAGCAATTAAAAAAGAAAATCCGTACCGTGTAAAGGAGAAACACTGTACGGATTTTTGTGTAAAGGTTTTTACTTGCTGGTCTGTCAAGCCCGGTTCAGCCAGATACGGAGCAGTCCGATCAGGGTCAGGTGCAGCGGATAATAGATATAGAAAAACCATTTCATCCATCGTGCCTTGCCGCGCTTACCGTTATACATAGCCAAAAACGGAATGGACAGCAACACGCATAACTGCAAAAGCCCGTAAACGACATCTAAAAAGATGCAGTAAACCGCCGCATAGCAGGCAACGCACAGCACCATGGCAACCATTTGTTTGGTAAAATTGCCGCGATACGATGCGATGCAACAAACTGCGAGCACAGCTACACAGCTCCAATCTGCGGGAAACGCCAGCACACATATACCAATAAATAAGAGATATTTCAGCGGATTGGAGAGCTTTTCCTGCGGCACGTCAAACAGCATCAGCGCCACAAGCCCCAAAAACAGCGCCCACATAACGCTGGTTTGGTTAAAGATCTCGCCCGTTGAAAACGGGATCAGCGGAATTCCCGCATTAAAATTGTATGCAAAATGCGAAACAAACGCAAAACCGAGCAGGCGAAGGGCATATTTTTTGCGGTCACGCGTATAATGGTACCCTTCAGCGATCATATACCACATAATGGGCGCGGTGATCCTGCCGACAGCGTGCAGGCAAAGCACCCACCAGCGCGTATCGTATCCGGGCCACAGTGCCCATGTCAGGTGGTCTATGGTCATCGTGATGATCGCAATCCCCTTGAGCGCATTTCCCGATAAGCCGAAGGAGCGGGCTTGAATGGTCTTTTCCATATTACATTATAATATTATTTTATTGGCGAACGACGCGGCGTGCTTCCTTGCCCTCTAAGCACTCGCGGGCGGAGCGAAGATCTTGCGGGATGTCTGCATCAGTCAACGTCTCATGCACAGCACAGGTTCCCGCCGCTTTCGCGATCTCGTAATACCAATGCTTATAGTCTAAGATCTGCAAATTCTCTTTCAGCTGCTCGATCTGCCCGAGCACGCGCTCACGTTGGCGGTCGATCATTTCCAACCGTTCGGAGATGCTTTCGTCCCCAACGGAGCACAGATCCATAAATCGTTTGATGTCTTTGAGCGGCATTCCGGTTTTTTTCAAGCACTCGATCAGGCGCAGGCCCTCAAAATCGCTCTGCTTGAACATCCGTATCCCGCCGTCTGTGCGCTCCACGAACGGCAAAAGCCCCTCTTTATCATAATAACGCAATGTAGAAGGTGCAACACCCAGCCGTTTTGCCGCCTCGCCTACCGTGTAAAACATAATGATCCTCTTTTCAAAAATTTCAAAAACCCTATTGACTTAAAGTTAACTTTAAGTTGTAGAATTTAAATGAACTTCAGATGCAGTATAGCATGCAGCTGAAAATCTGTCAAGAAAGAGGCTTTGAGAATGTCTACACTTGTTCGAACCAAACCCAAAGTATCCGTAAAAGTACAAACGCTCGCTACGGTTGGGGCGCTTGCCGTCGCCGTTGCACTCCCGCAGGTCTTTCATGCCGTCGGCGCCGTTTCGGGGCTCGGCACGGCACTTGGCGAAACCTTTTTGCCCATGCACCTGCCGATCTTATTGGTTGGTCTGACTGCCGGCCCTGCTGCAGGTGCGATTTCCGGTGTTTTAGCCCCGCTTGTCAGCTTTGCTCTTTCGGGAATGCCTACGGCCGCTATGCTGCCCTTCATGATGATCGAGCTGCTGTGCTATGGTTTATTTGCAGGACTTCTGCGTACAGCACGTATTCCTTCGCTCGGCAAAGTTGTCCTTGCGCAGCTCGGCGGTAGAGCAGTCCGCGCCGCAGCGATCCTGATCGCCTTCTATGGGCTTGACAGCACAGCGATTCCCGTAGCAACCATTTGGCGCAGCATTACAACTGGACTTCCCGGGCTTTTGCTGCAATGGGCGCTGCTGCCGCTACTTCTGTATTGGATCGAGAACCGTTCGCGTAAAGCTGATGCGTAACGATACAAAAGCAGCCAAGAAGCTGCTGGAAAGCGGGCATTACACCTGCGTTTTCTGCAAGGCGGACACCATTTACACCGATACCGCACGCGGCGTGAAGCCGCTGCTGTCCCGATTGGACAGCCGCGTATCTTTGCAAGGCTTTTGTGCGGCGGATAAAGTCGTCGGCAAAGGGGCGGCATTCCTGTACGTTCTGTTAGACGTTCGCGAGCTGTATGCTGTAACCGTCAGCGAGAAAGCGGCTGCGGTTTTGCGGGCGCACGGTATTTCTCTATACTATAATACTATAGTATCCGGCATCCGAAACCGCACGGACACAGGCCCCTGCCCCATGGAAGATGCCGTTCGCGATATTGAAGATCCGAAAGACGCGCCCGCCGCCATCCGGCAGCGACTCGCAGAATTGCTGAAAGAGAAACCGTCCGCTTGATGATCTGTATATAAAGGAAATAAGAGGGATTCGCATGATTTATAAGGATTTCCAAGATTTGAAGCTCTCGGCGCTCGGGCTCGGCTCGATGCGCCTGCCGACCATCGACGGCAATGACGCAAACATTGACAAGGCAGCGACCGCCGAAATGGTGGAATACGCCATGCAGCACGGTGTCAACTACTACGACACGGCCTGGGGTTATCACAACGGCAATTCAGAGCTTGTCATGGGCGAGCTTTTAGAAAAATACCCGCGTGACAGCTTTTACCTTGCTACCAAATTCCCCGGGTACGACCTTTCCAACATGGATAAGGTAGAGACCATATTTGAAAAACAATTGGAAAAGTGCCGTGTGGAATACTTCGATTTTTATTTGTTCCACAATGTCTGTGAGATGAATATCGAGCAATACCTGGATCCGAAATACGGTATTTTGGAGTATTTGCTCAAGCAAAAGGAAAACGGCAGGATCCGCCATCTCGGGTTCTCTGTACATGGCAGTTACGACGTTGCAAAACGCTTCCTGGAAGCCTACGGCAAACATATGGAATTTTGCCAGATCCAGCTCAATTACATGGATTATGATTTCCAAAATGCGAAGGGTAAGCTGGAACTTCTGAAAACCTACAATATTCCCGTTTGGGTCATGGAGCCGCTGCGCGGCGGTAAGCTGGCTTCGCTTGCAGAAAATTTTGAAGCACGGCTGCATGCGCTGCGCCCAGAGGAAAGTATTCCCAGCTGGGCATTCCGCTTTTTACAGAGTCTCCCACAGGTGACCGTAACGCTTTCGGGTATGTCAAATCTTGCGCAGCTTAAGCAGAATATTGAGATCTTCTCTGAAGATAAGCCGCTGAATGAGCATGAGCAAAAGGAACTGTTCGACATTGCAGCACATATGGTCAACAAATCGGCGCTCCCCTGCACCGCTTGCCGGTATTGCACGTCTCACTGCCCGCAGGGTCTCAACATCCCTTATCTTTTAGAGCTTTACAACGAGCATGTCGTTACGGGTGGCGGTTTCTTAGCGCCTATGGCGCTTTCCTCGCTGCCGGCTGACAAACAGCCAAGCTCCTGCATCGGCTGCCGCAGCTGTGAAGCAGTCTGCCCGCAGCAAATCAAGATTTCGGAAGCATTGGCAGACTTTGTACAGAAATTACAATAAAAGGACTTCTTATTATGTCTGAAAAAAATCTTTCTGTCTTTCCAATCGGCGAAAAAAACAATGCGTTTGCACAATATTTTTTTGGGCAAAGCTATTTAAACATGCTCACCACAAGCGGCGTCGGCATCGGCAATGTAACATTCGAACCCGGATGCCGCAACAACTGGCACATTCATCACAAGGGCGGCCAGATCCTGCTTTGCACCGCCGGGCGCGGATACTATCAGGAATGGGGTAAACCCGCGCAGGAGCTGCATCCCGGCGATGTGGTCAACATCCCGCCGGAAGTCAAGCATTGGCACGGCGCGGCACCGGACAGTTGGTTCCAGCATCTTGCCGTAGAAGTCCCCGCCGAGGGTGCATCCAATGAATGGCTTGAACCCGTAACGGATGAAGAATATGCAAAATTAAAGTAAGCAACATAAAACACCCCGCTGTTCCTCCTACGGAACGGCGGGGTGTTTTCTTTAGATAAAAAAGCGGCAGCAGCCAAAGCGACTGCTGCCGAAAGAAACAAATAAAGCTGTTATCTCTTAGAGAACTGCGGTGCACGGCGAGCGCCTTTGAGACCGTATTTCTTTCTCTCTTTCATTCTCGGGTCGCGCGTCAGGAAGCCTGCCTTTTTCAGCACAGGGCGCAAGCTTTCATCATACTGCAAAAGCGCGCGGGAAAGGCCGTGACGGATCGCGCCTGCCTGACCGGTAACACCGCCGCCCGCAACCTTGCAGACGATGTCGAACTTCTCTGTGGTATTCGTAAGCGTGAGAGGCTGACGAACGATCAACTTGAGGGTCTCAAGCCCGAAATAATCATCCAGCTCTCTGTCATTTACGGTGATTTTTCCCGTACCTGCATACACGCGGACACGTGCAACGGATTTCTTTCTTCTGCCGGTTCCGTAAAAATAAGGATTGGTATCGTACATTTCGTGTTGCCTCCCTTTCTCAGAATTCTCTTACCTGCGGCTTCTGCGCCTGATGCGGATGCTCAGCGCCGCGGTAAATGTGAAGTCTTGTAAGCGATTTTCTGCCGACGGTATTGTCGGGAAGCATCCCCTTGACCGCCTTCTTCATGGCAAATTCGGGCTTTTCAGCCATGAGGGTCTTATATTGGACCTTCTTCATGTTGCCGATGTAGCCGGTGTGATGATAATACATTTTTTGCTCCAGCTTGTTGCCGGTGAGCACGACCTTTTCGACGTTGATAACGATGACGTTATCTCCGCAGTCCGCATGCGGTGCAAAGGTCGGCTTATGTTTGCCGCGCAGAAGCGTAGCCGCCTCGGCAGCGACTTCGCCGAGCGTTCTGCCGTCTGCATCAAGCACATACCATTCGCGGCTGATGTCGCCGGCTTTGGGCATATAAGTGGACATAGACGTAACCTCCGTATTTTTGGATTCTTTTTCTCAAAGCCTAAACATAATACCACGCAAAAACCGATTCGTCAACTAAAATTTTGTATTTTTTAAGGCATCGGTTTCATTTCTCTTGTTTTCTTTTATTTTCTCTCATTTTTATACGATTTTCTTAAATATGATTTTTGTAAAATCGGTTTACTTATATGCAGTTTTACGGTAAAATGGCTGCGAGAAAACGAAGAGGATGGTCCTTTTGAAACAGCTGCTTTCCCTCTGCCGCGCGGCGGTGGACAAATATCATATGATCGAGGAGGGCGACAAGATCGCTGTAGGCGTTTCGGGCGGGAAAGATTCCCTGGCGCTGCTGTATACGCTTGCACGGCTGAAAAACTTTTATCCGAAACACTTTGATATTTTAGCCGTGACCTTAGACTATCGCTTTAACGATAAAGACGGGAATTTTTCCGAGATCGCCGCGCTGTGCAAACAGCTGGATGTGGACTATGTGGTGCGCAGCACAGATCTTTGGAAGGTCATCTTTGAAATACGGCAGGAAAAGAACCCTTGCGGGCTTTGTGCAAAAATGCGCCGCGGGATCCTGCACGACACGGCAAAGGCATACGGCTGCAATAAGATCGCACTCGGCCACCATGCCGATGACGCCGTAGAGACCTTTATCATGAATCTGTTTGGGAATGGCACAATTGGCTGTTTCTCCCCTGTCTCCTATCTATCTCGCAAAAACCTTACCTTGATCCGCCCGCTTGTCTTTGCTACGGAAAAACAGGTTGCCGATGCCGCAAGACATGCAAATCTTCCGGTGCAGCCTTCCGCCTGCCCGGCAGACAAAACAACAGATCGCCAAAAAGCGAAAGAAGTTTTAGCGTCTCTTGAAGCGGACTACCCGGCACTGCGAAAAAAACTTCTCGGTGCGCTGGAACGCGGACATGTGGACGGATGGTAAGCGTCGAAAAGAATCATCTTTGCAGGATTTCGGGCGAAAAAATGCAGATTTTTTCTGTTTTTTTGCGCATATGCAGTCTAAGGCAGCCCTTTATACATAGCTTGTTTTCAACGTTAAAAATGTTCAAAACTCTGTTCATAATGTTAAAAACTTTGATTTTTCGGGATTTCGGGTGTAAAAAGCACGTAAAGAGATTCGCTTTACAAGGCCCGAAATTTTTGACAAGGCCGTCACTTGACACTGTATATTTTTTGCAATCTCCCCTGCAAACGCAGACAGTTTTTGAGTAAAAGCCGCCGCCCTTTCCGAAGTTTGGAAAGGGCGGCGACTTGTCGTTAGCTTATTCAGCAAATTCCTCGCGTTTATATGCGAAAACGCGCAGCATAGTTGCTTTTCCTCTGTGTTGTTTGATCACGATTCGGATCTTCTTGGCATGATAGGCCTTGCGGAACCGACAAATTTTTTTATAACCGATCACGGTATATTTTCCGATTTTTTTCCAGTGATTCTTTCGGTCGATATAAAGGTCAAAGGCTTCAATCTGCTGACCGGTGGCTATGTTTTCCTGCAAAATGAGGCTGTCAAACGCTGTCTCTGTCCCAAAGTCCAAAACCAGCTCCGGGCGCTCATCGTCCTCTGCCGCGTGCCAAAAGCTGTCATCCGCACGCAGTACGTTTGCCGCGCCGTGTTCCGGATCCGTTTCACTGGTCGAGCACGCATGGGCATGCTCCAAGAGATCCTGCGGGAATTCCCGCTTTAACATTCTGCCGAATGCGTCCAGTGTCATGGCATCATGCATGGCGATCTTTCCCGTTTGATCGGGCGGGATATTCAAAAGCAGCGAGGCATTGCCGCCCACAGAATTTAAATAAATGTTAAACAGCTTTTTAAGCGATTTGACTTTGTCGTCCTCATTTTTATGATAAAACCAGCCGGGACGAATCGAGACATCCACCTCCGCCGGATACCAGATAAATTCTTTTTCATTGCGAATTGTTTTGCGCGAACCGAGATCGAGCGACATATGATTATGTTTTTTTGCAAACTTGCGGTCATCGGTTTTTTGTGACCGCTCGGCAACATATTCATTGATGGCAAGCCAGGAAGGCACAACACTCCACTCCGACTTGCGGCAAACACCTGCTTCGTTGCCGATCCAGCGCACATCTGGGCCGCTGATCGCAATCACGGCATTCGGCTGCAATTCGCGCATTACGGCATAATAGCCTTGCCAATCGTACTGCTGCATCTTGCCGTTTTTGCCTTCACCACACGCGCCATCCAGCCAAATGGTGAACAGCTCGCCGTAATTGGTCAAAAGCTCTCGGAGCTGGTTTTTATAAAAAGTGTTGTACGCTTCCCCCTGCCCGTAGGTCGGCTCGTGCCGATCCCATGGGGAAAGATAAACGCCGAATTTCAAGCCGTTTTTGCGACAAGCTTCGGAGACCTCGCGCACCACATCGCCGTTGCCGCCGCGAAAGGGGCTGTTTTTAACACTGTACTCCGTATAAGCACTTGGCCACAGGCAAAAGCCGTCGTGGTGCTTGCAGGTCAAGATCAAGCCGCGCATTCCCGCGGATTTGATCGCCTTTGCCCACTGGTCAGCATCAAAGTCCTTGGGATCAAACAAAGACGGCGGTGTTTGCCCGTTCCCCCATTCTTTATCCGTAAAGGTATTCATCCCAAAGTGACAAAATGCATAAAACTCTAATTTCTGCCATTCCAGCTGCCGCGCGGACGGTACGACCTCGGCGGCAAGTTGATAGGATTCCACACCATATTCTCCTTTTTAGTAAATTGCAGATAGTATAACACAGTTCATACAAAAATTCAAACTCTACACTTGCAGTCGGTCTGTTGATTGACTTTTTACATAATGTATAGTAGTATTGAATTGTATTTCCAGCGAAAAGAAATAAAATTTATGTATTTTTACAAAAAGAGGTATGGAAATGAAAAAGTTTAAACGGGTATTGGCTTGTGTTCTATCTCTTTTTCTGCTGGCTATACCGCCGGTCACAGCGGCAGCCGAAAATATGGCAACGCCGCTGATCGTATTACAGGGATATAGCGGTCCGCGGCTGGATGATGCAGCCACCGGCGAACAGGTTTGGGGGCTGGATTTTGACGCCGTCGGTCAGCGGATACTGGACGCGCTCCCCGACATTTTGGGGACAGCGGGCGAAACCTTTACGGGGGACACGACTGCTTTGGTGGATATTCTCGGCGGTATTGTGCAGGAGACGCTGGAACCCGTACTTTGCAACCCCGACGGGACTTCGAAATATGATCTTGTCCCACACATCCAAACCGCGCAGCAGGCGCGCGTTTCTACCTTGCGTGCGAACGGCGAGGAAGGATTGATTGCCGAAAAAGAGCTTGTTGCCATGTTTGAGGAACGCATCGGCAGTGAGAATGTATTTATTTTTAACTTTGATTGGCGCAAAGGGCAGATAGAATACGCCGCTGCGATCGACGACTTTATCGGGCAGGTAAAAGCCCTGACAGGCGCGCAGCAGGTGGATCTGTTCGGTTTGAGCCACGGCGGGCAGTGCGGCGCATCCTATTTGTATCAGTACGGCTGGAAAGGCGATGTGCGCAAGGCGATGCTCGACTCCCCTGCCATCGGCGGCACAAGCTTAGTCGGCGACCTGCTTTTGGGCAATCCGTTGGATATTGATTACGCGACCATTCTGCAATTTGTGGAGCTCGGACTCGGTACGGAAAGCGAATTTGAAGGCTTACTGCGCTACATCGGCTTTGAGAACTTAAATGCTGTTGTTGCGGATTTGTTCGAACGCTATGTCGTAGATATCCTTCAAAATATTCCGAGTATTTGGGATTTCTGCCCGCTTGACGTTTATGAAGAAGCCAAAGCAAAACGGCTTGACACAACGATCAATGCCGAACTGATCAAGCAATCGGATGCGTTTCATTACGGGATCCTGCAAAATATGCGCGCGGGGCTTGTGCGCGCACAAAATGCCGGAACTGAAATCGCAATCGTAACAAAATACGGTTATGAAAACGTTACGGGCAACAACATCAATTCGGACTACATCATTGATACGGCGCTTTCCTCAGGTGCTTCCTGCACGCCGTTCGACGAGACGTTCTCCGATTCTTACACGCAATCGGGCGACGCTTGCACAAACAGCGGGCATCTGCATATTTCCCCGGAGCGCAACATTGACGCATCCTCGGCATATCTGCCCGACAATACCTGGTTTGTCAAGGGACAATTCCACGGTATGTATGTGTTTGACCCGTATACTGTTTCTTTAGTACAGGCTTTTTATTTCACCGATACGCTGAAAAACGTGTTTTCCGATCCGGATTTTCCGCAATTCAATACGACGCACAACCCGGTAGACAGTCTCTTTGTGCGTTTTGACGCGACCTCGCCCGGGTATCACAGCGGCGCTGACGGCAATCTGCTCTTTTATAATCTCTCCGAGCAATATGAGATCGCCGTGCGAAAGGTGGAGGTCATCGGTGCACCGTTCGATGTGCAAACACGCCTTACACAACGCATCGCGGCAGGCGAAAGCGGCGGTGTGACCATTTCGGCACACGACCTTGCCGCCTGTGAAAAGCCATTTACGCTGCGTGTGACCTATACACTGTTCAATCCGCAGCTTTTGCTGAAAACGGAAGATTTTGTTTTTACACCGCTTACAGACGGAGAAGCCCGCCAATTTGCATATTTGATTGCAGACACGCCGCAAACGCCGGATATATCGATTCAAGCCCAAGACAGGGATGCAACCGACGAACCGGAGACAACGGAACCTGTGACCGAACCGAGTACAAGTTCCGGCAACACACCAGCTGACTCCGCGGAAGATATTCCCGGAACGGGCGGGGTAGAACGATTTGCCATGCTCTTATGGGTAATTCCTGTTGCGGGGGCCGTCGCCGTAGTCACGCCCGCTGCACGCAGCAGAAAGCGCAGATAAGGAATTCTTTGTAAATAGTTCAACAGCGCCGAACCGCTTTCCGGTTCGGCGCTGTTTCGTAAATATAAGATTATTTTATGCGTTGTTGGTGGCTACGATGTCCACGCCCGTATTCAAAATATTCGAAAGTACGACATCGCCGATGTGCACAGGAGCTTGTACAATCACCCGATTGATCTCCTGCATACAGTCGAGCAGCAGCTCCTTCGGCACGGGCTTTGCGGATTTTACCGGCACGACGGGCAGCCGGCTGCCGGTTACCTTCACAGTCGAGGTCAGCATCCGCTCGGGATGCGTACATTCCTGCCGCGCGTAACTGTCGCCGCGCTTACAAGTGTTGCCCGTCACTGAAACTACCTCATTGTTATCGTCCAGCGTAACCGTGACCGCGCAGCCGATAGGACAGGACACACAAATCAACTCTTTGGTTTTCATGGATCACGCCTCCTTTGTGCTGACAACCAGCTTTGCGTTCTCGGGCAGTTTTTCCAAAACAGATGCTTTCAGCGTCACATATTCCATTTCACCCGGCATCATTTTGCGCTTTTTGCGGGAAATCAAAGTCTCCTCCCCGCAGGTGACGGTCAGTGTGACATTTTCCAAGACGCGTCCGACGCGGAAATACAGCTTGACATCCTTGTCCGTAGCGCGGTTGATGCGCTGCGGCACGACATAGCGCACGCCGTTCTCCCCGACGGTCGTTACCGCGCCGCCCGCGGGTTTTTCACCGCGGATAAATTTTGCCGCGCCCGCGCCCGCAAGCTTGCTTTCCTCTGTCACATAGTCCACAAGGTCGTGCACTTGCAGTACATTTCCGCAGGCAAATACACCTTTTTTAGAAGTCTCGCGGTATTCATCCACTACAGGGCCGTTCGTCACGGGATCAAGCGCTACACCTGCGCTTTTGGAAAGCTCGTTTTCGGGGATCAGCCCGACGGAAAGCATCAGCGTGTCGCAGGGTATGTACTCCTCCGTACCGGGGATCGGCTGCAAATGTTCGTCCACATTCGCAACGGTCACACCCTCCAGCCGCTCCTTGCCGTGGGTTTGGATCACCGTGCAGGAAAGGCGCAGCGGGATACCAAAGTCCTCTAAGCACTGCACAATGTTGCGTGTAAGCCCCCCGGAATACGGCATCAATTCACAAACCGCCTTGACCTTCGCACCCTCAAGGGTCATGCGGCGCGCCATGATCAGCCCGATGTCCCCGGAGCCCAGGATCACAACTGTTTTGCCCGGCATATAGCCGTCTATATTGACGTATTTCTGCGCCGTTCCCGCCGTCATAATACCGGAAGCGCGGCTGCCTGCAATGGAAAGCGCCCCGCGCGGACGCTCGCGGCAGCCCATAGCAAGTACGACCGCCGTAGCTTTCACGGTCAAAAGCCCGTCAAAGTTGTTGACAGCCGTGACAACATTATCGGCGGAAATATCCAGCACCATAGTATCGACTTTCACATCGATATTTGTTTTATAAAGCGCATCGGAAAAGCGCGCGGCATACTCGGGACCGGAAAGCTCCTCGCCGAAATAATGGAGACCAAAGCCTGTATGGATGCACTGCTCCAAAATTCCGCCGAGCGTGTCTGCACGCTCCAGCACCAAAATCTTCTCAACGCCGTCCTCGTGTGCCTGCAAAGCGGCTGCCATACCGGCAGGGCCGCCGCCCACTACGACCAGATCATATTGCAGCATGGTATCCACCTCACTTCGTCTTTTCAAACAAGATCTTGGAGTTCCCGCCGAACTTTGTGATCTCGTTCATCGGCACGCCCAGCTCGCGCGAAAGGATCTCCACAACTTTTGAACCGCAGAAGCCGCCTTGGCATCTCCCCATCCCCGCGCGGGTGCGCCGCTTAACGCCGTCTACATCCCGTGCGCCGGCGGGCGCATGGATCGCATCGAGGATCTCGCCCTCTGTGATCGTCTCGCAGCGGCAGATCACCCTGCCGTATGCTTTATTCTTGGCGATCAGCGCCTCGCGTTCTGCTTTGGTCATATTGCGAAAACGAACGGGCGCTTTACGATCAGGTTTAAAATCCGCGCGCTCTGCAAACTTTGTTTTTTCAAGGAGCATCTCATACACCATTTCCGCAATGGCCGGTGCGGCAGAAAGGCCCGGGGATTCGATCCCGGCGACGTTGACAAACCGGTCGCTCTTGTCGGAAAACCCGATGATAAAGTCATCGGTGGTCGGATGCGCGCGAAGCCCGGCAAACGAGGTGATCGCTCCGCGCAGATTCAGTTCCGGAACCGAGCGCTTTGCCTTTTCTAACACAAACTGTAGACCCTCGGCGGTGGTATCCACATCTTCCTTATCGTCCACATCCAATGCGGATGGTCCGATCAGCAGGTTGCCGTCCACCGTGGGCGTGACAAGTACGCCTTTGCCCATTTTGTTGGGGCACTGGAAGATCGTATGGTCGGCAATGTAGCCGTAGGCCTTATCCAGCAGATAATACTCGCCCTTGCGCGCGACAAGCGAAATGCTGTCGTCCCCGATCATGCGCGCAATATCATCCGAATGGATACCGGCAGCATTGACGATATATGCCGCCTCGATTGCTCCGCAGGTCGTTTGCATGGTAAATCCGTCCGGTGCTTTGTCTATGGCGGTCACAGCGCAGTTGCGGATAAAATCCACACCGTTCTCCACGGCATTTTCCGCCGCGGCAATCGTCAGCTCGTACGGGCATACGATACCGGCTGTTTCCGAAAGCAGCGCGCCGACGACTTCCCCGCTTACGTGAGGTTCGAGGGCAAGCACAGCGGCTTTATCCAAAACGGACAATCTGGGCACGCCGTTTTTCTGTCCCCGCTCGAAAAGCGTTTGCACATGCTGCATTTCCTCATCGGAAAATGCAAGTACCAAAGAGCCGTTGTTGCGGTAAGGCACATGCAGTGTCTCGCAGAGCTGCGGCATCAATTCGGTGCCGCGCACGTTAAGCTTTGCTTTCAGCGTACCATTTGCCGCGTCAAACCCGCCGTGGACAATGGCGCTGTTCGCCTTGGTCGTGCCCATGGCGACGTCGTTGCACTTTTCCAACAGCGCAACACGCAAATTCGTGCGCGAAAGCTCGCGCGCGATCAGCGCGCCGACAACGCCTGCGCCGACAACGGCAACGTCATACTTCATACCGTTTCACCCCATATCATTTTTTGAGCGAAGCGCCCATTATTCGTCGTATGTTATATCCTGCCCCGCGAAATCCTCCTCATCGCCGCGCTCGACGAGGACAATATCCTCCGAGGTACGCGTACCACTAAAGAAGTCTGACATCGTGTTGTGCAGCTGCATCAACTCGTCGCGAAACGGAAAGGTATCGGTATAATAGGCTTCAAAATCCGTCATAAAACTGCCGTCAAACAAAGTCTGCGCGGTAATCTCCGGCATTGTCGCAAGATTGCGATTCTCGGTTTCGGATACTGTTTTATCCGTATCAAAGATGCTGATGAAAAACAAAGTAAACAGCGCGCCGAAAAACAATATACACATCAATGCGGCAAAAGGCTTTAGAATTTTCGGGAACGCCTTTTCTCCCGAAGTCTCAGAAGTGCCGGGAACAAGAGTTTCCGATTTTTTTAGTTTATTGGCAAATTCAACCATTCTATCTTGAATACTCCTTAAAAGCGGAAATACAGAAAAGGATTATAGCTTGAACCTACAAGCGCCGCTGTCGATACCAGAAGCGCTCCGACTGCAAAAACAGTTTGTCCGACGCTTAAAAGCATTCGCTGCATTTTCTCGCTGCGAAGACGCAAAAAGAATTTGCGCAAAGACGGCAGAACCGGCATGGAGCAAATCGCACAGACAGGCAAAATCGCAATATAGTTGACGATGACCGTGCGCTGCGTAACGGTGGAAAATCCGTTCCCCCCGAACGCGGCAAGGAAAAAAGCCTGGATCTCGGACAGGGATTCAAAGTAAAAGAATACCCAGCCTACAAGCACGACAAGCAGAGAATATACATGTCCGATCGCGGCGGGCAATTTTTCGAGTTTTTTGCCGAGCCACAGCTTTTCTACCATCAAAAACACAAAGTAATACAGACCCCAAAGCACAAAATTCCACGATGCACCGTGCCAAAGGCCGGTCAAGAGCCAGACAATCAGCATATTCACTGCCCAACGCTTACGGTTGCCGCCCATGGGAATATAGACATAGTCGCGGAAAAACGTGCTTAATGTGATGTGCCAGCGCCGCCAGAAATCATTGATACTGCGCGCGGCGTACGGGTATCGGAAATTTTCGGGGAAATCAAATCCGAAGATTTTACCCAGCCCGATCGCCATGTCGGAATACCCCGCAAAATCAAAATAGATCTGAAACGCATAAGCCAAAATGCCGACCCATGCGCCCAGCATGGTAAGCGAAGACAGATCGCCGCCGATAAGCTGTTCGCAAAGCTCGCCCACGAAATTCGCAAGCACCGTCTTCTTTAACAGCCCGATGCAAAAACGTACGATCCCCTCTGAAGCCTTTTGCAATGTGCAAGTGCGCTCTTCTAATTGCTCACAGACGTCACTGTAGCGCACGATCGGCCCTGCGATAAGCTGCGGAAACATGGAGATATATAAAAGCAGTTTATAAAAGCTTGACTGCACCGGCACACGGCCGCGGTACACATCCACAACATAGGTGAGCGCCTGGAACGTGTAAAACGAGATGCCGATCGGCAACGCAACACCTAAAAGCGGTATATTTACGGAGAACAAATCATTTGCCGCTGTAGTGAAGAAATCATAATATTTAAACAGACCGAGTGACGATAGCGTCAGTACGACAGCAAGGGTCAAAAACAATTTTGCTTTTTTCGTACCGCGATATTTTTCCACAAACAATCCGGCAAAAAAATCCACCGCCGTGGTGACGATCATCAAAAGGATATAGACGGGTTCCCCCCAGCCGTAAAAGAGCAAAGAAAAAACCAGCAATACGATGTTGCGGATCTGAATTTTTCTTGGGATAAAATAAGCTGCCAAACACAGCGGCAGAAAAATATATAAAAAAACAAGGCTTGAAAAGACCAAGGGACAGCCCCCAAAAACATGGAATGATTTATAGTTATTGTATCATATTTTTGAAAGCCTGCATAGACTTTTTCGTTAAAAAATCGACATGCGTTCAAATAATCACACGGCTTTTTCCATTTCCTTACGAAGCCGCTCGATGATTCGTTTTTCGAGCCTTGAAATGTAGCTTTGGGAGATACCGAGCAGCGAGGCGACCTCTTTTTGCGTGTGCTCCGCCTGTCCGCCGAGGCCAAAGCGCATACGCATGATCATCTGCTCACGCGCGGGCAGGCTTTCGACCGCGCAAAGCAAAACCTGTCTTTCGTCGTCCTGCTCAATGTTCTCGTGTACCGCGTCTGCGTCGCTGCCGAGCACATCGGAAAGCAAGAGTTCGTTGCCGTCCCAATCCACATTGAGCGGCTCGTCGATGGATACGTCCGTGCGGTGCGCGCCTGTTTTGCGCAGGAACATCAGGATCTCATTTTCTATACAACGTGAAGCGTAAGTCGCAAGCTTTATATTTTTTTCCGGGCGAAAGGTATTGACTGCTTTGATCAGCCCGATCGTCCCGATCGAGATCAGATCTTCTACATTTACACCTGAGTTCTCAAATTTTTTGGCGATATAGACGACAAGCCGCAGATTATGTACGATCAGATCTTCCCGCACTTCCGTCTCCCCTGCCGCTAGCCGTTTCAGAAGCGCTTCTTCCTGCGCCTTGGACAACGGCTCCGGCAGTGTCTCCGGGCCGTTTATGTAGTGAACGTCTGCACGCGTCAGCCGGATTCTTACTTTAAGAAACCACGCTTTTATCTTTTGGAACATACCGTTCTCCTCCTCTTTCAAAAAAATCACTGCAAAGCAGCACATTGTACTCCCCGCTTGCAAAGGGTTCGGTGCTTTGTGCCAACAGAACATTCTCCAATGAAAAGCCAAGCTTCGGCACCGAGACACAGGAGACGGAAATCGCACGCAGCATGCCTTTCCCGCCGATGCTTGCATAGGGAATCAGGCGAATATCGGTTTCGGGAATACCGTCGGGCGGCGCGCCGCCCTCTAAAAAGCTACGCAAGTTCGGCGGTGCAAGGCTTTGCACCACGCGCGGCTCCGCGATGAGGACGGGTCTGTCGGAAAAACCGTCCGAAAGCCCGTGCCCTGTGTCGAGCAAAGCTTTTTCACAAATACTTTTCCCGTGGTTCGTAAGCGTAATGTCAAAAAGCCTGTCATCCGGGGTACGGCGGCGCAGAAGCTTGGTCAAAAGCGTTAAAAAGCCATAGCATAAAAGTGTGAACAGCAAAAGCAGGCGTATGTTCAGATCAAAATACACGGCGCCGTTCTGGATTGCCATATACTGCGGGCGAAACAGGAGATAAATGCCGAGCATCAGTCCCGCGAATATAAAACTGACGGCAAAATACGCGCTGACGCTTTTCAGGAGATCGCGCAGCCCGTGTATAGGAAATGCCGCAAGTACAATCAAGACACAGGCGGCGATATGCATCGGAATAAGCAGCCAGACGGGCAAAGGCGGCAGAAAAATCACCAGCGCATATGCGCCGCCGAGCAGTGCGCCGAGCAAAATGCGCCGTCGGCGCACCGTTTTGCGCAGCAGCGCACGAGCCAGCAGCAGCAAAAAATAATCTATGATGATATTCATAACCAGCAAAACATCAACATATACAACCATACAAGCGCCCCCAAAAAAATCCGACACCGTTATTATAACGATGTCGGATTTGATAATTTGTCAAATTGTGGGCGCATTTATGATTTCGCGGTGCGCAAATAGTCTTCCAAAATCATAACGGCGGAAACTGCGTCGATCACCGCTTTCCGCTTTTTGCCGCGGGTGTTTGTGACATTGAGCGCGCGATGTGCGGCAACAGTCGTCAGCCGCTCATCCTGAAAATCTATGGGAAGCGCACACTGTTCATGAAGCTGCTTTGCAAACGCACGGCAGCTTTGGGCGCGAAAGCCCTCTGTGCCGTCCATGTTCTTCGGAAGGCCCACGACAATTTTTTGCGCTTCGCGTTCTTGTGCGATTTCGGCGATGCGTATAGCAAGCGCTTGCGGATCTGTCTCATGCAATACCGTTACGGGTGACGCGAGCATTTCCATGGCGTCACAAACGGCAAGCCCCGTGCGCGCATCGCCGTAATCGACTGCCAAGATCACCATGGCTGTACCGTCCCGACAATATCGGAAACGCTGTTTTCGCCTTTGGCGTCCAAATATTCTTCGATGCCCGCGATCACTTTGAGCGGAATATACGCGTCCGTAAAGTTCGCGGCACCGATCTGCACCGCGCACGCGCCCGCCAGCAGCATCTCAACGGCATCCTGCCACTTGGTGATGCCGCCCATGCCAACTACGGGGATCTTGACGCGGTTTGCCGCCTGCCAAACCATGCGAAGCGCCACGGGGAACACCGCAGCACCCGAAAGCCCGCCGGTATTGTTGCGTAAAATGGGTCTGCGGGAATTTATGTCGATCCGCATACCCGTCAGCGTATTGATCAAAGAGATCGCGTCCGCACCGCCTGCTTCCGCTGCGGCGGCGATTTCCGCAATATCCGTTACATTCGGCGTCAGCTTCATCATGATCGGCTTGTCAGAAACCGATTTGCACAGCTTTGTGATGCGCTCAACCGCCTGCGGGCTCGTGCCGAACGAAACACCGCCCGCCTTGACGTTCGGGCAGGAAATGTTAACTTCAATGATGTCCACCGCGCTGCCCTGCAAGCGGCGGATCGTCTCCGCGTATTCGTCCTCCGTGCTGCCCGCTACATTCGCGATCACCACGACGTCTTGGGACGCGAGATACGGCAGGTCGTCTTGCAGGAAGGCATCCACGCCGGGGTTTTGCAGCCCGACGGAATTGAGCATGCCCGCAGGCGTTTCTGCAATGCGCGGCGCGGGATTGCCGAGCCGTTCATGCAGCGTTGTGCCTTTACAGGAAATGCCGCCGAGCCGTGATATATCATAAAGCCGCGCATATTCGCGGCCGAAACCGAACGTACCGCTTCCCGTGATTACAGGATTTTTCAGCGTCACGCCCGCAAGATTTACGCGCATATCAGCCATTGAAATCGACCTCCCTCGCGTCAAATACCGGGCCGTTTTTACAGACGTGGCGCATATGCTCGCCGTCTGCGTCATGCGTTTTACAAGCGCACACAAGGCACGCGCCTACCCCGCAGCCCATACGCTGCTCCAGAGAAACATAGCACTGTACGTTTTTGGCTTCGCAAAGCGCTGCAACGTTCTTGAGCATCGGCATCGGCCCGCACGCATACACGACTGCGTCGGGAAGCGCCTCCAGCCGCTCTTTTAAAATATCTGTTACAAACCCTTTGGTTCCGAACGAGCCATCATCTGTCGTGACGGCAACGTGCCGGCAGGCGCTTTTAAATTTATCCAGCAAAATAACCTGTGCTTCGGAACGAAATCCGAGAATTGCCTCAGCATTTTTGCCGTAATCCTGCACCGCACCGAGCATGGGCGGACAACCGATGCCGCCGCCGACAAAGATCGCGGATTTCTCCCGGTCGGGGAAAAAGCCGTTGCCCAAAGGGCCGAGAATATTGATGACATCTCCCTCTTTTCGGGAGGCAAGCCACTCGGTGCCTTCCCCGCGTACTTCAAACACCAAGGTGAGCGTACCATTCTCTTTATCGATCTCGCAAATGGAGATCGGCCGGCGCAAGGGCTTTTCGCCGCAGCGGATATGCACGAACCGTCCGCACCAGCTCTCTTCAGCCAATTTCGGACAATCTACCGTAAACGCATAGGTCGTTGCATTCAGTTTATCTTTGCGTTGGATCGTAAAGTCAGCTTGCAGCATTTCGCAAAGCTCCTCTCGGGATATTACAGGCTTTCCACATACAGCTCCTGCGCCGCGCTGTTTTCGGCAAGGCAGGATGCGAGCGCCGCCGCGGTCTCCACCGACGGCAATACCGGGATGCGGCGCAGCAGCGCCGTGCGGCGGATGCGCACTTCATCGGCGTTTTTCGCCGCCGTCGGCTGAGCCGTCGAGACAAGATAAGACAGCCGATTTTGTAAGATCAGGGTCAGCGTGTTCGGAGAGCCCTCATGGATCTTACGTACAGCATTCGCAGCTACGTGATTGGCATTCAATAGTTTTGCCGTGTTTGACGTCGCATATACCTTAAAGCCCAGTTTTTGGAAGGCGGCGGCAAGCGATGCGCTTGCCGGTTTGTCGGAATCCGCAACGGAGATCAGCACCCCGCCCGTGCGCTTGATCCGCATACCGGAGGCGATAAAGCCTTTTAAGAGCGCTTCGTCAAAGCGCCGACCGACGCCGATGACCTCGCCCGTGGACTGCATTTCGCCGCCGAGCTGCACATCCGTACCGGTAAGCTGCTCAAAGCTGAACACCGGCACACGGACAAACGATCTCTGCGGTTCTTTATAAAGTCCCGTACCGATGCCGATATCCGAAAGCGTCTCACCGAGCATCAGGCGCGTTGCAAATTCGATGATCGGCAGCGCCGTAGCCTTCGATAAAAACGGAATATTGCGTGTGGCGACAACGCTGGCGCTTGAAACATATACGGCGTTGTCATAGATGACAAATTGAATATTGAGCAAGCCCTTAAAGCCGAGCTCCCGCACGAGACGGCCCGTAAACTCGACGATTTCGTCCTTGACCGCATCGGAAAGCGTCACAGCGGGAAAAGCGGAAATCGAGTCGCCGGAATGCACGCTCGCCTTTTCGATGTGCTCGCAAATGCCGGGAATGAGAAATTCCGACCCGTCCGTGAGCACATCTACCTCAGCGCCTTTGCCGACGAGCACGCGACGGTTATTGGTATGACGGATGTTGAGCTTATCCAGAATGTCAAAAAACGCAATTTTGTTTTTGAGCACTCGATGCGCTTCTGCATCTGCGCCGTATACTGTAATTCCCATGTCGCGCAGCAGCTCGGATTTGCGAACCGCCTCGCCGCCACCGAAAGCAAGGATCGCACCGTCGGGTTTTTCCGTTTCGCAGACAGCCGCAACATCCTCCGCCGTGATCGGATCCACATACAGCTTATCCGCCGCGGCAAGATCCGTTGTGTTCGCCGCAGGGTTGTTATTGAGCATGACGGTCTCAAACCCAAAGTCTTTCAGCGTGCGCAGCGCAAGGAACGCCGCATAGTCGCGGTCGGTGCCCAGCCCGATGGAGGTGGGACCGGCGCCGACAACAAGGATCTTTTTCTTTTGCTGCGGATGCTCGCGCAGGAAAATCGCCGCCTCGTTATCCTCATCCCATGCGGAATAAAAATAGGGCTTGCGCACATCGAATTCGGCGGCGCAGGTGTCCACGGTGTTAAACGAATGCTCGGCATGATACGGCAATTCTTCTTCCCCGCTGACCGCCGCGATCACACTGTCGAGAAAGCCAAGGTGCTTGGCGCGCAGATAGGTTTCTTCCGAAAGCTCTGTACGAAGCGCCGCCTCGGCATCGGCGATATTTTGCAGCTTAGACAGGAAAAACAGGTCGATCCCCGTGATCTCATGCAGACGATACAGCGAAAAGCCGCGCTTGACCGCTTCATATACGGTGAAGATCCGCTCGTTATCCGGGCTGCAAAGCCGCGCTTCCAGCTCCTCGTCGGACAACATCCGCAGTTTCGGCAAGCCAATATGCTGCGTTTTCGGGTGGATGGAACGGATCGCTTTTAAAAGTGCAAGCTCAAAGCCCGTGCCGATCGCGAACGCTTCGCCGGTCGCTTTCATATTTGCGTCCAGACGGCGGTCGGCACTGTCCCCAAACTGTTCAAACGACCACTTCGGCACGCGCACAGCACAGTAGTCAAGTGCAGGTTCATTGGCAGCGGTAGTCACACCCGTCAATTCATTGGGAATCTCATAAAGCCGCTCGCCGAGTGCCACATGCGCACAGACCGCCGCGATCGGATAGCCCGTCGCTTTGGAGATGAGCGCCGTCGTGCGGTTGAGCTCGGGCTCGACACTCAAAACATAATAGGTGCCGTTCGTCGGATGCAGCGCAAAACGCACCATACAAGCGCCGACAATCTGCAAATATCCGGCGATCTTCCGCGCGGCACGGCGCAGCATCATAAGTTCGGCATCCGTCAACGTCTGCGCGGGCAAGACGATCACACTGTCGCCTGAGTGTACGCCGACCGTGTCCATGCTTTCCGTGCTGCACACGCTGATGGCGTTGCCGTCTGCATCGCGCACAACGGCGAGCTCGATTTCTTTATACGCGTCCACACACTTCTGCAAATGCACCTGCCCGACCAGCGACTGCGCGGCAAAATCTGAAAACGCCGAAGTAAGCTCATCCGAGTTCCGGCATACTGTGCTGCCGCCGTTTTCAGCTGAAAACGCAGCCTGTATGCGCACAGGATACCCCGCATCCTCAGAAAAAGCGATCGCTTCCGCCTCACTGCCGGCGATTTCCGCAGGCAAATACGGTTCATCCGCACGCTGCAGCATGGATTGCAGCGCCTGCGCGTTATGGATGCTTTTGATGACTTCGGGCTGCGCGCCCAAAAGGACCGCGCCGTGCTCCTCTAAATATCCGTTTTGTGAAAGCTCTAAACAGATTTCAAGACCCGTTTTACCGCCCGCCGTCGAAAGGATCGCATCGGGCTGTTCGATTTCAATGATCTTTTTTATGACCTCGCTGTTGAGCGGCTCCATGTAAACGGTATCCGCAACACCATGCTCCGTCATGACAGTCGCAGGGTTGGAATTCACCACAATGACCTGAATCCCTGCTTCTTTCAGCACGCGGCACATCTGTACGCCCGCATAGTCAAATTCGCTCGACTGCCCAACGACAACGGGGCCCGCGCCGATCACGAGGATTTTTTTAAATTGCGATCTCATTTGCGCGCCTCCCCCATCATTTGTATAAAGCGGTCAAATACCCATGACGTGCTGCTGGCCGGATCTGCGCTTGGTGTAAATTGAACGCTGAAGCCCGGAAAAGCACGATAAAAGAGCCCCTCCACGGAACCGTCATTTACATTCATCAAAAAGACCTCTGCGAAGTCCGGTGAAATACTTTCACGCCGCACGGCATAGCCGTGATTTTGCTCTGTGACCATTAAACGGTGTGTATTCGCACACAGCACGGGCTGGTTCGAGCCGCGGTGCCCCTGGTGCATTTTTTCAATTTGCGCACCGACTGCCAACGCGAGCATCTGATGCCCGAGACCTACGGCAAAGATCGGTACCCCGCGCTTAGTCATTTCCGTGATCTCCCGCACAAAAGCCGGGTTATCGTCCGGGTCGGCCGGACCGTCCGAAAGAAAAATCCCGTCGGGACACAGCGCGCACACCTGCTCGGCGGTGTAAGAAGCGGGCAAAATATCCAGAGAACAACCGCGTTCAATAAAACCCTCTAAGATCTCGCGGGGAAAACCGTAATCCATCACGCAAACGCGGTATTTTTCCGTTCCCGCTTTGATTGCCTGCGGCTCTCGTATCGTGATCGCCTCTACCGCGCCGGAAATGGTATAGGCGCGGATGTGTTCGAGCAGCGCGTCTTTGTCATCCAAACTGTCTGTGATCGCGCCTTTGACATAACCTTTGTCACGCAAAGCGCGCGTCAAACGGCGCATATCGATGCCGCAAAGCCCGACGATCCCACGCGAACGCAAGTATTCATCCAAAGTACGTTCGCCTTCGGCTGTCACATCGCACCATTCACGCACAATATACCCATTCGCCATAATATCCGAAGAGCGGTTTTGCGCAGAAACGCCGCGATTGCCGACTAACGGATAGGTCTGCGCTACAATCTGCCCATAATAAGTCGGATCGGACAAAAGCGATGTATAGGACGCTGTACAGGTATTAAATACGACCTCGCCGACAGCAGTCCCCTGCTTTCCCATGGAAAGGCCTTCAAACAGTGTTCCGTCCTCGAGCAGCAGATACGCTTTCTGCGGAATTCGTCTCATAGCTCAGTCCCCTTTGCTTTCCGAGATGGCAGCGGCAATATCATCACGCATACGCAAGGCTTCCGCACGTGCGGCTTTGGCGTAATCCTGCTCATCACAGCCGTTTTTCTGATAGGCGCACATAATGCCGCGGGAAGAATTGATGATCGCGCCGTCGCCGTTTTTGTCAAACGCGGGCACGACATCTTTTGCCCCGCCGCCCTGTGCACCGTAACCGGGTACGAGGAAAAACGTATGCGGCAGCGCCCGGCGCAGTTCGGCAAGCTGCTGCGGATAGGTAGCGCCTACGACCGCGCCGACGGCAGAATACCCATATGCGCCGCGTGTCGGCTCACCCCACGCTTCACACATATCCCCCATGACACGGTACACCGTTTTATCCCCAATACATTTGTCCTGCAATTCACCCGAAGAGGCGTTGGAGGTTTTGACAAGGACAAAAATGCCTTTATCCTGCGCGGCACAGATCTCGGTTAACGGCTTGATGCCGTCTGTACCGAGATAGCCGTTGACCGTCAGCGCATCCGCGTCAAAAGCCGCGATCTGTTCGCCGTTAATAGCCGTCGTACCGAGGTGTGCAGCGGCATAGGCCTGCATCGTTGCACCAATGTCGTTTCGCTTGCCGTCTGTAATGACAAACATACCTTTCTTTTTCGCATACGCGATCGTTTCATACAGCGCACGCATACCCTGCCAGCCATACATTTCATAATACGCACACTGCGGCTTTACAGCAGGCACGATATCGCAAAGCGCGTCGATCAGACCCTTGTTAAACGTCAGCAAAGCGGCGGCAGCCGCCTCAAGCGGGTCGCTGTGCTTCGAGAATGCTTCGTCACATATAAAACTCGGCACATAGTCGAGTTTTGGGTCAAGCCCGGCTACCGTTGGATTTTGCATATCACGAATTCGCTTGATCAATTTGTCAAACCCCATGATGTCCTCCTAAAACAGTTCATTATATACGATCCTGCCATCCAAAACCGTCATCTTTACTTTGGATTGCAGGGAACAGCCTTTGAACACACAGTTTCTTGATTTACCGTGCAGACGATGGATGTCTACCGTCCACCGTTCGTTTTCATCGATCAAAATCAGGTCGGCGCGTTCGCCTATACGCAACGTCCCGCCACCGAACCCCAATATTTCCGCCGGGCGGCAGGACATCTTTTGGATCAGTTCAGAAAGAGACAGTTTGCCCGTTGCGACCAACGCCGTATAGCTTGCCGAAAAGGAAGTTTCCATCCCGATCACGCCGTTTGGCGCTTTTAAAAAGTCCTGTTTTTCCGTTGGCGTGTGCGGCGCATGGTCGGTCGCGATCACGTCGATCGTACCGTCCAAAAGCGCCTGCTCGATCGCCCCACGGTCCTGTGCACTGCGCAAAGGCGGGTTCATGCGGTAATCCGCATCGCGCGTTTCCAATTTATCTTCATCAAAAATAAAATAGTGCGGACAGGTCTCCGCCGTAATGGACAGCCCCTTCGCTTTGGCATCCGCTATAAGCGCGGCGCTGCCCGAAGTACTCACATGACATATGTGCAGATGCGCGCCTTTCGGTGCATTCGTCAAAAGTGCGATCTCCCGTGCAGTTCCTGCGTCCTCAGCGGCGTTCGGGACACCGCCCACATCAAATCGAGCGCTCCATTTTCCCTCGTTGATGAGACCGCCCGCCGAGAGAGAACGGTCTTCCGTATGCGCAAAGATCGGACGGTGCAGCCGCGCACTCTCTTGCATGGCACGCGCCATAAGTGCGGCAGTCGCAACAGGTACGCCGTCATCGGAAAATGCACAGGCACCGCTTTGCATAAGCGCTTCCATATCGGTCAATTCCTCGCCGCAAAGGCCCTTTGTGATTGCAGCCACAGGCAAAACGCGCGCATCAGCCTGCCTTGCCTGCTCCAAAACATATTGCACAGTCTCAGGCGTATCACAGGCGGGACGTGTGTTCGGCATGGCGCAAAGCGTTGTCACGCCGCCCGCCGCAGCTGCCTTACAACCGCTTAAAATGTCTTCCTTTTCCGTAAAGCCGGGATCACGCAAATGCACATGTAAATCAACAAGCCCCGGGGCCAAAATCAGCCCCGAAGCATGGATGACAGTTGCAGAATCCGCACAAAGGCCTTGCCCGATCTGCACAATTCGGTTGTCCCGGCACAGCACGTCACAGACGGCATCCAGGTTTTGGGAGGGGTCAACGACCCGTGCGTTTTGAAACAATAGCTGCGCCATAATCTCTCCTCTGCTCTATTTACGCGGCAGACTCTGTAGTAGCAGGCTGCGTAGTCTCCGCAGCGGGCTGTGTCTCTGTTGCAGCCGTAGTTGTTTCGCCCGGCGTTACCTGCTCCTGATCGCCGCCGGAATTATCTTCCGCAGCAGGCGCACTCGAAGCATGACTCGCCGTGCAGGTACCGGGCAGATTTTCTTTGGAATACCAGCCTGTTGCGCGGCCGGTGCAGCCGTCGCTTGCCAAAAGACCTGTCTCGGTACAGTAGGTGCGCTGCTCGACGATCGGCGAGAATTTTTCAAAGTCTTTGCGCTCCAAATCGTCGTGGATCAGATTCATCACAGCATCAAATATGCTGCCGGCAGGGTTGCCGGATACATAGTTGGAGATCTGCTTAGGCGTATCACAGCCAAACCAGACCGCCGCCACATAATATGGTGTGCCGCCGACAAACCAACGGTCTTTGTCCTCAGATGTCGTACCGGTTTTTGCAAACAGCGGAGAATTGTCCAACCCATAATTACGGGCTGTTGCCTGACCCGCGCGGTCAGTCACGACCGTTTGCAGTAACTCGTTCATCACATCCGCCGTATCCTGCGAGATCGCCTGCTCACCTTCCGTTTCGGCATGACGCAAAAGCACTTCGGAGCCACTTGAATTGGTGACCTCGTAATAGCAATAGGGTTCGAAATACTTGCCCCCGTTGCCGAACACGGCGAACGCCGCAGCCATTTCCAGCGTGGAGACGCCCTCATACGTACCGCCGACTGCAAGCGAGGAAGTATTTTTGTCCGTCGGATCCACAAGGTGCGACAAATGGAATTTCTGCGTCGCATATTCAAAGCTTACATCAAAGCCGATCTCCTGTAAGATCTGCGCAGGCACGGTATTATAGGAAATTGCAAGCGCCTTTTGCACCGTCACATAGGAACCGGGCGAACCGGGATCGTTGCCGTAGTTCACCGGGCCGTATCCGCCGTCGTCATAGTAGTTCGGGATACCGTAATTCTCAATCTTGGTGCTCCACGTAATATATTTTTCTTCCATAGCGGGCGAATAGATCGTCAGCGGTTTTATAGAGGAACCCGGCTGCCGGTATGAGTTTGCCGCACGGTTCAGCCCGCGGTTTCCAGTCTTTTCGCCGGCGCCGCCGACCATGCCGACGATGCGGCCGCTGTAGTCCATGATGGTCATGGCAGATTGTGCGTCGTCAATATTTTTATTGTAGCGCGGGAAGTCCGTTCGGTTGACATAGACGCTTTCCATCGCCTCCTGCACATCCAGATCTACAGCGGAATAGATGCGCAGGCCGCCAGAATAGATCAACGAAGAAGCCTGTGAACGGGAATAGCCGTATTGATCCATAAGATCGTCCCGCACACTTTGGATCACATAGTCCACATAATAGCTCCAAACGGAATTTTCCGTTTCGATCTGCTGCGAGGCGAGGTCCTCAGAGGGCACATAGCCCTCGCTGTTGGTGAACACCATTTCATAGGCGACCGCCTCGTCGTACTCCTCCTGTGTGATCATTTCTTCTTCAAGCATGTTATTCAAACAGGTCATTTGGCGGCGACGGTTGGCATCCGGGTGCAGCAACGGGTCGTTCGCCGAGGGTGACTGCGTAATCGCGGCAAGAGAAGCACATTCGGCAAGGTTCAGGTCCTGCACATTTTTGCCGAAATACGTCTCTGCAGCCGTCTGCACACCGTAGCAGCCGTGGCTCATATACACCGTGTTCATATACGCCTCGAGCACGGTTTCTTTGGAAACATTCTTCTCCAGGTTCAGCGCCATGAGGATCTCATAGAATTTGCGGTTGAGCGTGCGCTTGTTTTCCCCGGTCAGGTTTTTAATGAGCTGCTGGGTAATGGTCGAACCGCCCGTGGAACCGCGATCCTTGACGATAGCGGAAAGCGTGCGGAACCAGTCCACGCCGTTATGACTGTAAAAACGTTTGTCCTCCAGCGCGATATAGGCGTTCGCAAGATTCTGCGGGATCGTGCTCTCCTCCGGGTTTTCACTGTATGTCACCCAAACGCGGTTCTGCTCACCGTGCAGCCGCGCAAGCTGGACGACCTCATCGTTGTCGTCATAGGCGTAAATGAAAGTGGTCTGGTCTTGATTCTGGCGGTATTCATCCAAATTGATCTTGGGATCGCCGTTGACATAGGATACAGCAAAAGCGAGCACATAAATCCCGACGATCAGCACGGTCAACAGTGCGGTCAACGCACACGCCAACAGCACCGTCACTGCCGTGCGATGCTTCGTGAGGACATTGGAGCGCTTTTTCGCGCGCGTTTTGTTCCTTCTGCGTGGTTGTTTTGCCATAGAATTCTCGCCGTGCGCGGAAAACAGCTGACAGCCGGCTTAACGCCGCGCACCGCTCCTTTCTGAAAAATCGACACCTATTTTGCGCAGCTTGCTGTAAATCTGCCCAAAAAGGGTACTATTGAATCAGCTTACATAGGTATTGTATCATATTTTTGACGCTATTTCATTAAAAATTTCCATTTTTAACAAAATTTAATAAAAGCGTGCCGCACGGGCAAACTGTAAAAAAGGAAGTGATGGCTTGCAAAAGATCCTTAAGCGTTGTATATTCGGCGTATTGTGCGCGCTGGTACTGGTCGTGCTCGTGGCGGCGCTTGCATTGCAGGCAGGCGACGGTGGCACGCAAGCTGCGACTGAAGTGCAAAAAGCAGCAGCACCGAAATATGTGTTTTCACAATATGAAGGCAGGCTCGCGCTTTATGAACGCGGCTACACCATGCCGGTGGAGATCTACGACGTGTATCTGCAAAATTTCCCGTCCGATGAACAGGAACGCATCACAGCGGGCATTCCCGCAGAAACAGACGAGGAGATTCAAAAGATCATAGAAGATTATACAAGCTGAACCGTGACGTCGCTCTCCCCGACGGGAAGGCAGATCTCCAACACCCCCGGCAGGCGCTCAACCGGATTCGTCCGCGCGCCGTTGACGCACACACGGTATGTCCCGTTTTCCCGCAGGCACAAAAGCAGTGTGCCGCTTCGGTCCCCGTAGTTTGTAAAGCTGCCCGAAAAAGCGGTGCAGTCCTCCGAAAACGCACCGTGCGTACAGAAGGTGTCAAAGCCCGTCTGGTGCGTACCGGGCTTAAAGTACGCCTGCGACCAAAGGCAGATCGGTGCGGAAAGCCCGCCGAAGTTGTGGAACCAGCCGCCGCGCCCCGTTTCGATGCTGAACATCTCAAAGGTGTAGTGCGAATACTCCACCTCGCGTTTCCAGGCGTCCAGTGCGGTCTTAGCGATCTTCCACGCAAAATCCGTCTCGCCGAGGTCCAGCATGGTTTTCCAAACGAACCACTGGTGCGCGATCCAGACGTTGCCGTTCCAATACCCGTTCGTAATGTAATAGCTCGCGGTACGGTCCACCGCGCTGATGCCGACGGGAGTGAACATTTCCGCTTCACTTTTTAAATGTGCAAGCAGGCGTTCCTTCTGTTCCTCGGTCACAGCACCCGCAATCAGCGGATATACGCCGTCGAGCGTTTTGTTGAGATTTTCTCCCGCTTCCGTTCTAAGCTGCGCGACGGGCTTGCCCGCTTCGTCGTGCAGTACATACGAAAAATAGCCGCATTCTTCATCCCAGGAATAGGTTTGCAGCGCGTCAGTCAGGCGCCGGATATCTTGTTCGTAAACCGCCGCGTCCTCGGTTCTGCCCGTCTG
This sequence comes from uncultured Oscillospiraceae bacterium, assembly GCA_900545625.1. Lineage (GTDB taxonomy): Bacteria > Bacillota > Clostridia > Oscillospirales > Acutalibacteraceae > Fimenecus. The sequence continues at coordinate 30,266 of UQZS01000002.1, read as the reverse complement.
CAGGGCGACGATGCGCAGAAGCTTCGCGGTGCGGATGACCTGCGATGTGGAGATCGCGGGGGCTGTTTTTAACTGTAAGCCGCGCCGATACATCTCTTTTTGCGGCGGCAGGTCGTCCATGCCCGCACAGTTGTAGAAATAATCGAACGTGGTCGTAAGTCTGCTTTGGAAGCGCGCTGTAGTCGAGCCGTGTGTTCTGCCCGCAAGGAACTCGTAGAACAGCTTGGCTCGATCATAATACGCGTAGAGCTTTGTCTTATCCTCGGCGGCGTTGAGCATTTCAAGATATTGATACAGGTGCACAGGAACGGGAGAGCCGTGCAGCAAAAACGCATAATCCGGATTATCGCGGTCGCTGAAATACAGATCAAGCGTCGCGTCGGCGATCTCGGGAGCGAAGTTCGCCATGGCAAGCCCGATAAAACCGGAATCCCAGGTGTAAAACGAATCCCAACGCTTGCCCGGCGTGTGGTGCGGTACATACTCCCCGTGGCAGTAGAGCGGATACACCACGTTCTGAAAGAGCGCCGCGCGCAAAAGTTCATAGGAAAACGCGTACGGCTCGCCCGCCTTTGTAAAGCCGGCAGGTTCCAAAGACGCTTGTGCCGCTATATGGACGCCTTCATAGTACGGAATGTCATGATAGTCGGTTTCTCCGTACGAGATCACAGCGTATTCCTTTTTCACGGTGTGCGGCTTTGCATAAATCGTATGCATGACCGCATTGTGATAAAAGCCGTCGTCGCTGTGCTTTTCGGAAAAAGAACCCGAAAACTGCTCCAGCATATTGTGAAAGCTCTCATCAGGCTGTGTGATGCGCGAAGTCGGGCTGTCCTCCAGCGCACCCGTCGGGAAATCACGAAATCGCGTCTGCGTGTTGAAGGTGCGCAGCACAAACGGCTTTTGCACACCGTCATACCGGTATTCGGCACGCGCGCCGTCTGCTTCCGCTTTGGTTTGGATCTGCGGCTTGTATGCATGCGGAATATTTTCTACAACTATCGCGTTCGCATCGCACGCCTGCGTGACCGCCAGAAAATCCAGCTCCAGCGCGCCCGTGCCCTGCGACACGAATTGCAATGTAAATGTTTTTCCCCGCAACGCCTGCGGGCGGAATTGCACGATCGCCATTTCCCCGTCAGTGGCAGGGAATACCACGGGTTCACCGTTTAGGAGGAATTTGCAGTCGCGCGCATCCACGGTGCGGTAGCGCACGCTTAAAACCGGATCCTGCAAGGATTCGGGTATTTCCATGCAATAAGACACCGAATCCCCTGCCTCCTCGCCGAAGCGCGGATATTTCGGCAAAATATAGCGGTTGTCGTCACGGTCGCCGAGCCCGCGATGCTCGACAAAACGGTCGTCAAAAAACTCGCCTTTCTTCATGGCGTCCATGCACTGCTCGTCCCACGGGCGCGGCGTGTGGTAGGAATATGCCGCATAATCCGTCGCCTTTTTATATGCACAGATCTTCGGCAGGGTCAAATGTGCGGAAAAGCGGCCGGGGAATTCCAGCGCGGAAAAATAGTTGACCAGGAAATTCTGCGTCATGTCGGAGTTGTTGACCAGCGTTGTGCAGACCAAAACGCTTTCGTCCGTCAGTTTTGTAAACGAAACGTCCGCATAGATCACATCTTTCCACTCAAGATCACAGCGATACGAATAATAGCTGTAATCCGCCTTTGCCGTCCACGGATGCACGCCGACAGGGATCGTCACGTTCGGCGGGCAGGTGTTCGTGTTGGCAAGCGCAGGGCTTACGACCAGATCAAACCTTGTGCCCTTTTCGGTATCGTGGTCGGTGATGCGGGAGATCCCGCTGTATTTTTTGGAGTACGGCCCCCAAAGAGGCATGATCGCGCGAATTTTCTTCATAACCGCTATCCTTTTCAGAAACACATAAATTCCTACCGTGTCATACACGATTTTGGTATTATAGCAAAACGCGCCGCAAAAAGCAATCCGGAAAGCGCACAAAAAGGACGCGCTAAAGCACGTCCTTTTGTAAGTATGCATGCATTTTTGCAGCCGTCAGCGATCACCAATTCTCGACATAGCGGTTCAGCGCATTTTCGATGCCGCATGCGACGCTGTTCGGGTCATCCATCAGCTTGTCACAGCCGATGCGGAACACCATGACACCGCCCGCGCCCGAAAACAGCGCCAGAGCGGTCTTGTCACCCGCCAGCGCAGGGGCGCAGAACGTACCTTCATAGATCTGCCCCGCGTCCTCGACATTGTAATACTTGCTGTCCCAGTAATTCGCTTTGTCCAAGTCGCGCCAAACCGCCCAATACGGAGAACCGTTGACGGGACGACCATAGGCGGCGATACCGATATTGATCTTGGAAAGATCGGCACCGTTGTCAACAAAGGCTTTCAGACCCTCCTGCGCTTGCTGCAGCGAGCTTTGATACCCATCTACATCGCTGCCGTCATATGCCATGAATTGGATCTGGTCCAAGCGGTCCAGCGTTTCTTCGGTCATGCCGAGCGTGCTTGCCGACAAAGCTGCGGACAGGATGCGGTCCTCGCCGCCTGCGCGCATACCCTCGTCGAGCCGCGCAATAAATTGGTCGTAAACATGCCAATCGTCCGCTGTCTGCGGGTACTCCCAGTCGATGTCTACGCCGTCAAAATCATATTTTTCCACAAACGCCACGATCTTGTCAGCGATCGATTCCCAATACTGCGCCATATAGGTATTAACGCCGTTATGTCCGTCGCCCCACGCGCCATCCGCAAGCGCGGTCACAATGAGCTTCACTTCGTGGTCGGGGTTGGAGCGGTACGAAATGATCTCTTTGAGTGCGGCGATCTGACGGGCAAATTCTTCTTCGCCGCCGTCTCCGAAGGACATGTTGCCCTGTTCATCCCAGTGCACCGCGGCAAACACGATAACGGTGCTGTACACATCATAAAAGCGCGCATAATTGCGCACGTAGTCTTCGCCGCGCGCCAAAACCTCGGTCGGCACGTCGCCGTCTAAGCGCTGATACACCGTGACCTCAAAATCCTCCGCCGCGTGAACGGGCTCATTGTAAAGGCGCAGGGACTTGATCTGCACAGGCGTTTCGCTGTCGCGGAATTTATCGATGGAAAGGCGGACGCGGTCAGTTGTAACGGGATCAAAGCTGCACAGACGCATGGACTGGATCTTCTCGCTTTGGTAAACTGTTATCCACTCATCCTCTACATACGCTTGCAGGCGGAAATACTGCGCCTGGTTGCCGACCTCTTCGATGATCGCCGTATTAAATGTAGAAACCCCGGCAAGCTGCAATTCCACATAGCTGTTGTTGCCGTCTACGCTCCCCCCGGCAGGATCGCGTGCCGGATCCTGCGGCGTCCAGCAGTCGTCCCCTTCCGACAAAAGCGCGGCGGCGTCCGCTTGTTCACCGTTTTTCAAGCTCTCGAACGTCACACTTGCGCCTTCCAGCAAATTCTCGGATTGCAGCGTAAGTGCAGGAAGTGCATCAGCAGAAAGTTCACCGACGCCGGAGAAATCAAACTGCAAGGGCACAATGACAAGCACTGCCACAAGCGCGGCGGCGACGGCGGCCTTTGCCGTTTTTAAAAAGCTCTCGCAAAATACAAGCGGCAGCGGCAGCAGCGCTACAAAGCCCAAAAGCGGTAAATTAGGCTGCAACGCCTGCATCCCGCGCGAAAAATTGGCGGCCGATATGCCGCTGTCCAAGCCAAATACCAGCACCGCAGTATAAACAAAAGCCACGACGCTTAAAACGGCAAAGATCAAATATATCCCACGGAATACGTGAAGCCCTTTACCCTCTTCGTTTTTCCTTGAAAATGCGTGGACGAGTAAAAGGATCAGGGAGACCGCCGCACAGGCAAGAATCACACCCAAAAGCGCCGGCACGAAATTTTCTCCGAGCGGATAAAGTTCGGCGATCCAGGAATAGGCCCAGGTTGCACTCCGCAAAAACGCCGCAGCACACAATGCGAGCACAAGGAATATGTATGCTCCGCCGCGCGAGGACAGCGCGTCTACAAAGCGTTTTAAAGCTTTCATTTCATTTCTCTCCTTTAATTGATGAGACCATATTTTCAGCGCAGTGCTTGAAGCACTGCGGTAAAAATCGGCACTTCGCACTTTTTCCGAAACCATTAAGCCTCTTTCTGCGAAGCGGACAGCTCCAACTGGCGGCTTTGCTCGGAAAAGCCCTGTTTTATGTAAAAGTCCCGTGCAGCATCGTTGAAAGCCCATACCTCAATTCTGTATCCGTTGAAGCGGTTTTCTTTATTCTATCGAATATTTTTTGGTATGTCAATCCACTCGCGGTCGGAAATCGGTTGGTCGAAAAAATTTGTGAAATACAACCAAACACGGTTCGGAAATGCTTCTTTCCGAACCGTGTAACTTTGGAGCGGTCTGTTTTTTACGCTTTGTAAAACACGCTATGATTTTGCGCGATTCTGCGCTTGCTGCCGATTTAAGCACTGCTTGTCGAACGAGGGATTGAACGCATAGAAATTCTTTTCGTTCAAGCGGTCTGTCGTGAGCCGCAGGCCCTCGCCGAAGCGCTGGTAGTGCACAATCTCGCGTTCACGCAGGAATTTGATCGGATCACGCACATCGGGATCATCTACAAGGCGCAGGATGTTATCATAAGTTGTTCTCGCCTTTTGCTCTGCCGCAAGGTCCTCGTGCAGGTCGGTGATCACATCGCCTTTGCTTTGCAGATATGTCGCCGTGAACGGCATACCGCTGGCGGCAACGGGATATACGCCCGTTGTGTGATCCACAAAATATGCGTCAAAGCCGCTCTTTTTGATCTCTTCCGGCGAAAGATTGCGTGTCAGCTGGTACACAATCGCCCCGATCATCTCCAGATGTCCGAGTTCTTCCGTACCGATGTCGGTCAAAAGGCCTTTGAGCTCCGCGAACGGCATGGAAAAACGCTGCGAGAGATACCGAAGCGACGCGCCCAATTCGCCGTCAGGTCCGCCGTACTGGCTGATGATGATCTGGGCGTATTTGGGGTTTGGCGTCTTGATACGGACGGGGTACTGTAATTTTTTCTCGTATTGGAACATAGCTTACTTCACACACTCCTCTGTATCCCACGGCCACGGGTTTGAGAGCCACGCGCAGCCGCTGCCTGTCGCGGCGGAAAGCGGGCCGTATTTCCCTTCAAAGTCGGCGCGCATCGCCGTGTATTCCTCCGTATACTTTTTGTGCCGCGCCATGGCTTCGCAATCATCCGGGTGTGTATCCAAATAGAGATGCAGCTCCCACAAAATGAATTGCAGCGAGGATAAGCATTGGAGTGACTTGCTTCTTTCTGTCAGCATCCGCATTTCCCTCCGTAAAACGGTTTATCGAGGTCCGGGAACGCCGTACCGCGGCACAGCGCCTTTTGAGCTTCATACATGGTCGTATCTGTTTGGAACGGCACATACGCCATGGTAGTAACGGGACATTTCGGCAGCGGCATCATGCCCGTATGCAGGTTTTCCTGTGCCGCGCACGGACATTGTGTTTGCAAAACCCCGTCACAGTAATCTAAATAGGATTTCAAAACTATGGTTCTCCCTTCTTTTTCGGAACAGTCCTTTGCTTCATTCTATTCCGCACATCCCTATTCGGTACATGCCGCGACGCAGAATTTTGAGTCGTACACAAAGCAAAATCAACGGAATTCCGTTTTTTCGGTGCATAAGAAAAAAATGTCTTGATTTTTTGCTGCGGATTCGCTATAATAGCAGGGCGACACGGAGAGTTGTCCGAGCTGGTCGAAGGAGCACGACTGGAAATCGTGTAAGCCGTCAACGCGGCTTCGAGGGTTCGAATCCCTTGCTCTCCGCCAAAAAAGAACGGCAATTTCAAAAAGAAATTGCCGTTCTTTTTTATTTTACTTGCAAACATACATTATGCCGACAGTGCGCCGCAGTATTATTTCATATACTATTCTTGTTCCCGCTTTTCGTCACGAGCTTCCTCCTCGGAAAGCTGCTCGGCGCGTTCCTCAACGCTTTTATTGAAATCGATCAGGCGATGCCGATATTCGGAGTTCATAAACTTCGAAGTGATGATGAAATCGGCCGTCGCTTTATTGTTCGCAATAGGAATATCAAACACCTGCGCGATGCGAAGCAGCGCTTTCACGTCCGGGTCGTGCGGCTGGGCGGTCAAGGGGTCGGAGAAAAAGATCACGATGTCGATCTTGCCGTCCACGATGCGCGCGCCGATCTGCTGGTCGCCGCCTAAGGGACCGCTGTTAAAGCCGCGGATGGGCAGCGCCGTGCGCTCGGCAATCATACGGGCGGTCGTACCTGTTCCGAACAGGAAATGGTGCTTTAAGATTTCTGAATTTTTCAAGCACCACTCGATGATCTCTTCCTTTTTGTTGTCATGCGCGATCAGCGCGATATTTTTCTGTTTGCCGATAACGGTTTCCTGATACGAATACGAAAACTCCATACTGCTCCTTTGCTTCATTCCTCGGATGCTTTTTGTATAAATCCATTTTAGCACGCCGCCGCGGCGCGGTCAAGAAAAGCGGCGTAAAATCCGCGTTAAGAACCACGACGGTTAATCCAAAACAACGCTTTTCTTTTTGCCTTTTTTATCCGTCGGATGCTCGCGCAGACGAATGATAAAGTCAAGGTTCACAACCTCCGTCGTGTCCCCTGCCTGCAAAAGCAGACCGTGCTCGGTCACCTCGAGCACGCGTCCTGCGATGCGATTCCCGTTGAAGGTATAAAGCAGACAATCCTTCCCGATAAATTGTTTGGCAAGCGTTTGCATTTCAGCGCGCCTCCCTTTCCCTTTCCAAGCAGCGGCACGGCGAACGGCGATATAGTCCCGTCGATTGTATACGCTGTACATTGCGAAAATGAGCAGCAAAACAATCGCCATATATCCAGCATCCACGTGCACGCCTCCTTTTTCTCTCTGCTTTTAGAGTAGCATATATCGCTTTGAAATGCAACGCTTTTGTGTAATACAATCCCCCTTGAAAATCATGAAAGGTTGCGCATTTTTTCATTGACAGAACGGGGAAACTATGCTATCATATGTTTCGTCCCGACACGGAGAGATACCGAAGCGGTCATAACGGAACGGTCTTGAAAACCGTCGTACGGCAACGTACCGTGGGTTCGAATCCCACTCTCTCCGCCATACGACTGTAACGATAGAGCTTCTATCTGTACCATATACCGTTCGCCGTGCACGGCGGCACAAAAGTTTATATTTCCATGTTTGTTACCATTCGGAGAAGTACTCAAGTTGGTGACGAGGCGCCCCTGCTAAGGGCGTAGGTCGGGCAACCGGCGCGGGAGTTCGAGTCTCCCCTTCTCCGCCAAGGAAAAAGCTGCATTTTGATTTTTCAAAATCCAGCTTTTTCTTTTTACTCTTTGCTCGCATTGCAGGCACTGTTTGCAACAGTTATACAAGCAGACCCCGGACGCGAATTTCCTCCGGCTCTGCTTTTTCTTTGTGAATTGCGATTCCTTTTCATTTTTATTCGCAAAGAGATTGAAGTGGATGCAAACAGTTCGCGCAAAACGTCGTCTTGCGGTCGTGTCCATATGCTGCAAATTGCTTATATAGAATATTTATGGTACAATATTTTGAGCTGACGTAATACGTATAGAGGTGACACTTATGCGCAAGGTAATTAAATTACTGTTTTCCTGTCTTGGCGCGGCGGCGGTTTTCGTGCTCGTCTTAGGCTTTTTCATCACGCCGAAGGCGGGCGGCGCTCCGAATATCGCTGTTGACGGCGTGAAGCCGTTTTCATCTGCTTCTGTCATCAACTGCAATTACTATCGGATCCCCGCCCTGCTGACAACGACAGACGGTACGGTGCTGGCGGCGATCGATGCGCGTTTCGGCGGCACGCATGACTCGCCGAACAACATCGACACCGCTGTCAGCATCAGCACGGACAGCGGGAAAAGCTGGAGTGAACCACAGCTGGTTTTTCAGTTTGACGATTTTGAAAATACGGATGATTTTCTGAAAGAAAACGGCACATATACCACACAAAACAGCGCATCCGTCATTGATCCTGCGCTTTTGCAGGACACGCAGACCGGGCGCATTTTCATGCTGGTGGACGCTTTCCCCCACGGCGCCGGCGCTTTTGCCGCACAGGTCGGCAGCGGGTATACGGAAATCAACGGAGAACAAGCGCTGCTGCTTCGCAAACAGGGCGAAGAGGATTTTGCCTATACACTGCGCGCGGATGGCGCGATCTATGATGCGAACGGCACAAAAACGGCATACACCGTAAACGAGAACGGTGAGCTTTCGGAAAACGGTGTGCCTTTGACCGTACAGCAAAAGACACAGAAATATTGGTACAATCTGCCCTTCAACTTGAACACACGTAAGGAAATCCCTATGCACATCTTCTACCGGGACTCGCAATTTCAACCGCTTTCTACTTCGTACCTGTATTTGCTGTATTCTGACGACAACGGCGAGACTTGGTCTGCGCCGATCGATCTGAACGCGCAGGTCAAGCCGGACGACGTCGGCTTTTTCGGCGTTTGTCCCGGACGCGGTTTGCAAATACAGAACGGAACATATGCAGGGCGTCTGCTGTTTTGCGCCTATACTCTCGATCCGGAAAGCGGCGAACAGCGTTTTATGACTATCTTCAGCGACGACGGCGGCAGCACGTGGCAGGCGGGCGAATTCGTTGCGCTGACAGACGAGATCCGCAGCATGAGCGAAACACAGCTGATCGAACTGCCCGACGGCAGTCTGCAAGCTTATTCGCGCACAACGAACGGTTTTGTTTCCGTTGCTTTCAGCACGGACGGCGGGGCGACATGGCAGGACCCGCAGCTTGTGGAAAACCTGTCGCTGACGAGCGGTTCGGGGTGCCAAATCTCGGTCATCAACTGTTCGCAGAAAATTGACGGAAAAGACGTTGTTCTGCTTTCCGCCCCTGCGGGCGACAGCCGAAGAAACGGTTACATTTATGTTGGACTGGTTGAGCAAAACGGTGATGCAGCGGGTTACGTTGTAAATTGGACTTATAAAAAAGAGATAACGAACGCGGATACGTATTTTGCTTATTCCTGTTTGACCGAATTGCCCGACGGGAACATCGGTCTTTTGTATGAGCAGGCAAATACGCCGCAAAACGTGGATACCGTTGTATTTGCTTCTTTTTCACTTTCAGAATTGTGTGAAGAAGAGATCCAATAAATTTTGTTTGCGCATATCCCCTGCTTTTTTACGCATACTGTAAAAAACGAAGCAAGGGTGATAGGTTATGATGCAAGAAGATACGATCCGTCTCTTACGCGAATGCGACACCGGAACGCAAATGGGCTATGATGCGCTGCATGAGGTCTGTGACAACGTAAAAAACCCGGCTTTTAAGCAAAGGCTTGAAACCGGTATGCAAGAGCATCAAGCACTGCAGGCCGAGGTACGGACAGTGCTTAACGCCAACGGGCAGACCGGCAAAGACCCCAGCCCGATCGCAAAAGGCATGTCATGGCTGAAAACGAATGCCGAACTGTTAATGAAAGGTTCGGACGATACCGTGGCTGACCTTATCACGGACGGCTGCAATATGGGCGTGAAAACGGTCAGCCGCCACTTGAACCGCTGTTCCGACGCGGACACGAAGGTCAAAGACATTGCCCAGCGTCTTATTCAATCTGAAGAAAAGCTTGCCGTGGATATTCGGCAGTATTTGTAATTTCAAAGTTTCTTTTACAGCCTGCTGCGTGCGGGCTGTATTTTTTTATAAAAAGAGTTGACATATACCCTAATGGGGTATATAATTTAAATACCCCATTAGGGTATATAAAGAATAGTTCGGAGGCGATCTCATGGAAAAGACGAAGTGCGCCTGCTGCCATAAGACCAAAGAGCGTTCCGAGGCAGAATATAAGGCTTTGATCCACAGGCTCAACCGTATCGAGGGGCAGATCCGCGGTATCAAAGGCATGGTGGAAAACAACGCCTATTGTACGGATATTCTGATGCAGGCAGCTGCCGCAAATGCGGCGCTTAACGCCTTCAACCGCGAGCTGCTTTCCAATCATATTAAGACCTGCGTGGTCGACGACGTGCGCGCCGGCAAGGAAGATACGCTCGACGATCTGCTCGCGACATTGCAAAAGCTGATGAAATAGGCTTCCCTGAAAGGAGTTTTTATGGAACAATATTCCGTTACAGGTATGAGCTGCGCCGCGTGCAGCGCGCGGGTGGAAAAGGCGGTCTCCAAAGTAGAGGGCGTCACCTCTTGCAGCGTCAGTTTGCTGACCAATTCCATGGGCGTGGAGGGCACCGCCTCGCCCGAAAGCATCATTGCCGCTGTGGAAGCGGCGGGCTACGGCGCCGCAAAGCGCACCGAAAGCAAAGCAAGCGACCATAAGGCTGACCGTTCCGCAGAAGAAGAGGCGCTGCGCGACAAGGAAACGCCGAAACTCAAGCGTCGGCTGATCGCAAGCGTCGGCTTTTTGATCGTATTGATGTATGTTTCCATGGGGCATGTCATGTGGGGCTTTCCCCTGCCCGCCGTGCTCGCCGAAAATCCCATGGCGATAGGCCTTATCCAAATGCTTTTGACCATTATCGTCATGGTCATCAACCAGAAATTCTTTATCAGCGGCTTCAAGGGGCTTTGGCACCGCGCACCGAACATGGATACGCTTGTGGCGCTCGGCGCATCGGCTTCATTTGGGTACAGCACCTATGTGCTGTTTGCCATGAGCGCCGACATGCTGGCAGGAAATACTACAGCGGCTTTTCATCATCTGCACGACCTGTATTTTGAATCCGCCGCGATGATTCTGGCGCTCATTACCGTCGGAAAAATGCTGGAAGCGCGCTCGAAAGGCAAGACCACCGACGCGCTTAAAGGCTTGATGCGCCTTGCGCCGAAAACGGCTGTTGTCGTGCGAGACGGTGTAGAAACGGAAGTTCCCGTAGAACAGGTCATTTCCGGCGACGTGTTTGCCGTGCGCCCCGGGGAGAGCATCCCCGTAGACGGCGTAGTGCTCGAAGGCAGCAGCGCCGTGGACGAAGCGTCCCTTACAGGCGAGAGCATCCCCGTGGACAAGGCAGAAGGCGACACGGTAAGTGCAGGGACGGTCAATCAGTCCGGTTATATCCGCTGCCGCGCGACAAAAGTCGGTGAGGACACCACGCTTTCACAGATCATCCAAATGGTCAGCGATGCGGCGGCGACCAAGGCGCCGATCGCTAAGGTCGCGGACCGCGTTTCGGGCGTGTTTGTCCCTGTTGTGATCGCAATCGCCGTTATAGCATTTGCCGCGTGGATGATCGCGGGCGAAAGTGTCGGCTTTGCACTGGCACGTGGGATCTCGGTACTCGTCATAAGCTGTCCTTGCGCTTTGGGGCTTGCCACGCCTGTCGCCATCATGGTTGGTAATGGTGTTGGCGCAAAGCAGGGCGTGCTTTTTAAAACCGCCGTATCTTTGGAGGAAACGGGTAAAGTCAAAACCGTGATTCTGGATAAAACCGGCACGATTACGGAAGGAAAACCGACTGTGACGGACATTCTCCCCTACGGCGATACAGACGAAACCTCGCTTTTGACGCTGGCGTGCGCGCTGGAACAAAAAAGCGAACACCCCTTAGCGAAAGCGATTTTGGCAAAAGGAAGTGAACTGCATTTATCTGCAGACGAAGTGCAGGATTTCCACGCGCTTCCCGGCAACGGGCTTACCGCTGTACTGGACGGTGAACCGCTTTACGGCGGGAATCGGAAATTCATCTCCGACAAACTGGATGTTCCGCAGGACTTTGCAGAACAGGCAGAAGCGCTTGCTGATACAGGAAAAACCCCCTTATACTTTGCGCGCGGGGACACACTTTTGGGCGTGATTGCCGTGGCCGACGTACTGAAAACGGACAGCCCGGCCGCTGTGCGCGAGCTCAAAGATCTCGGCATTCGCGTTATCATGCTCACGGGCGACAATGTGAAAACCGCCAATGCCATCGGTAAGCTTGCGGGCGTGGACGAAGTCATCGCGGGCGTGCTGCCGGACGGCAAAGAAGCGGTTGTGCGAGAAATGCAAACGCACGGCAAGGTCGCCATGGTCGGCGACGGCATCAACGACGCGCCTGCACTTACACGGGCAGACATCGGTATCGCGATCGGTGCGGGTACAGACGTTGCCATTGATGCTGCGGATGTGGTGCTGATGAAAAGCCGTCTTTCCGACGTACCTGCCGCTATACGTCTGAGCAGAGCCACGCTTCGAAATATTCACGAAAATCTGTTTTGGGCGTTTTTCTACAATGCGCTCGGTATCCCGCTTGCTGCGGGCGCTTTCATCCCACTATTAGGCTGGGAGCTCAACCCCATGTTCGGTGCGGCCGCAATGAGCCTTTCGAGCTTCTGCGTCGTTACGAACGCCCTGCGGCTGAATTTCTTCAAGTTCCGTAAAAAGGATAAACTGCGCGAAAGCGACACAGTTACACCTGCTGCGGAAACCAAAACACAAGTCAATCAAACTGAGCAGGGATCCCTGCTAGGAAAGGAGCATACAATGGAGATCACATTGAAAGTGGAGGGCATGATGTGCCCGCACTGCGAAGCGACTGTTAAAAAAGCGCTGGAAGCCGTAGAGGGCGTCACCGAAGCAACTGCCAGCCACACGGCTGGTACGGCAACCGTTCAGGCGGCGGACAACGTTTCCGAGGATACGCTTGCCGCAGTGATCGAGGCACAAGGCTACAAGGTCATACGGTAAAAGGCAAAACGCAAAAGCACGGCTCGTTTTTCAAGCCGTGCTTTTGTATGTAAGTAAAGAGGACGCACGCGCAAACCTATGCGTATGCGTCCCCGTCCTTTTCAGATACCTGTCACCTTCTGCACATAAGACGCTTCGCAGGCAACCGTAGTCGCACGCGGCGCTATTTCGCGGCATGAAGCGCACGCACGGAATTGAGAATGGCGAGCACCATAACGCCGACGTCCGCAAACACCGCAAGCCACATGCCCGCAAGCCCCAGCGCGCCGAGCACAAGCACCACCGCTTTTATCGCTAAAGAAAACACGATATTTTCACGCACGATGCGCATGGTCTTTCGCGAAATGCGAACCGCTCTTGCAAGTTTGGAGGGCTTATCATCCATGAGCACGACGTCCGCCGCCTCGATTGCGGCATCGCTGCCCAAAGCGCCCATAGCGATGCCGATGTCCGCGCGGGACAGCACCGGCGCATCATTGATGCCGTCGCCGGCAAAGGCAAGCGTGCTTTTTACGGGTTTGCTTTGCAGCAAAGTTTCCACGGCTCGTACCTTATCCTCGGGCATCAAGCGGGCATGCACTTCATCAAGCCCCAAGGCCTGCCCAACCGCCTGTGCAACCTTTTCGTCATCGCCTGTAAGCATCACGGTGCGGCGAACACCGACCGATTTCAGCAAACGAATGGCGTCTGCGGCGTCCTCTTTGACCGTATCGGAGATCACGATATGCCCCATATACACGCCGTCCGCCGCAATATGCACGGTCGTACCGGGTTCATGGCAGGGATGCCATTTTGCACCGACGGTGTCCATAAGCTTGCCGTTGCCCGCAAGGATCGTTTTGCCGTCAATGACGGCTTCTATTCCTTGCCCTGCACGCTCATGGATCTCAGTAATGCGTCCCTTATCAATATGCCCGCCGTGCGCTTTGACGATGCATGCGGCGATCGGGTGACTTGAATACACCTCGGCGACTGCTGCAATGTCCAGCAGTTCCTCCGGCGGGATCACATCGGAATGCACGGCAGAAACCGTGAACGTCCCTTTTGTAAGCGTACCGGTCTTGTCAAATACGACCGTATCGACGCCGGAGAGTGCTTCCAGATAATTGGCGCCTTTGATCAGCACGCCGATCTTTGACGCGGCGCCGATGCCACCGAAGAACGACAACGGCACAGAGACCACCAACGCACACGGGCAGGAGATGACCAAAAACGTAAGCGCGCGCGAAAGCCATTCCGAGAAGGGCTGATCCGTGAACAGCGGCGGTACGACAGCCAGCAGCACGGCAGCGATCACGACGCAAGGCGTATAAACGCGGGCAAAGCGTGTAATAAATGCTTCGCTTTTCGCTTTCTTTTCGGAGGCGTTCTCCACAAGTTCCAAAATACGCGAAACCGTACTTTCCGCAAACGGGCTTTTGACACGCGCTTCGACTACGCCGCTCAAATTCACAGAGCCGCTGACGAGATCATCACTGACCGTTTTATCCAGCGGCAGAGATTCGCCCGTCAATGCTGCGGTATTTACGGTCGTCGTCCCTTTTGTAATAACGCAGTCCAACGGGATCTTCTCGCCCGGTTTGATGAGCAGTGTTTCGCCGACTTCCACTTCCTCAGGCGAGACGGTCACGGCTTCGCCGTCGCGCAGTACCGTGGCGCTGTCCGGACGAATATCCATAAGCGCCGCAATAGATTTACGGCTTTTCCCGACGGCAACGCTTTGGAACAGTTCGCCGACCTGGTAAAACAACATAACCGCAACGGCTTCGGCATACTCATCGACAAAAAATGCACCGATCGTGGCGATCGACATCAAAAAGTTTTCGTCAAATACCTGCCCGTGCGCTATGTTGCGCAGGGATTTCCAAAGCACGTCCCAGCCGACAACGGCATACGGTACAAGAAAGACAAGCAGTTTCCATACGCCCTCCAGCGGCATCGCCCATGCTATGACCAGCAGAACGGCCGAAATAAGGATACGCGCAAGGCTGCGCTTTTGCTTTGTGCTCATTCTAACCCTTCTTTACAGAATAATGCGGCAATCCGGCTCCACCTTGCGGCAGACCTTTGCGATTTTTTTCATCAAGTCGTCCGTAATGTCCCCTTCGGCTTCCACCGTGAGCTTTTGCGTAAAAAAGCTGACGGAAGCGGACTTAACTTCATCCATTTTATTGATCGCCGTCTCCATTTTAGCTGCGCAGTTGGCGCAGTCGAGATCTTCCAAATTAAAAGTCTTTTTCATAGGGGTGTTCCTCCTCTGTAATGTGTTCAAAGCCCTGCCCGATAATGGAACGGACATGGTCGTCTGCCAAAAAGTAGATCATGGTCTTGCCCTCACGGCGGCTATTGATCAAATGTGCGTCCTTGAGGACTTTGAGCTGGTGCGAGATCGCAGACTGCGTCATCCCTAAGAGCGCAGTGATCTCATGCACGCAAAGCTCCGCTTCAAACAGCGAAAACAAGATCTTCATGCGCGTTGTATCGCCGAAGATCTTAAACAAATCGGCAAGATCGCACAGCAGTTCATCCTGCGGCATACCGCCGCGAACCGTGTTGAGCGCATCCAGATGGTCATGTGCGGGTTTCTCCATATAATGAATCCCCTTTCATATGATTATTTATTCATATATTATCACTGTTCATATGAATTGTCAATACTATGTTATGCATTTTCTCAAAAAATGACCCGCCCTTATGGGCGGGTCTGCATTTATTTCGGGATGCGCTGATAATAGAAGAAGTTTCCGATACTTAATGGCTTGAGGAACACCCTTGCGCGCGTCAAGGCATCCGAAAGCCGGCTTGCACGCGGCACAACGTCCCCCGCGCTGAACAGTTCCAGATCGTTTTTCACCTGTTCGGCTGTCACGCCGTCGCGCACTGGCTGCACAATACGCTTCGTCTCACCCGGCAGCAGGTCGAAGAAATTGTCGGAAAACGGCAACAGGTTCGATTTGGAGTGTACCTGTAAAAATCGCGTATAACGCTTGGCGGTCAGTTCGATTTGAGCCGCGCCGTCAGACACACGCACATGCATGTCCACCTGCGTTTTCGGCAGTGCCAAATTTTTTTCCTTATCAAACAGCACTGTTTTCCGCGCGAGCAGTGTTTCGCCGTCCATCAAATCTGCCACAAAAACGGCACGCTTCAGATTGCCTTTTGCTGAAAGACGCGACACAGGCAGATCAAACACGATTTCGTTTTGCAGAGCGTTGACCGTAATGCTTTTCTTCTCGGAAGCGAACTGCTCGCCATCAAAGCCCAAAAGCCGCCAGGAAAGCGTGGCACGGCGGTCTTGCCGCGTGTCGTTGAGCGCAAACACACGCAGCCGTTCTTTTGTATCCTCGACCGACACGGTGAACGGCGCGTTAAAATGACGAGCGGCGTATTGCAGCGCCTTATAGTTGCCGTAATAGTCCAGCCCCGCCCAACTGCATACGGGCCAGCAGTCGTTAAACTGCCAATACATCGAGCCATTGCAGCGTCCTTTGTTGCGGCGCCAATGCTCGGTGGCATCGCGCACACACTCCTCCTGGCAGATCTGCGAAAGATAGACGTAATCCATAAAATGCTTCGGAAGGCGGAAGCGCGAAGCGATGTAAAACGCCATTTTCATGTTGCCGCCTGCGCATTTCTGATGCGCCAAAAAGACTGCGCTGTTCAAGTCGTAATCCGCGGGCGCGGCATAGCGCGCGATCGTTTTTTGGTCGGGCAGGCTTTCAAAGCCGAATTCGCTGCAAAAGCGCGTCATGCGGCGGCGATAATAGGTCAGCGGCTGCAAGCCATGCCAGACCGCCCACAGATGCGTATCCCCAACGCCGTCGCGATCCACACCCTGCAAATACCCTGTGCCGCAGGGACTGCCGGGGATATAAGGCGTTTGCGCATCCAATTTTTCCAGCCATTCGGGCAGGATGTGGTAAAAGAATTTTTCCGCCCAATCTATGTATTTGCGGCGAGCCTGCCACGCGATGGACATCGTTTCGATCTCATTGTTCCCGTTCCAAAGCGCCAGGCACGCGTGGTGGCGCAGGCGGCGGACATTGTCGACGACCTCGCCGTGGATATTTTCCAAAAGCGCCTCGTCAAAGAACGGATAGCCCTGACACGCGAAGCAGAAATCCTGCCAAATCAAAATGCCGTCGCGGTCGCATTTGTCATAGAGCGCGTCGCGCTCGTAATACCCGCCGCCCCAAATGCGCAGCATATTGAAGTTGGAAAAGCGCATGGCAGCCATGTCATATTCCATGCGCGCATCCGTATAGCGCGTAGCAAAGCTGTCGGGCGGGATCCAGTTCGCGCCTTTGATAAACAGCGGTACGCCGTTGATGCGGAATTGGAAATTCTCGCCGTATTCGTCTTTTTCGCGGTTGAGCTCGAACGTGCGAAGGCCGATCTTTTTTGTGGCTTTATCCGTCTGTGCGCCGTCGCAAAGCAGCTCAAAGGAGACGGTATACAGCGGCTGCTGCACTTTTTCGGACAGATCGCGCGTCCACCAAAGCTCAGGGTTTTCGATCTCAATGGTCAGGTGCACGCGGCCGGCGTCATCAAGCTCACCGCAGGTCTCCGAAAGCAGCTCCCCGGCAGGCGTTAAAATGCGTAAAACATACGCAGGCGTGCCCGCGGAAAGACGTTCGACCTCGCCGCATACGGACAGGCGTACCTTGCCGTCTTCGTGGCGCTGTTCGATCAAAAGATCCGTGATCCGCGCGCCCGAATACCCGAAAATCCCAATATCCCCGGAAATGCCGCTCGGCGGCAGGACAGGGCCCCAGTCCCAGCCGAAATGGCATTGCGGCTTACGGATATGGGGGATGCCGTCCATGCCGTTGCTGTTGCGCGGGCATTTTTCGACCTCCTGTTTTGCCTTTACATAATTTACAGGTGAATAAAACAGGATCCGAATGCGGTTTTCGCCCGCCTTTAGGGCGGATTTCACATCAAAGGCATAGCGGCGGTGCGCGTTTTCCCCTTTGCCGACAAGCGTATCATTTACGAAAACATCACAGATCGTGTCAAGCGTTGCACATTGCAGCTCCACGCGGTCACAGTCGAGAAGCTCTGCGGGGACAGTAAAGGTGCGTTCGTATTCCCAATCCGTCTCGGCGACCCAATATACCTCATTTTCATTTAAGCCCACAAACGGGTCAGGGATCTTTTCGGCGCGCAGCAAATCAAGATAGTTGCATCCCGGGACTTTGGCTGGGAGCCACTCTCCCTTTTGTGCTTCGCGGAATTTCCATTCCCCGTTTAACGAAATCTGCATCATACAAACCTCAAAACATTTTTTATTTCAAAAAAGAATTCAACTTCATAAGCAACCGCAATACGACCGGATTTCCGAGATACAGCAAACGGAACATCAGCCGCTCTTTCGAGGAGAGCCTTGCAAAATAAGGGTTTTGCATTGGCGCGGCGGTATATTGCAGCAAATTCTCCTTAAGTTTCTTGAGATAGGGTCCGGGCTTATTTGTAAAATGCAAAATTTCGCGCGCCGGCAGGAAAAAGCCATGATACGCGGCGATCCATTCTAACTGCGCGGCAAAAGTCTCCTGTGCGCCGATTTCACGGTAATGGGAAAAGATCATTTCGATTGCGCGAATACGGTTTGTAACCGTTTTTTCGGCGTCGCCGTTGCGCATGGTAGAATTGTCACGTAAAAAGTAATTGTACAGCGGTTCATGACCAATATAAACAACAGAATACATGGCAGCATCTAAATTTGTAAGGGCAATCAAATCCTCATACCACCCGGTTTCGGGAAAAGAAAACTTTTGCTGTTGCAAAAACGCATGATCATATAACTTTGTGCAGGGAGACGGGTTGGACAGAATAATTTCCTTACAGGTATCTATGGAAAGGACGGTCTCTGTTGGAAAGCGCTCCGGTATGGTGTATAACGTTTCTCCCGCCGTGTTAACCGCATGCAGCGTGAACATAACAATTTGCGCTTTATATTTTTCAGCAGCAGCCAATGTCTTTTCGAGCAACTGCGGCTCAATTGTATCATCCGAATCCACAAAAAGGATATACGCCCCGGTTGCCGCACGCAATCCGGCGTTCCTGGCCGCGCCCTGACCTGCATTTTTTTGATGCAGGACACGTATACGCGCATCCTGCGAAGCAAATGCATCACAAAGCCGCCCGCTGCCGTCTGTTGAACCGTCATCCACCAAAATCAGTTCAAAATCGGATTCCGTCTGCTCTAAAACAGACGCAACACAGCCGCTCAAATATGTTTCTACGTTATAAACAGGAACAATAATGCTGACTTTACACATAAAATGCTCCTTGACACACTGTCTCTATTCTGATGCAGACGATTGCGGCGACACCCGCAACAAACGTGTGAACAAGCCCAACATGCTCCAGAACATGAAAGTTGAAGCCGAATTGAGATACAGTACATCCAAAACGAACATGCATGAACAGGATAAAACTACCAAACCTGAGAACAAGGTAATATAGTAAACCGATTTAATGTTTTGCTTGTCCCGCAAAAACCGTTTGATCAGCAGCCATGCAACGGAGCCGAAAAAGGCTAACAAAATACCGAGGCCAACGACACCCTGCCCCACTAAAACATCTAAAAACATGTTATGTGTGGAGTCGAATTCACCGGAATCGTTGTTAACCATATATGTGTCCGGCAGCTTGTCCAGCGCATATTGCTTAATATACCGCTGCGACACGCCAAAGATAGGAGAAGTTTTCCAAATCTCAATACCGCTTTCCCAAAGAGAAAATCTGCGATTGCTGATGTCCGTCTCCGTATCCGCCTGATCGCGTCCCGTAATCAGCGCAGGCGTATCCGCGTCTTCTTCGCCTGCGGCATCCCCCTGCTGTTCAATGATTTTTTCAATTGCAAAGTTATATCCTTTTTTAACGAGCTGCATGCTTTCAAAGCAAGCAACGGACACCGCAACAGCGAGGATCATGCTGACGATGGCGCGCAACGCCGGTTTTTGCAGCTTGCCTGCAAAAGAGTGTGTGTAAAACCGCATAAAGAGGAATACAGCCACACCCGCAATGATGCAGACCATTCCCGTGCGTGAGTCACTGAGCATAATATAGCCGTATGAAAGAATGATGTTTATGATCATACCGGCTGAAAGCCAGCGTTTTTTTCGCAAAGGGCTGCAAAGAATGCCGAGCGAGAATACCACCGCAAGCGAAGTCATGGCGGAACCGTTGTTTGGATCGGAATAAACGCCCCACAGCCGCCCCCAAACGAATCCGATAATATTTCCGTTGAAACTGAACGGCCCGAATGTTCCGTAATTTGCAAGGAACATACCGATACCAATCAGATTCGCCAGGAAAATATAGCCAACAAAGACCCCTGCCAGCACATTAAATTCCCGTTTAAGATCCGCCGGACTGCGGTCGCTGTCTGTCATATACAGAAGTCCGAATTGCAGTGTTGTCCAAGCAAAGGACTGTATGCTTTCCAGAATCCCGTACTCTCGATTTAAAAAGGCAGATATTAACAAACTGACACAAAACAGGATCAGAAATACGCAAGCATAGCTTTTTATGTACCTTTTCAGACGCAAGCCCCTGTTGATCAGCAGGACTGCGCCAAACGCAACCAGGAAATAGTTGAGCGCTGTAAGCGCGGCGTGCTTTGCAAACAAATTCGTAAAGGACAATAAAACCAAAAGCAAATAAAGTATCTTAAAAATCAACTCTGCCTTTGTAAACACAGAGTTCGACTTTTTGAGCAAAGAATTCATCATCACATGTCTCCCCCACAGAAAAATCGTAATATTTCAGCAGTTGTATCCGAAGCGTCATATCCCGCGGCGCGAACAGCATCAGCATACGACGCTCTATCTTTGTTTTCCGTAATACTGCTTTGAATTTGATCTGCCCACTCTTTAGCCGGTGCACGCAGAGACAAAAAACGTACAATATCCGTTACAGCAGTTTCTGAAGTGATTGTATCCGCCAAAACACACGGACATCCTGCCGCCTGCGCTTCTACCGCGCTGATCGGCAATCCCTCATATAAAGAAGGCATTACAAACACGTCAAATGCTTGCAAGAGCTTGGGGAAATCGTCTCGGAAGCCTAAAAAGCGCACGTGATCTTGAATGCCTAATGTTTGCGCTTTTGCCTTGGCATCCTGCAGCATTTCACCCTCGCCGGCAAGCGCGAGAAGCGAATTTTGATGCAGCTTATGATATGCGGCGAACACATCCAAAAGGAAAAGCTGATTTTTGGCTTCACAAAAGCGGCCTGCATGTCCAAGAACGGTCATATTATCCGCCTTCAGCTCTTGGCGAATCTCTCTGCGGACGTCTTCGTTAAAGCGAAAGCGCTCGGTCTCGATCCCGTTTCGGATGATTTTGACATCAGAGGCATCGCCCTTAAACAGCCATTCTCCCGCCGCTTTTGAACAGGCAAAGCAGTAATCGGTGCTGCGCATAAGCGCAGGATGATTCAAACGATCCAAAAACAGATGAATCGGCCGAAACAGCGGCGAACTGTCAAAGGAAGTCCCGTGACTGTGGCATATGGTTTTAGCCGTCGTATATTTATGGGCAAGTACGATCGGTGCGCAGTTGCTCGCCGACGACAGATGATACCAAATGTAGTCGTATACATCACGGTGCGATTCATAAAATGCAATCAATTCCCGGCGATTTTTAACCGGATTTACACCGCGGCGCGTAATATGAAACACTTGCCCGCCCGCTTGCTTGATCTCATCTTCGAAAACACATTTTGGACAAAATGTTAAAAAATCAAACGCTACGCGATCACGGTCTGTCCTGCGGAATAACTGCATAAGCATCATTTCGATTCCGCCTTTTGTCGGGGACATACCGATAATCAGTACTTTAACCTGCTCTTTCAAGGTGACACCTCATTTATATTCATCGGCTTTGTTTTGCCTTAGCAAACAGAATCGGCATTTTTGTCTTAACAATGTATATCACCCTGCCGCAAAGTAAGCAAAGCGGCTTGCTGCGCATCTTCAAAAACACGGATAAAATGCCGATCAAGCTAAAGCCGCCGGGCATATACGGCAAAAGCTCGGAAAAAAGCGGGTCTGCAAACAATTTGCTTAAAAATTCGGAGCGGTCTGCATGCGTCATGCCGGCGCGCTTGTCACAGTTCCTTTGGATGCCCGAAAAAATATAGCGCGCAAAAATACCCGCAAGTATGCGCATAACAGACTCGTTATAAAGACCCCACCTTTTATATTGCTCAGCAATTTCATGAACGCGGCGATAGTGCAGCTTAAAATAATCCGGCACATAACGGTTGGTCAAACTGCCATCAATGCGTTTTTTGTAGCAATACGGTGTCTTGTCTAAAATATGCAGGGAAGCGGCATTTTCAAAAAAGGAAATATTGAACAGAACATCTTCGATCAAAGGTATCGTTTCAAACCGAGCGCCGCTTTTGCGGACTGTTGCCAGCTTAAAAAACTTATTGCAAACATACCCGTACAGCGTCTTTTCCTCTAAGTGAATCACGGCATTGCGCACTTGTTCCTGCGTTGACAGCCAAAGCGTTTCTCCGTATGAAAGCAAATATGTTTTTGCGCATACGCCGTCGGCGTTAAAATACTCCTCGCGCATGCCATATGCCACCGCATCTGCCGGATGCTGCTGCAGCACGGAATAACCAAGCGCAAGCAGGTCATCCGAAACCGTATCATCGGAATCCACAAAAGTGATATATTGCCCTTGTGCCGCATCTATACCCGTGTTGCGAGCATTGCTCAGCCCCCCGTTTTGCGGCAGATGAATCACACGCACACGCACATCCTTATCGGCATAGGCGTCGCAGATCGCCCCGGAACCGTCCGGCGAGCAGTCATCCACAAGGATCAATTCAAAATCCGTAAAGGATTGCCGCAATACGCTTTCCACCGCAGCGGGAAGATAGGCTTCGGTTTTATAAATCGGCATGATGACCGTAAAAAAAGGTGCTGACTCCATAGGCTTCCCCCTGCTTTACCGCTTCGCTTTCAGCTTTGCAAACAGTTTGACATTGCCGGATTTCACGCGGGAAATAAAGCTGCCCTCAAGATAAGTCAAGGCCGTGCTCTGCATGCGGATGGGAATGAGCATGAGCTTCATATAGGAAGATTGTGCACGCATCACCGGCAGGAGCTCTTTTACCTTCGGGTCGGAGATGATTTTGCGGATCTCGCGCTTTTTCTCCGATGTGGACAGCGTGCAGCTTTTATTCGTCACATTTTCGACGCAGCCAATCACACGCTCGATGTAGCGGCGTGCAAGAAATTCACGGCTGTTCTCGTCGTCAACGCCCCAGTGACGGTAGAGATCTACCATCCAGCCATGCTCTTCTTCTCGCTTTTCATACATATCGCTTCTGTACTTTGTGGTCTCCGACTCGGCACGTTTGCGTACAAAGTGATAATATTTGCCCGGGATGACGGTCACGCGCTCCACGTCGCGCAAAACGCTCAGGTTAAACGGGAAATCATCCCAAAACGTGTTCGGGAAATACAGCTTGTTTTCCCGAATGTAATCGCCGAGGTACAGCTTATTCCAGGGCGTATACAACAGGTTGCGGTCAAACAGCCGATAGGCATCCTCACGGAATTCCCGCTGGGTAGCGTATACCTTGCCTTCTGCCGCCTGCTCCTGCGTGTATTTTTCCGTATCGGAATAATATGTGTCAATATAATAACCCGAAACGACTAGCTGCGCATTCGTGCTTTCCGCCGCTTCCACCATATCCGCAAGCATGGTTGGCTCCGCAAAATCGTCGGAATCCATAAAATAGAAATATTTGCCCGCCGCTTTATCGATCGCGGTATTCCGCGCGCTGGGCGCGCCGCCGTTCTCCTTATGGATCACGCGAATGCGATTGTCCTTTTCGGCATAAGCATCACAGATCGCACCGCTTCGGTCGGGGCTTCCGTCATCGACAGCGAACATTTCCCAATCCGTAAAGGTTTGCTTCTGCATGCTCTCGATCGCAGCGCCGACATAGTCTTCCACGCCGTATACGGGCATGATAATGCTGACTTTCACCTCTGCCACAGGCACTCTCTCCTTTTGTTCTGCGAAGCATGCGCTTCGCGGCAATGCGAATATTCGGTGGTTATTATAACACCTGAAACGACAAGTTGCAAGCCATATTGCTTACAGTTCCTTATCGCAAAGCGCCAAGGCGGCTTCTACGCATTTATCCATATCGTAATACTTATACTGTGCGAGCCTGCCCCCGAACAATACCTTGTCTTCTTTGGCTGCAAGATCGGCGTATTTTTGGTACAGGGAATTGTTTTCCTCGTCGTTCACCGGGTAATACGGCTCCATCCCGGGCTCCCAATCCGCGGGGTATTCGCGGGTAATAACCGTTTTCGGTTGTTTGCCGAACGCAAAGTGCTTGTGCTCGATGATACGCGTATACGGGACTTCACGCGCGGTATAATTGACGACGGCGACGCCCTGATAGTTTTCACAGTCCAGTGTCTCACTCTCAAAGCGCAGGCTGCGGTAGCCGAGCGCGCCGTACACATAGTCGTAATAGGCGTCGATCATACCGGTATACAGGCACTTGTCCGCCATGGAGAGGAATTTCTCCCGATCGGAGAAAAAGTCCGTGTTCAGCAGTACGTCACAGCCCTCGAGCAGCTTTTCGACCATGGCTGTATAGCCTTTTGTCGGGATGCCCTGCCAGCGGTCGTTGAAATAGTTGTTGTCATAGGTGTACCGGACGGGCAGCCTGCGGATGATGAACGCGGGAAGCTCAGTGCAGTCCCTGCCCCACTGCTTTTCCGTATAACCTTTCACGAGCTTTGTATACACCTCGCGCCCGACAAGGCTGATCGCCTGCTCTTCCAAATTTTTCGGCTCGCCCGTGATCTCCGCGCGTTGGCTGTCGATTACGCGGCGCGCCTCCTCAGGTGTTACGACGCCAAACATTTTGGAAAAGGTATTCATATTGAACGGCATATTATAGATCTCGCCTTTATAGTTGGCGATTGGAGAATTAACAAAATTATTGAACTCGGCAAATTCATTCACGTAATTCCAGACGCGCGGATTGCTTGTGTGGAAGATATGCGCGCCGTACTTATGCACGGAGATCTCTTCGACCTCCTCGGAATAAATATTGCCGCCGATATGATTCCGTTTTTCAATGAGCAAAACGGATTTCCCGTGTTTGTTGGCTTCGCGCGCGAACACAGCGCCGAACAGCCCGCAGCCAACGATCAGATAGTCATAGTGTTTCAAAGGCTCCGCCTCCTTGAAGATAAACAACGATTTGTAAATCCTGAAAAACCGCCCATCGGCAGATTTTCACCTATATTTTTGATTAGTATATCATTTTTTTTGCCAAAAGAAAAGAAAAACGTAAAATATTAAAATTTGTTTATTTTTGATAAAAAAAGTTTTTATGATTTTTCAAAAAAAACGGTGGATATTGCGAAAGGTTTATGTTATATTGATGTCGCGGGAGGTGAACGATCGTTGGAGACCGAAGAACTGCTTGGCTTGGCGCTCGATATCGGTGAAGAAATGCTGATCAGCGGCGCAGAGGTCGGCCGTGTGGAGGACTCTGTGCGCCGCATTTTGACAACTTACGATGTACAGCGGGCGGATGTTTTCACCATCACTTCCAGCATCGTTGTTACCGTAACCGATGCAAAAGGCAAAACGCTAACGCAGACAAGACGGATCCGCAAATACGCCACCGACCTTGACAAGCTGCATGCGCTCAATGCCCTTTCTCGAAAGATCTGCGCCGAAAGGCCCGGTTCGGAAGCGATCCGCGGCGAGCTTTCCAAAATCTATACAGGTAAAACGTACCCCGTGCCGGTGCTTTGTGCTGCATTTGCGCTGATTGCGGGTTCTTTTACGCTCTTTTTCGGCGGAACGGTGCCGGACGCCGCAGCAGCGGCACTCATCGGCGCGATTCTCAAATTTTCCGTACTGCTTATTGACAAAACAGGCGTGAACATGGTATTTGCCAACGTCGTTAATTCCTTTTTGGTAAGCGCTTTGGCATTCTTGTGCACCGCTGTCGGGTTCGGCACGCACGCCGACAGCATCATCATCGGCAATATCATGCTGCTGATCCCCGGGATCGGTATGACCAACGCCATTCGAGACATCATAAGCGGCGATATCATGGCGGGAATCCTGCGGTTTTGCGAGTCGGTCGTCATTGCCATTGCCATCGCCGCCGGGTACAGCATTGCTGCACTTTTGTTTGGGAGGTGGTCGTTATGACGTACGCCGTCCAAATGGTCACCGCCTTTCTCGGGTCCATGGGCTTTTCCGTTCTTTTCAACATCCGGCGCACGAAGCTGCTGATTGCGGGCTTTGGCGGCGCGCTTTCTTGGGGCGTCTATCTGCTGTTCGGCGCCGTGCTGGAGGACGGCCCGCTGCGCTGTTTCCTTGCCGCTGTGTGTGTGACCGTATACGCGGAAATTTTTGCACGCGTAAAAAAACGCCGACGACCTCATTCCTTGTTCCCGGTATGATCCCTTTGATTCCCGGTGGTACGCTTTACAATACCATGCAGTATGCCATTGCAGGGAACTGGGAACAATTCGGTGCTGCCGCTTCCTACACCATCCGTGTGGCTCTGTCTCTTGCGGCAGGCATTATTGTGGTATCTTCGGTCATGCGCATGGTTGTTGCAATCATCCGCTTTGTGCGCATACGCTGCATACGGCCTCCGCAAAGGAAATAGGCATTCTGCTTCCTTTTATATAGAATGATCCACTTCATACTTAAACAGGAGTTTTTATGAAACGTAAAATCACCCGAGTACTCTCCCCCTTGCGTGTTGTTGTGCTCGGCTACTTTCTGATCATTTTGACCGGTGCGCTTTTGCTGTGCCTGCCCATTTCCTCGCGCGCGGGCACCTGGACACCGTTTCACGATACGCTTTTTACCGCCACTTCCGCCACATGCGTGACCGGCTTGATCGTCTACGACACTTACACACACTGGACACTGTTCGGGCAGATCGTCATCATTTCCATGATCCAGGTCGGCGGCATCGGCTTTATGACGCTGGCGATCTCCGCCTTGTCGCTGACAAAACGAAAGATCGGGCTGCGCGGCAGGTTTACGATGCAGGAGGATGTCGGTGCGTCGCAGATCGGCGGCATTGTACGTATAACGCGCTTTATCCTGCTCGGCACGGCGCTGTTTGAGGGCGTGGGCGCCCTGCTGCTCGCTTTTCGCTTCTGCCCGCAGTTCGGCTTTTGGAAAGGGATTTATTTCAGTATTTTTCATTCGATCTCCGCGTTCTGTAACGCGGGCTTCGACCTAATGGGCGGGACTGCGCCGTTTTCCTCGCTGACCGCCTATTCCGGCGATCCGCTGGTCAGTCTCGTCATCAGCAGCCTGATCGTCATCGGCGGCTTGGGTTTCTTTGTCTGGTACGATATTTTGAAAAACAAGTTCCGTATTCGGCGCTACAAGCTGCACACCAAGGTGGTACTGGTCACGACGTTCGGGCTCATTGCCATCCCGTTTTTGCTCATGGTCTTTTTTGAGCGCAACAGCACGGAGCTGCACGCGAACGGTACGGGCGAATATCTGCTGTCCATGCTGTTCCAGACGATAACCCCGCGTACGGCGGGCTTTAACTCCGTGGATTACGGTCTGCTTTCCAATGCGACGATTGTGCTTTCCATCTTTCTGATGCTCGTCGGCGGCTCGCCGAGTTCCACGGCAGGCGGTATGAAAACCACGACGCTTGCCATGTGGTTCGCCGGCATGATCTCCGTTCTGCGCCGCCGCAAGACCGTCGAGAGCTTCCACCGCCGCATGGGCGAAGACGCGATGCTGCAAATCGTCAGCGTCTCGGCGATGTATATGCTGTTGTTCTTCATCTCGGGGATGCTCATCTGCGCATTTGACCCCGTTTCCATCAAAGAATCCTTCTTTGAAGTGGCTTCCGCACTCGGTACGGTCGGCTTGACGCTCGGCATCACGCCGTCGCTTTCCGTCCCCTCTTTGCTTGTGCTGATCGCCCTGATGTTTTTCGGCAGGGTCGGCGGCATCACACTGCTTTTGGCATTCCATGGGCAGCAAGGCGCAACGCCTTCCAAATATCCCGTAGAAAAAATCAACATCGGCTGAAAGGAAATGCATTATGAAATCCATTTTGATCATCGGACTCGGGCGCTTCGGCCGTCACATGGCGGAAAAATTCAATGAACACGGCAACGACGTGATGGCGATCGACATTTCGGAGGACCGTGTCAACGCGGTGCTCCCCTTTGTAACGGATGGGCAGATCGGCGACGCGACCAACGAGGCGTTTATGGAGTCTTTGGGCGTCAACAACTATGATCTGTGCGTCGTTGCCATCGGCGACAACTTCCAAAGCTCGCTGGAAGCGACCGCACTGCTCAAAGACCTCGGCGCGCGCTTTGTGCTCTCCCGAGCAAGCCGCGACGTGCACGCAAAGTTCCTGCTGCGCAACGGCGCCGACGACGTTGTCTATACCGAAAAAGAAACCGCGGAACGTCTCGCCGTGAAATACGGCAACGATAATATTTTTGACTATGTGGAGATCGATCCCAACTTTTCCATTTATGAGATCGCCACGCCCCCTTCCTGGGTCGGCAAAACCATTTTACAAAAGAGCGTTCGCACGAAATACAACATCAGCATTTTGGCGACCCGTTCGGACGGGCAGATCTATCCCCTGCCCAATCCCGATCATGTGTTTTCCGCAAACGAGACGCTGATGGTGCTTGGGCGAAACGAAGATGTGGAACGGCTGATCAAATGATCCGTTTCGGTGAACCCGTATGTTATTGACCATGCAGCAGGTCTCCAAAGGCTTTTTGGACGAACCTGTTTTGAAAAACATTGATCTTGCCGTACGCGAGGACGACCGCATCGGTCTGCTCGGCGTAAACGGCGTCGGTAAAAGCACCCTGCTGCAAATCGCAGCGGGTGTTTTGCCGTGCGACACAGGCACGGTCGACCGCAAAAAGGGGCTTCGCATCGGGTATTTGCGGCAAAATGAGGCGCTGGATTCCGAAAACACGCTGGAAGCGGAGATCCGCCTTGCGCTGCAAGACGTGTTTGACACGCGGGCGCGGCTTTCCGAACTTTCCGAACGCATGGCGGATGCCGACCCGCAAAGCGGCGGCTACCGTGCGCTCTCCGCGGAATATGACCGCTGCACTGCCGAATACGCGGCGCTCGACGGGTATTCAGCAGACGTTCGCATTGAAACGGTACTAAATGGATTGGGCTTCGGCGGCTTTGACCAGCAGATGTCCGTTAAAAATTTAAGCGGCGGCGAAAAGATCCGTTTTGCCATTGCAAAAACGCTTTTGCAAAACCCG
Source organism: uncultured Oscillospiraceae bacterium (assembly GCA_900545625.1). Classification (GTDB taxonomy): domain Bacteria; phylum Bacillota; class Clostridia; order Oscillospirales; family Acutalibacteraceae; genus Fimenecus. The sequence goes on along the minus strand of UQZS01000002.1, from coordinate 1,225 downwards.
GAGCTGCTTTTGCTCGACGAGCCGACGAACCATTTGGATTTCCAGATGCTTGCGTGGCTCGAAAGCTATCTTGCCGCCTATAAAGGCGCCGTGATCGTGGTTTCGCACGACCGCTATTTTCTGGACAGCGTTGCCAAGGACATCTGTGAGCTGGAGCGCGGCGAGCTTGTGCGGTATAAAGGCGGCTATTCCGCTTTTCTTATACAAAAGGAAGAGCGCGTACGCACGCTTGAAAAGGCCTATCAAAAACAGCAAACACAGCTTGCCGCCATGCGCGAGTATGTGCAGAAGAATTTAGCACGTTCCAGCAGCACCAACAGTGTCGGTTCACGTGTTAAGGCGCTCGAAAAGGCGGAAGAAATGGAGCTGCCCAATCCCCGGCAGCCTGTCGCGCATTTTGATTTTCCTTACGACTATCCCCCGCACAAGCCGGTTTTGGAGCTGCGAAATGTGGGCGTACATGTTGGTAATCGGCTAAGCGGCAAACAACTGTATGACGGCGTCGATTTAGAAATCGAAAAGGGTGAAAAGCTCGCGCTGGTAGGTCCGAACGGGGTGGGAAAAAGCTCTCTTCTCAAAGCGATCCTGAAAAAAATCCCCGCAACGGGTGTGATCCGCCTCGGCGGGAATGTGCGTGTGGGCTATTTCGATCAAGAGCTTGCCGACCTCGACCTCAACTGTACGGTTTTAGAAGCAGTACACCGCCGCTTTCCCGCCAAAACCGAACACGAGATCCGCAGTGCACTTGCCCGGCTGCTTATCACGGATGAAGCGGTTTTTAAACGCGTGCGCGAGCTTTCGGGCGCAAACCGTGCGAAGGTCGCGTTTTGCATCTTGATGTTCACACGGGCAAATTTTTTGATCTTGGATGAACCGACCAACCATCTCGACTACACGGCGAAAGAAGCGTTGGATGATGCGCTGCGCCGTTTCGACGGCACGATGCTGGTCGTCTCGCATGACCGTTATTTCCTCAACAGCGTACCGACGGCGATCGCGGAAATGCAGCCGCAGGGCATCACGCTTTATCCCGGGAAATACGACGATTATGTTGCTGCAAAGGAAAAGAGCGCGTCAAACGCCACGGTGACAGACAGCAAAAGCAAAGCGGTCTCCGAGCAGAAAGCCGCCTATGCATCCGCACGGAAAAACAAGGCGGAGGAGCGCCGCCGACGTGCGCGCGCTGCGGCGCTGCAAAAAGAGATCGAAGACGGCTACCGAAAGC
>UQZS01000001.1 GCA_900545625.1 uncultured Oscillospiraceae bacterium | reverse complement strand
ATTGAATACCAGCAGCTCTATCCCGAGCTGTATGCCACACATACCGCAAAGATATCCAACGAGCAGGAAAAAAAGATTTACCTCACGTTTGATGACGGACCGTCGCCCCGCACGCCGGAGATCTTAAAAATATTGGATCAATACGGCGTCAAGGCGACGTTTTTTGTTATCAACGGCGGAAAATATAACCAATATATGAAGGATATTGTGAACGGAGGCCACAGTATAGCGCTGCACTCCTATTCGCATAACTACTCTAATATTTACGCATCCGAAGAAAACTATTTTGCGGATTTGCAAAAGATCTCGGATGTCGTGTACGAGCAAACGGGCGTGCGTTCCAATCTGATCCGTTTCCCGGGCGGCAGCAGCAATACAGTCAGCCGCAAGTATTCGAAAGGCATCATGACGCGCTTAACCAAAGAGGTTTCTTCGCGCGGCTATGTGTATTTTGACTGGAATGTAGAATCCGGCGACGCAGCGAGCAATCGAGTTTCCGCACAGACCATCATCAACAACTGCCGCAAAGTTCCGCGCAACAATGCTGTGATCGTACTCATGCACGATGCTTCGCCGAAAAAAAGTACGGTCGAAGCGCTGCCGGCTGTTATCGAATACTATAAAAAGGCCGGCTGCAAATTTGCCGCGCTCACCGCATCTTCACCGGTCGTACATCAGCGGGTCTTAAACTGACCGATCGCGATTTTTTGTATATATTCAATAGATGAAAACATTTTTCATTGTGATTTTGCACAAAGTTTCTTTGCGCGGATGGAACGGACTTTGGTGCACCCACTGAAATCTCACAAAATCCCCCATATATCGTGTTTTAACCGTTGACGCGGACAAGTTTTGTGGTATAATATGTTATCGAAAAGCAGGAAAAACAGCTAATACTCTGATATATGGGGAGAATGTTTTATGTTCGTCAAAGAAGTTCTTGTTCAAAATCAGGTTGGTCTGCATGCGCGCCCGGCTACGTTCTTTATCCAGAAAGCCAATGAGTTCAAATCTTCGATCTGGGTTGAAAAGGACGAGCGCCGCGTCAACGCAAAGAGCCTGCTCGGCGTTCTCTCACTCGGTATCATGGGCAACACCACGATCCGCATTATTGCAGGCGGTCCTGATGAGGTGCAGGCGGTTGAAGCGCTTGTGAAGCTGGTTGAGTCCGGCTTCGCCGAATAATTTACATCAGAGCTTTTTTCAGACACGCCGGCTCTACGGTGTGTCTGTTTTTGTTGTATGGGAAAGGCGGTGGGCAAAATGGAAGACAGACGAGCACAGCTTCGCGCAAAATCTATGCGTCTGCCGCTTTTGCCGGGCGTGTATATTATGAAAAACACGGCGGGCGAGATCATTTATATCGGTAAAGCAAAGGCTTTGAAAAACCGCGTCAGCCAATATTTCGGCTCGCCGAAAGCGCATACGGTCAAGGTTCGCAAAATGGTTGAAAATGTGCAGAATTTTGACTATATTGTCACGGACAGCGAATTTGAAGCGCTGGTGCTGGAGTGCAGCCTTATTAAGCAGCACATGCCAAAGTACAACATCCTGCTCAAAGACGATAAAGGGTATAGCTACATCCGTGTGGCAGGGGAAAAATTCAAAACGATTTCTGCCGTACTGCAAAAGCAGGATGACGGCGCGCAGTATATCGGCCCCTATACCAGTTCCTATGCTGTGAAGCAAAGCGTGGACGCAGCAAATAAGATATTCATGCTCCCGCAATGCGGAAAAGATTTTGACAAGGGGTTTCAGAAAACACGACCGTGTTTGAATTATTATATTTCCCGGTGCTGCGGTGTCTGTACAGGGAAAGTTGACCAAAAGGAGTATGCCGATGCCGCTGAACAGGCGATCCGCTTTTTAAAGGGAGACAGCGGCGATGTAATCCAAATGCTTACAAAGCAAATGGAGGAAGCGTCCGAGCTTTTGGATTTCGAACGCGCCGCACGGCTTCGCGACCGTATTCAGGCGATCCAAAAGCTACAGGAAAAGCAGAAGGTCGTGTTCAAATCCGTTGAGGAGCAGGACGTGTTCTCCATGGCGGAAAGCGAAAATAATGTCTGCCTTGCCGTCCTGCGTTTTGCGGACGGGCGGCTGTTTGACAGTGAGCATTTCTTTTTTGAAAAAGAGGAGAGCGCCGCAGAGACCATGACCTCTGCGATCACTTCGTATTATACCATGCGGCATAATATTCCGCGTCGCGTCACCGTAGACGGCGAGGTGGAGGGAAAAGAGGATCTGGAACGCTGGCTTTGTGCGCAACGCGGTAAAAAAACTATGATTTTTTGTCCGCAGCGCGGCGAACAGGTCGAAGTTGTCAAAATGTGCAGAGAAAACGCGCAGGAAAAATTAGCGCTCAAGCTCGGTATGCGCGGCAGGGATATTGCGATCCTTGAAGAACTGCGGGATCTTTTAGGCTTGAAAAGCGCGCCCGCCTATATTGAAGCCTATGATATTTCCCACACTGCGGGGCAGGACAGTGTCGGCGGCATGGTCGTGTTTTGTGACGGAAAGCCATTGAAATCTGCATATCGCAGGTTTATTATCAAATCCTTTGAAGGAAATGATGACTACCGCTCTATGCACGAGGTGCTTACGCGCCGTTTCAACGAGTATGAGAAGCACAAAGACAGCGGCGAGGGCTTCGGCAGACTGCCCGATTTGATCCTGTTGGACGGCGGCGCCGGGCAGGTAAGCGCCGTACAGCCCGTGCTCGATCGATTCGGACTGCATGTTCCGTTATTCGGTATGGTCAAGGATAACCGCCACCGTACGCGCACCATTGCCCTAAACGGCGGTGAGATCGAAATTCGTTCCAATCGCCGTGTATTTACGCTGATCTCCGACATTCAAGAAGAGGTGCACCGCTATTCGGTTGCGTATCATCATAATCGGCACACAAAACGGACGCTTTCTATGTCTCTGTATGAGATCGACGGCATCGGCGAGAAAAAGGCCCGCGCCCTGCTGCGCAGATTTAAAACGCTCACTGCTATACGCAATGCCAGTGTGGACACACTGTGTACAGCAGAGGGGATCTCCCGCAAAACAGCGGAAAAAATATATGCTTTTTATCACGGAAAGGAAGACGAAACCGTATGAAAAAGGCAGTCGTATTTGATTTGGACGGCACGCTGCTCAATACGCTCGACGACCTGTGCGACAGCACGAATTACGCATTGGAGGAGGTCGGATTTCCCACACGCACCATTGAGGAAGTTCGCCGTTTTGTCGGCAACGGGATTCGCAAGCTCATAGAACGCGCTGTGCCGGATACCGCCACGGCGGAACAAACGGAAGCATGTTATCAAATCTTTTGTGAACACTATAAGCAAAATATGGAGAATAAGACGGCAGAGTACGACGGTATTTCCGATATGCTCGCCGCCTTGCGCGACGCGGGCTACCGGCTTGCCATCGTCACCAATAAAGCGGATTTTGCCGCCCAGGCGCTTTGCGGTTCGCTGTTCGGGAAATACGTAAAAACCGTGGTCGGCAGCGTGGACGGCAGACCCAACAAGCCCGCGCCCGACGGCGTTTTCTATGCGCTCGAGCAAATGGGCGTCACCGCAGAGGAAGCCGTGTTCGTCGGCGACAGCGAGGTGGACATGCAAACCGCCCGCAATGCAAAGCTTGATGTGATCGGCGTGCTGTGGGGATTCCGAGACGAGGCACAGCTGCGGGCAGAAGGCGTAAAAACATTGGCGAATACCCCCGCCGAATTAAAAAATATGCTCTTAAAGCTAAAAAGTTGCTGAATTTGGTTGACATTTGTGCTAAAATAGTGAAAAATAGGGTAGAGTAAGGAGAATGACCATGCGAGTCATTACGGGGTCGGCGCGCGGCAGAAAACTGAAAACGCTTGCAGGCGACGAAATCGTGCGTCCGACTGCCGAGCGAGTCAAAGAAGCGCTGTTCAGCATCGTACAATTTGAATTGGAAGGCGCTGCAGTGCTTGACGCTTTTGCAGGCTCGGGTCAGCTTGGGATTGAGGCGCTCAGCCGTGGTGCTGCAAGGGCGGTCTTTACGGATGAGAATCGGCAGGCTGTGGACACCGTGCGCGCGAATTTACAGCATACGCGTCTTGCGGATCGCGCTGTCGTTTTGCAAACCGATGCGTTTTCCTACCTGCGCAGTGCGCGCGAAACGTTTGACGTTCTGTTTTTCGATCCGCCTTACCGAAAAGGGACGGTTGAAAAGATCTTGCCGCTCGCCGAACGCTGCTGCAATCCCGGCGCCATAATTGTTTGCGAAACAGAGGTTGAAGTGACTTTGCCCGAAAGCGTCGGCGCCCTTACACGGCTGCGGGAATACAAATATTCCAAAACCAAGCTCACGACTTATAGGATGCAGGAGGACGCCGAATGAAAACCGTCATCTGTCCGGGCAGCTTTGACCCGGTGACCGTTGGGCATATGGATATCATCCGCCGCAGCGCTTTGATGTTTGATAAGGTGATCGTGGTTGTAATGAACAATTACCAAAAGCGCAACAGCCATGCGTTTTCCGCAGAAGAGCGTGTAGAATTGCTCAAGCGCTGCACGAAGAACCTTCCTAATGTCGAGGTGGAGGCATACGAGGGGCTTTTGGCGGAATATGCGCGGCAAAAGCAGGCAGTCGCCATCGTAAAGGGCTTACGCGCTGTTTCGGACTTTGAATATGAATTCCAGCAGGCGCTGACCAATAAACAGCTGAACAGCGAGCTGGAGACGGTATTTGTGACCACCACCGCCGAAAATATGTTTTTAAGCTCCAGCGTTGTCAAACAAGTCTGCGAATTGGGCGGGGATATCAGTGGCTTCGTCCCCGAGGAGATTCGTGACGATATTATCAAAAGATTAAGAGGCAGAGGTGACAAGCAATGAACATAGAAAGCTTGCTCGACGAATTGGAAGACATTCTCGACGAAGGCAAAAGCATGCCCTTTACTTCAAACCTGCTTGTGGACGTCAATGAGATCAAGCGGGTGCTTGAAGACATCCGTCTGAACATGCCCGACGAGCTGATGCAGGCGCGTAAGATCGCCTCCGAACGCAAGGAGATCTTGACCGCCGCGCAGAACTCCGCCGACGAGATCATTGCGGCAGCGCACAAGCGCGCCAAGGAGCTTGTCGCTGAGCACGAGATCACCAAGGGCGCGGAGATCTCCGCCGCCGACATCATGGCGCAGGCGCGCACACAGGCAGGCGAGATCGTGGAAGGTGCGCGTGCGACCGCGTCGCAGCTGACCGACCAGGCGCAGAAGTGGGCGAACGACATGCGTACGAGCGCGGGCGAATACGTCGAAAACATCGTGGCGTTAGCCGACGAGAGCCTGACGAATTCCGTCAACGAGATCCGCCGTGCCCGCCAGTCGCTTCGTGCCGCGGCACAGCACAAAAAAGTGGAAAACTAAAGCTTCCCGAAAACTGTCTATTCTTTCACCTCGTCGCATATACATGTGTACGAGGTGAAAGTTTATGTTTGTGTTTTCCGTGCATAAAAAACAGATTCGGCTTTTTATTTTGATCCTCTGCATCGCCGCGGTGGCGATCGCTTTCGCAATCGTGTCCAAAAATAACGTGGAGACTTCCAACGAGACGGGCTTGAACGTCAACGCCTCCACCGCTGAGGAGCGAATCGCGTACCTTTCGCAATTCGGCTGGCAGGTGGACGAAGACCCCGTCGAGGTGTCGGAGATCATTATTCCGGAAACATTTGACGAGACCTATACAAACTACAATGAACTGCAAAAATCGCAGGGCTTCGACTTGTCCCTATATGCGGCAAAGCGCGTCAAACGCTGGATCTACCGTGTGCGCAACTATCCGGGCTATGAGGACCTCGACTGCATTCAGGCGACCTTGCTGATTTATGACGGCCAGGTCATCGGCGGCGACATCTGTTCCACCCAGCTCGACGGCTTTATGCACGGATTCGTAAAAGAGCAAACGGATACGCAGACCGTAGAGACAACGGCGGCTGCATAAGGGGAAAAGATATAAAAAAGAAGGAAGAGGATTATGCCCGTTTGTCGGCTTGACAAGTGGATCGCGAATACCTGCGGCTTGTCGCGCAAGGACGTTAAAACCCTCGTGCGCGACGGGCGTGTTTGCGTGAACGGCGAGACGGTGCGCGATGCAGGGCTGTCGATCGACCCCGAAACGGATGTTTTGCATATAGACGGCGCGCCCTATAATGCGCAGCAGCATATTTACATTATGCTGAACAAGCCGCTCGGCGTGGTCAGTGCCGGCCGTGACCGCACGCAAAAAACCGTTTTAGATCTTGTGCCGGATTCGCTTTTCCGAAAAGGTTTGTTTCCCGCGGGAAGGCTCGACAAGGACACGAGCGGGTTTGTGCTGCTGACTGACGACGGGGATTTTGCGCACCGCATCCTATCCCCGAAAAATCACATCCAAAAAACCTATGTCGCCTCAATTGCTCAGCCCCTGCCCGAAGCGGCACTGGAAACGCTTGCGGCAGGGATCACACTGCGCGACGGTGAAAAACTGCTGCCTGCCGAGGTGTGCGTGCTCACACAGGATCGCCGCAAGGTGCAGATCAAGATCTGTGAGGGCAAATATCATCAGGTTCGGCGGATGCTCGCTGCCGTCGGCTGCCCGGTACAGGCCCTCACACGCACCCACATGGGCGCGCTGACACTCGACCCCGCTTTACGACCGGGAGAATGTCGGCTGCTGACCGAAGCAGAAAAAGAAAAAATCACGCAAATAACACGCTGACAGCCGCGGCAATTGCCGCGGCTGTTTTGCACCGCCTGTCTTTTTTTCGCATAGTATGGGATAAGGCAGGGGGCAGTGTCCCTGATTTTTAGAAAACTTCGGTGGTGGAAAAGAATGCGAAAGCTGCTTATACAAGTGGGTTCTGTGACCTACGCCATGAAAGCGAAGGCTGTGCTGCAGCGGAATGGGCTGCATGCATCTGTTGTAAAAACGGCGAATCCAAAAAAGAACGAGGGCTGCGGCTATTCTGTTTTAGTTGAGAATCCGCAAGTCAATGTCGCCGCGCTGCTGCAGCGGGAAAATATAGATATACTCGGAACGAAGTGGGCGACATGATATATTTCGACAATGCCGCCACGACCTACCCTAAGCCGCGCGCCGTGCGGGAGACGGTCTCTCGCGCGCTGACACAGCTCGGCGCAAACCCCGGGCGCGGCGGGCATGAAATGGCGTATGCCGCGGCGGAAGAAATTTACGGCGTGCGAACCGCGCTTTCGGATTTTTTTGACCTCGGCGCGCCCGAAAACGTCATTTTTACAAAAAACTGCACGGAGGCACTTAACCTTGTTATCAAGGGACTTGCGCGTCCCGGCTGCCATTTTGTCTGCTCCGATTTAGAGCACAACGCCGTTACGCGCCCGCTGGAAACGCTGAAACAGCGCGGCGTTTGCACCTGGGAAGCCGCGTGCACCGGCGAGACGGAGGAAAAAACGGTTGCGGGCTTTCACGCGTGTATCCGAAAGAATACGGCTGCGATCATCTGCACCGGCGCATCCAATGTGTTCGGGAAAGCTCTGCCGCTCGAAAAACTGGCGGCGCTCGCCCACGCGCACGGTATTCCATTTGTGGCGGATCTTGCGCAGACGGCAGGCATCCTGCCGCTTTCCATGCGCAAAAGCGGCATAGACTTTGCCTGCGCGCCGGGCCATAAGGGGCTGTACGGCCCGATGGGCACGGGCGTCCTGCTATGCAATTCCACAGCGCGCCTCGAAACGCTCATGGAAGGCGGCACGGGGAATTTGTCCGCACAGCTCACCCAGCCTGAAAATTATCCGGAGCGTTTAGAAAGCGGCACGCTCAATGTTCCCGGCATCGCGGGACTCGGCGCAGGCGTACGTACAGTGCATCAAAACGGGGTTTCTGAAATTTATGCACACGAAATGCATATTATGCGCCGCATAGCAGAAGCACTTTCGCAAATGCCGAATGTGCGGCTGTATACCGCCCTTGATAGTCCTACGGAACGCTTTGCCCCTTTGCTTTCCTTTACTATCCGCGGTATGCACAGCGAGGAGGTCGGCGCCGCGCTCGCCCGTCGCGGGATCGCTGTACGCGCGGGGCTGCATTGCGCCGCTTTGGCGCACCAAACCTACGGCACGACGGCGTCTGGTACTGTGCGTGTCTGCCCATCGATTTTTACCAAGGAACAAGATGTAAAAAGTTTATTAAATTCTATATTTCAAATTGCAAAAGATGCTTGAGTATGATACAATATATCGTGATTTTATATGCACTGTTTCGTGCATTTTGCGATATGTTGTATTTTTTTATCGAAATCGGGTGTTAGAATGTACCATGCACTGACTGTTGGCGATGTATTTCGGGATATCGGCAACGCTATTTTGAGCTTTCGCAGCCTTGCAGACGTGTTGGACGTGCTCTTGGTCGCATTCGTGATCTACAGCGTCATTAAGTTGATTCGTGAAACGCGCGCGATCCAGCTTGCCAAGGGCTTTATTTTACTGTTGTTATTGTATGCAGCAGTGTATTTGCTGAACATGGAGGTCAGCTCCTACATGTTCTCTCTTCTGTTTTCCAATATCCTGTTGGTGCTGGTTATCATTTTTTCCCCCGAGATCCGCCATGCACTTGAAAGCGTCGGACGCAGCAGCGTGTCCAATTTCAATCTGTTCAACTTTAAGCATGGCGACGAGATCGAGCGTCAAGAGCGTTTAGCGGACATGGTCAATGCCGTGGCCAAGGCGTGCGCCGACATGAGCGACAAAAAGATCGGTGCGCTGCTTGTTTTTGAACGTGAAAGCATCCTCGGCGACATCATCAATACGGGCACTTTGGTGGATGCGGCGATTTCTGAAGAAATGATCGGCAACATTTTTTATCCTAAAGCGCCGCTGCACGACGGGGCTGCGGTGATCCGTGACGCGCGCATCTGCGCCGCCGGGTGCATTTTGCCTCTGACGAAGAATACCGATTTAAGCAGTGAGCTCGGCACGCGCCACCGCGCCGCGCTCGGTATGAGCGAGCAGAGTGATGCGCTGGTCATTGTGGTTTCGGAGGAAACCGGCGCGATCTCTGCTGCTTCAAAGGGCAATCTGCGGCGGGGGCTTTCCAGCGGGGATCTCCGCGAGCTGCTGACGCAAACTTTCATAAAAACCGATAGCAATGAGGACAACCGCTTAAAGAAACTGCTGAAGGGACGTCACAAGCATGAAGAAACTGCATCTGAAGACTAATCCCACCGCCGATGCGGGAAAAGCATCGGAAAAGAAAAAAAGCGGGGGGCTTATCAACAACAATAAATTGATGATGCTTTTATCTCTGATCGTTGCGTTCGGGATTTGGATCTGGGTGGCGATCGAGAAAAGCCCGGTCGTTGAAACCACGATCAGCTCCGTCCCCGTGCAGATCGACATGGAAAACAGCGTGCCCGCACAGCTGAATCTTCAGATGTTCGGGCAGACGGAATATTATGTGGATGTCACGGTTTCCGCAAAGCGTTTTGTCGCGTCCACACTGACCGCCTCTGACATCACGGTTACGGCGCAGACCAACTATGTCGATTCCGCCGGTACAAAATCTTTGCAGTTGCGGGCAACTGCCGCAAACTCCAAGGATTTTGAGATCACGGGACTTTCACAGAACTATATTGATGTGTATTTCGACACATACAAAGAAGCGGAGTTTGCTATCGCACCACGAATCATTGCACCCGACGAGGGCTCGGTGATCGAGGGCTGCATTCTCGGCGACCCGGTGTTCTCCAGAAGCACGGTCGTTGTCAGCGGGCCTGCGACGGAGGTGAATACCGTTACGGGCGTGGTTGCAGAGGTCACGCTTGACGCGCCGCTTGCCGCCACCACGACACTGCAGCCGGAGCTTCGCCTGCAAACGGAGGCAAACGAAAATTTGTCCAACGTGCAGATCAACGCCGGGGACAGCGAAGTGACCATGACCATTCCCGTTCTGAAAAATGTCGTGCTGCCCACAACGGTCACGTTCCGTAATACACCGGCCGGATATTTGAATGACAATATCCCATTCACCGTTTCCCCGAGCAGTGTAGAGGCTTCTATCCCGATCGAGCAGGTGGACGTCGTCACCGCGATCAGCGTCGGTACGCTGGACTTTTCGGATCTGGATATCGGCTATAACCGTTTTGTGTTTGAGGCTGCAGACATCACCGACTATATCGTGACCGACAATACCACGCGCTTCCGCGTGACCGTTAATATGAGCGGTACGACCTCGGCTTCGTTTACGGTGCCGGAGGGCAATGTATCGATCGTCGCGCAAAAAGAGGGTTTTGCTTCGACTGTGGTGCCTGCGAGTATCGAAAACGTCCGTGTCATCGGCACGCCGGAGGAGATTGCTGCGCTCACGAACGATATGCTGTATGTGGAGCTCGACCTTTCGAACTATGATGTGAAGGTCGGCGAACAGACCGTAGAGGTCAATGTGGTCGTGCGCGGTAACACAAAGGCTTGGGCGTCCGGAACATATTCGGTGCGCATACAGTCTACACAGGCTGCCGAAAACACAACGGCGCAGAGCGGATAAGCGGCGAATACGGCGGGAGGTGCAAAGACATTGAAGCGGAAGTACGTTTTACCGGTGCTTTCTGTGCTGTTGATCTTTGGCCTTTGCAGCTGCTCGGCAAGGATCGCCACAGTGGACGAGCTGATGCGGCCGCCCCGTCTTTCCGGGGAAAACAGTGGGATCCAGGAGGCGTTCGAACGCGCCACACAGAATAAAAGTGTGCAGATCAAGACGCCGACTTCCGGCGCGTATCGTTCGGCGTATGTTCTCTATGATTTTGACGGCGACGATACGCAGGAGGCCATCACATTTTACAGGGACACCGAGGACGAGACGACAGCGTATATGCACGTTCTGGATTTTAACGGGACGCGCTGGGAGTCCGTTGCCGATATAAAAGGCAAGGGCAGCGAGGTATATGAGATCGACTTTTGCGATATGAACGGCGACGGCAGACAGGAGATCGTGGTTTGCTGGTCGTTGTTTGAAAGCACGGGCGGCAGAGTGCTGACCGTGTATACCCCACGCGTCGAGGAGACCACCGTTTCACTACGGGAACTCGCACAGGAACCGTTTACGCAGATGCTGCCCATGGATGTAAATGCGGATGGGCGCGATGAGATCTTTTTGATGCTGATTACTACGGAGTTCGGTGCAAATCGTACCATATGCAGGGTGCTTGCCATGGACGATGAGTTCGGGATCTATGCAATGGACAGCTTGGAGCTTGTCCCGGCACTCAGCGTCCTTTCCTTACAGGCGGCAAATATGCAGGAAGGGACGGCGGTAGTGTATGCGGACTGTGTACTGAATGAAAGTATTGCTGTTACGGAAGTCGTATATTGGGACACTGCCTCACACTGCCTGCGCGCGCCGCTGACGGAGGATAACCGTGCTCTCGTGCCGCAGACCGCGCGTTCCGCATCTCTTTCCTGTATGGATGTCGATGCAGACGGCGTGCCCGAAATCCCGACCCAGCAGTTTTATTCCAATGCGGTCACAGCGGTGGGCAACGAGCGTCAAACACTGCCGCTGACTGTGTGGCTTTCTTTCGACGGCAGCGCACTGCAGGAGACAACAAGTGCGCTGATGCTGTCCGGTGCGTCTTGCGCATTTCAGTTAACTGCGGCGGAACTGCAGTCCCTTACAGTTGTTTATGAGCCGGCTGCGCAGATTTGCTCTTTTTATCGTCAGCTTTCGGACGGAACGCGCGGGGACCTGCTGTTCATCTTATCGGTTATGGCAACTGCAAAGTGGGAAGAAGGCGAAAACGGCGCGCGTGTTTTTCTGGCGGAGAGCGGCCGGCGTACTTATGCGTATGAGATCACACAGGCAGGTGAAGCATCCGATATTACGCCGAGCGGGTTGCAGGAGCGTTTTGCGGTAACGCGGTAAAGGAGAGAGGTTGAATGAAACGAGTATTGATTGCCGAGGATGAGGCTTCCATTCGGGAGTTTATCGTCATCAATCTGCAAAGAAGCGGCTATGAGGTTCTTGAAGCGGAAAACGGTGCGCAGGCGATAGCTCTGTTTGACGATTACGATGGGCAGATCGATGTTGCGATTTTGGATATTATGATGCCGGAGAAAGACGGCATGGAGGTTTGCCGTTATTTCCGCGACAAAAGTGCGGAGATCGGGATTCTGATGCTTTCGGCAAAATCACAGGAGATCGACAAGGTCACGGGGCTGATGAACGGTGCAGATGACTATATTACCAAGCCTTTTTCGCCCTCCGAGCTGATGGCGCGTGTCGATGCGATTTTCCGTCGTGTGGCGCTTGTCAAAGCGCGGCACGCACAAACGCAGTCCGAGCAGAGCATTCGTCTTGGCGACTTTACCTTACAGCTCAACGAACGGCTGCTGTATATCGGGAACAGATCGGTTGAATTGACGCAAATTGAATTTCAGATCTTAGAATATTTGTTCCGAAATCCGAACACCGTTCTGACGCGCGCATCGATCCTAAATGAGGTTTGGGGCGAAAACTGTTATGTAGATGACAAGGTCATTGACGTCAACATTCACCGTCTGCGCAGCAAGATCGAGGATGTCCCCGCGCAGCCAAAGCACTTGGTGACGATCTGGGGCATGGGATATAAGTGGATCGTTTAAGTCGCGGCCGGAAAGGAGCGAGTCGTTTGACGCGTGGCAAGAGCAGCATCACAAAGCGCTGGGTTGTCAATACGCTTTGCGTGATCGTCGTGGTCCTGATCGGCGTTACGTTGGTCTCGCTGCTGCTGTTTCGCGAGCAGTATTATGGTGCAGTGCGCGCAACTCTGGATGCGCGTGCAACCGGTCTTGTGCGCTCCTATTTTTCTTTTTCATCCGGCACACCAACTGAAGAGACTTTCAATATGCGCGCCAATGAGTATGTAGAGAATTTTAACGACAAAACGCTTATGGAGGTTTGGGTAATCGGCAGCGACGGCAGCGTCGTAGTCTCCTCCAGCGGCTTTTCGGTGGCAGGCGAGCCTTTCCCAGATTACGAGGAAGCGCTTGTTTCAGAAAACGGCAAGGCGTTTTGGACGGGCTATACCTCATCGGGTGAGCATGTTATGGCGCTAAGCTTTATGCTCGTCCCGCAAAACGGAGAGGGCGGCGCAGTACGATATATCATCTCTCTTGCAGATATTGACGCGCAGCTTCGTACGCTTGCCGTAGTGCTGTTTGCACTGTGCGGGGTGATTTTGATTTTAGTATCCGTTTCGGGTCTTTATTTTGTGCGTTCGATCGTGCAGCCCGTTAAGCGGATCACCGAAACTGCACAGCGCATTGCTGACGGGGATTTAAGTGTGTGCATTGAGGACAGCGAATATGAGGATGAACTGGGACGCTTGAGCTCAACGATCAATGATATGGCACGTGAGCTCAATGAGACGGATCGCCTGAAAAATGAATTTATTTCTACGGTTTCACATGAGCTGCGCACGCCGTTGACGGCAATCAAGGGCTGGGGCGAAACGCTGCTGGATTCCCCAAATGAGGATGCGGCACTTACGCGCAGGGGCTTGAAGGTCATTATCGGCGAGTCGGAACGTCTTTCACAGCTTGTGGAGGAACTTTTAGACTTCTCCCGTATGGAAAGCGGCAATCTTTCGATGCAGATGGAGCGATTTGATGTCTTCGGTGCGCTGCGTGAGGCGATCCTGCTGTTTAATGAGCGCGCTCGCCGCGAGGCGATCACACTGACATATGAGATCTCATCTGCAAATGCGGTCATGTATGGCGACCGCAACCGAATCAAGCAGGTGTTTGTAAACGTTTTGGATAACGCGTTCAAATATTCCGAGCAGGGCGGCAGCATTTCAGTGCAGGCATTTCTCGACCAAAGCACGGTACGGATTTCAATCCAAGACTGCGGCTGCGGTATTTCACAAGCGGATCTCCCGCACGTGACCGAAAAATTTTATAAGGCGAACACGGCTGTGCGCGGTTCAGGAATCGGACTTGCAGTAGTTGCAGAGATCGTAACCATGCACGGCGGCGAATTGCAAATCGACAGCGCACCCGGCGAGGGGACGACCGTTACCCTGCGCTTTCCTATAGAAACGCAAGCGGCTTTGCCGAAAGGAGAATAAAATTGGCAAAAAAGCAGAAAAAACCATGTAAATACAGCTCGGTCGGTGGGCAGGCGCTCATTGAGGGCGTTATGATGCGTGGGCCGAGCGGAACGGCGATGTCCGTGCGGCTGCCGAGCGGCGAGATCGAAACGGAATATAAGGAAACAAAACCATGGCGCGAAAAGTGCAAGTTTTTCTCGATCCCGCTTATCCGCGGCATCGTCGGCTTTGTCGAATCCCTTGTAACGGGCTACGGCTACTTAATGGAGTCAGCCGAAAAATCCACGCAGGGGCTCGAGGAGGATACGGAAGACCTATCGAAGCTCGACCGCTGGATCAACGACCATTTCGGCGAGAAAATGATGAATATCATTGGTATTATCTCCGCTGTACTCGGCTTCGGGCTTGCCTTTTTCCTGTTTATGTGGCTGCCGACTTTTCTGGTCGATGTTGTGACGCGCGGTACGCTTTTGAAGTTTCACGCCTTATTTGAAGGCGTTATCCGCGTTATCATTTTTGTCTTGTATATGGTGCTGGTCTCCAAGATGAAAGATATCCACCGTGTGTTCATGTACCACGGCGCGGAGCATAAATCCATTTTCTGCTATGAACACGGGCTGGAACTGACCGTGGAAAATGTCCGCAAGCAAAGCCGCTTTCACCCGCGCTGCGGCACGAGCTTTATGTTCGTGATGATCTTACTGAGCATTCTGCTTTCATCTGCGCTGGTGCTGATTTTCCCCGGTCTTGCCGAGGTCAATCGAATTCTGTGGATCATTGTGAAGCTCCTGATTTTGCCGGTCGTCATGGGGCTCGGCTATGAGTTTATCCGCTATGCGGGGCGGCACGACAACCTGTTCGTGAAAATCCTTGCTGCACCCGGGCTTTGGATGCAGCGTATTACCACGAAGGAGCCGACCGATGACATCATTGAGGTCGGAATCGCATCCTTAAAAGCAGCGCTCGGCGAGGGAAAAACGGTTAAAACGGAGACGCCGAAACCTGACAGCGATCCGCCTGCCCTCGGCGAAGAAAACGCGCAATGACAGTTTTAGAAGCGTTTCAAAACGGCGAGCGGTTTTTGCTCGCAAACGGAATAGAGGATATAGCTTTTGACTGCGGCTGTCTGTTTGAAGCGGCCTGCGGATATGCGCACGCGGCACGCATCGCGCATGCACACGACGTTTTAGAGCCGGAGGCTGAAATACAGTTCTTTTCGTATATCCACCGCAGGGCTTCCGGCGAGCCGCTGCAATATATACTGGGAAAATGGACATTCTGCGGCAGGGAATTCCAAGTCGGCAAGGGTGTTCTGATTCCGCGTCCTGAGACGGAAGAACTTGCAGAGCATGCTTCCCGAGCCGTGCGGGAAAACGGATATGCCGTAGTTTGGGATCTTTGCGCAGGTTCGGGTTGTTTGGGCCTTACGTTGGCGTTGAATGCTCCCGAATTGCAGGTCGTAATGCTCGAAAAATACGATGCCGCCCTGTACTTTTTGAACGCAAATCAAAAGAAGTTCAGCGCGCAGAATGCTGTGATCGTACAGGCGGATGTGCTTTTGCCGCCGCCTAAGGGGCTTCCTATACCTGATATGATCGTCTCCAATCCGCCCTATGTCCCGGCAGGAGAGATCAATTCGCTTCAATCCGAAGTGCTCTGTGAGCCGCGCACAGCGCTCGACGGCGGTGCCGACGGCTTGGATTTTTATCGCGCCATAAAAGAATTTTGGCTGCCTTGTGTACGCACGGGCGGACGCCTGTGGTTCGAGTGCGGTGACGGGCAGGGTGAAGCGATCGCTTTACTTTTTTCGGATTGTGCGCGAAGCCGTGTGCATTATGATACAAATCATGTTGACAGATTCGTGGAAATCCA
Organism: uncultured Oscillospiraceae bacterium; assembly: GCA_900545625.1. Lineage (GTDB taxonomy): Bacteria > Bacillota > Clostridia > Oscillospirales > Acutalibacteraceae > Fimenecus. The sequence continues at coordinate 122,027 of UQZS01000001.1, read as the reverse complement.
TGTATAATACTATTTCAAAGATGTTTTGGGAGTTCTGTTATGCTTTTAGATATTCTGCGAGGCGGATTTGATCCGATCGCTTTGATCGCGGGCTTGTTTGCCTCCGTATTCGTGGTTTTTTGCACTATGCCTGTGCATGAGTGCGCACATGCGTTTGTTGCCAACAAACTCGGCGACGGTACAGCGCGCCTGTCCGGACGTATGACGCTTAATCCCATGAAGCACATCGACCCCATCGGCGCGCTGATGATCATTTTGGTCGGCTTCGGGTACGCAAAGCCTGTCCCCGTCAACCCGCGTAACTTTAAAAACCCGAAAGCCGGTATGGCGCTTACAGCGCTTGCGGGACCTGTATCCAATCTCCTTATGGCGGCGATTTTTATCCTGCTAAAAAATATTGTCGGGCTGCTTCCTGCGACCAATGTGTTGGCGACGGCACTGTATCTCTTTTTCACGTATGCCGCGATCATCAATATCGGTCTTGCCGTGTTTAACCTGATCCCCATACCGCCGCTGGACGGTTCGCGTGTTCTGCAGCTGCTGATCCCTTCCAAATATTATTATAAATTTCTGCAATATGAGCGTTATATTGTTTTGATCGTATTTGCACTTTTGTTTTTCGGCGTGCTCAGCCGTCCGCTGGCATACTTGGAGACGGTGATCTTTAACGGCTTGGACTATGTCATCGGATATCCGTTTCGCTGAGAGGTCGCTGTATGGAGGAGATTTCTTATAAATTAGAGGTGTTTGAGGGCCCTATGGACCTGCTTTTACACCTCATTTCCAAACACAAGCTGAATATTTACGATATCCCGATCCTTACGCTTGTCGAGCAGTATACCGATTACGTCAAGCGTATGCAGGAAGAGGATATGTATGTCGCCAGTGCGTTTTTGGAAATGGCGGCACGTCTCGTTTATATTAAAACCGTTTCACTCCTGCCTGTCTATGAAGAAGCGGAAGAATTAAAAAAAGAGCTGACAGGCGAGCTGCTTGAATATCGGGATTGCCGTTTGATGGCGGAAAAGCTGTCACTTCAAACGGAGGGCTTTGACCGCTTTGTACGTGAGCCAACTGAGATTGAAGCTGACCCCACCTACACGCGGCTGCATGAGCCCTCTGAGCTTTTACGGGCGTATATGAGCGCGGTCGGTAAGCGGCTTCGAAAGCTGCCGCCGCCGGTGGAGGCGTTCCGCGGCATTGTGGCGACCAAGATCGTCTCGGTCGAGTCCAAAATCAAGTCGATTTATTATACACTCAAACGTAAAGGCAAAAAACAGCGTTTCCGCGCACTGTTTGCCGACGCGCAGTCCAGGTCTGATCTGGTGGCGACCTTCCTCGCCGTTCTTGAGCTTGCAAAAGTCAAAAAACTGCGTATAGAGGGCGAGGGCGACACCACGGATGTGGAGCTTTTAACGGAAGATTTCGGGGACTTCGGTTCCAAAGAATGGGGGTAAGGGCACTTTTGGCTCGTGCAAAAACCTTACAGGCTGCCGCGGAGGCGATTTTGTTTTCGGTCGGCGAACCCTTAGAAATACAGCGGCTCGCAGAGGCGTTGGAGATCGACGAAGAACAGACCGAGCAGGTGCTTATGAACCTATCCGCTGCGCTGGATGAGCGCGGCAGCGGTGTCTGTCTTTTGAAACTCGGTTCCAAATATCAGCTTGCCTCCCGTACGGAGTTCGCACCACAGATCCGCAGTGTTTTAGAAGTGCGGCGCAACGCCCCGCTGTCGCAGGCGGCGTTTGAGGTGCTCGCGGTCATCGCGTATAATCAGCCCGTTACCAAATCTTTTGTCGAACAGGTGCGCGGCGTGGATTGTTCCGGCGTTATTGCAACGCTCTGCCAGAAAAGATTGATTGAAGAAAAAGGGCGGCTCGACCTGCCCGGCAGGCCGCTTCTGTACGGTACAACGCCGGATTTTCTCCGCTGCTTCTCCGTTTCTTCGCTCGACGAGCTCCCGCAGCTCCCGAACAAGGAAGAGGCTGCTAACGATGCGGGCACAGCCGGCGAAACTGCTTCCGACGACAAGCCTTCTGAGACTTCGGCATCACCCGATGAACCACCCGCAGAATAAAGAGTACAATAGACGATATTCGGATAAGGAGGTGTTCTTTTGGTCGCATTGTATATTCTTCTCGGCATTATTGCATTGCTGATTTTGCTGTTGAGCGTGAAAGTCCGTGTGGACGCGGAGTACATAGACAGCTTCCGCGCAAAGCTGCGCTGGGCGTTTTTGTCTTTTGACCTGTACCCGACAAAACCCAAAGAGAAAAAACCGAAAGAAGAAAAGCCCAAAGAGGAAGAACCGAAAGCGCCGGAAGAACCCAAGCCCAAAAAGCCGAATCCTTTTAAGACCTTTTATGAAAATCAGGGGTATGAGGGCGTCAAGCAGTTGATCCGTGATACGGCGGATGCGCTCGGCTCTTTGATGAAAAGCGTGAAAAAGCACTTGATCTTGGACGAGCTTTTCCTGTTTGTGGTCGTTTCGCACAACCATGACGCCGCGCGCACGGCGATTGAATACGGCGAGGCATGCCGGGAAATTTTTCCCGCCATGGGCTTCATCTGCTCGAACCTCAAAGTTAAAAAATATGACGTAGAGGTCGAGCCGGACTTTCTCGGCACGTTCAGCAGCGCGCAATTCTCTTTTTCTGTGTCGATCCGACCGATTTTTCTCATTAACGCCGCCCTTGTTTTGGCGGTACGATTGTTGTTCAAAGTGGTTTTGAAGGTGCTTCGCGCAAAGCCCGCACCCAAAGCCTTAGAAAATAAAGATACTGAAAACATACAAGGTGGTGCAACTGTATGAAAGAACAATCTGCAGCTGGGATCCTCGAAACGACGATCGAGAAGGTCAAGAACCTTGTCAGCGTCAGCACGATCATCGGCGACCCCATGCAAATCGAAGGTATGACGATCATCCCCGTCTCCAAGGTGACTTACGGCTTTGCTTCGGGCGGTTCTGATTTCCCCTCGAAAACCAACCAGGAGATCTTCGGCGGCGGTGGCGGCGCAGGCGTGACGATCACGCCGGTCGCGTTCCTTGTCATTTCTGACGGCGAAGTGACCATTAAACACATCACGGCGTTTGATAACGCGGCTGAACGTGTGGTCAACCTCGTTCCCGAAATGTTTGATAAGGTGACCTCCGTCGTCAACAAGGCAAAGAAAGAAAAAGCCAAGGCGGCGCAGGACGCGGCAGACGATGCGTTGGTTTCCGCCACGATGGAAGAGCTTGTAAAACCTGAGGCGTAACAAAATAGGACTTGCCCTGCCTGCATATACTTAGTAAGACTTTGATTTTCCGCTCGGTTTGCCGCCGGGCGGAAAATCGAGCTTTGGCAGGTGGTGAATTTGTCTGTAAAAATCTTTTCCGTTTGCTTGTGCGCGGCGATGCTGTTTTCGCTTTTTCCCGTAAAAAGCGCTGCGGCTTCGCCCGGGGATCTTTCCGCACAGGCTTGTGTTTTAATGGTTGCCGAGACGCGTGAGGTGCTGTACGCCGAGCAGGCGGATGAACGCCTTTCCATGGCGAGCACGACCAAGATCATGACGGCGCTTTTGGCGCTCGAGAGCGGCTTGCTCGAAAAAGAGATCGTTGTGACTGATGAAATGGTGCGTGTCGAGGGCACCTCTATAGGTCTTCTTGCGGGCGATACCATTTCATTGCGGACGCTTGTGTCGGGCATGCTGTTGGAATCCGGCAACGATGCCGCCAATGTGACGGCGTATGCCGTGGCAGGCGGGATCGAGCCTTTTCTGGAGCTGATGAATGCGAAGGCGCAGGAGATCGGCATGCAGAATACGCACTTTGAAACGGTGTCGGGTTTAGATTCCGAAAACCATTATTCGACGGCCTACGACATGGCGCTTCTGGCGGCCTGTGCGATTGAAAATCCGCTGTTTCGGCAGATTTGTTCGCTCGAAAGCGAACGCGTATATTACGGCAACCCGCCGTATGCACGTACACTTTCCAATCATAATCGTCTGCTGAAAAGCTATGACGGCGCATTCGGCATTAAAACGGGCTATACCAAAAAGAGCGGCAGGTGCTTGGTTTCCGCTGTCGAGCGCGACGGCGTAACGCTGATCGCTGTAACGCTCAATGCGCCGAACGACTGGGCTGATCACAGAAAGCTCTTGGATTACGGTTTTTCCGTGGCCGAAGCGCAGGACTGTACCGATCTGACGGCTGAATTGCCGAGCGTTCCCGTGGTCGGCGGGGACGCGTCGTCGGTGCGCGCCGTGCTCGCCGATACGCCTTTCATAGACGTGACGCAAAGCACGCCGCAGATCACGGCTCAGGTATTTGTACAGCCGTTTCTGTATGCCCCGCTTAAAGCGGGTGACTGCATCGGTTCAGTGCGCTATTCGCTGGAAGGGAAAACGATTTTGGAAGTTCCGCTCGTTGCAGAAAGCGATGTCTCCTGTACGACGGCGGAGCAAGAAGCGTCTCAGGAAACGGATAAGCCCTCTCTTTGGGAGCGGATCAAAAGCATATTCGGACGGGAGTAATATGGCGGACGAAAAAATCAGACTGCAAAAATTCATGGCGGACTGCGGTGTTGCATCCCGCAGAAAATGTGAGGATTTGATCGCTTCGGGTGCGGTGTATGTCAACGGCCGAAAAGCTTGTGTGGGGGATAAGGTCTGTCCCGATGATACCGTTACGGTGCACGGCAAGCCGCTTCGAACCCAAAGGCAAAATGCGTACTATATGCTCCACAAGCCGCGTGGTTATATCACGACCATGCACGATGAAAAGGGCAGAAAATGCGTTGCCCAGCTGATCGGCGACATTCCTGAGCGTGTATACCCCGTCGGCAGGCTTGACCGTGAGTCCGAAGGGCTTTTGCTTATGACGAACGACGGGAATTTTGCCAATCTGCTTGCCCACCCATCGTCGCACGTTCCAAAGACCTATCGTGTGACCGTGCGTTCCGCTGTGACAGGTGAGCAGCTTTCAGCTCTCTCTGATGGAGTTGTGATCGACGGCAAGCGGACACTGCCGGCTGACGTGCGTATACTCGATGCAAACAGCACCGGCGCCGTGTTGGAAATTGTGATACATGAGGGCAGAAACCGGCAAATTCGAAAAATGTGTGAGGCGGTAGGTCTTGAGGTGGCGCGGCTTAAGCGCACAAAGGTTGGTTCTGTGAAGCTGGGAATGCTCAAAGTCGGTTCGTGGCGGCGTTTGACCGATACGGAAGTGCGTTCGCTTACGAACGCCGCAGAAAAAAGGAGGGAGCGCCATGCTGTTTTGTAAGCCGTATACGGATCTTGCGGAGATCCGCGCGCTTTTCCCTTCTGAAAACTTTGATGCAAAAGGCGTCTACGGGGCATATACCGCGTTGGAGGGTGACCTGCCGCTCGGGAAAAGTCTTGCGCGCGTTGAGGGAAATAGCTGTCGCATTCTTCGGATCGAGACGCAGTCCTCCGATGCGCTGCTTTGCGAGCTGCTGGTGCGCGCTTCGCTGCACTTTGCCGCTAATCGCGGCGCTTTTTCGGCGCATTGTGCGCTGCCTGCATATAAAGATACGCTGCTGACGCTCGGCTTTACGGAGCGTGACGGCGATTTCTTTGGCGAGCTCCCGACCCTTTTACAGGGGAGCTGTGCGCATTGTAAGGCGCAGAACGGTTGACAGCTAAAGAAAAGCGGTGTAAAATAAACCGATATTGCAAAAAGGTGAAAACGTATGATTAAAAGTATGACCGGCTTCGGTAGGGCGCAGGCGACGGTGGACGGCATGACCGTTACCGTTGAACTCAAAAGCGTCAACCACCGCTATTTTGAATTCAGCGCCCGTGTGCCGCGCAATTACGGTTTCTTAGAAGAAAAGCTTAAGGGCTTTGTAAACGCTTCGGTCGCGCGCGGTAAAACGGAATGTTTTGTCGGCATTGAAAATCCCGACAGCGACGAGGTAGAAGTTATTGTCAATACGGCGCTTGCACGCGGCTATGCGGATGCGATCCGATCTCTTTCGGATTTGGTCGGCACAAACGAACAACCGACCGCCTCGCAGTTGTCGCGATTTCCTGATGTGCTGACCGTACATAAGGCGGAGCCGGATGAAGAGCGTGTGTGGAACGCCGTGCAGCAAACGGCACAGCTTGCGCTTGAGCAGTTCCTCGCCATGCGGCAGACGGAGGGCGAAAAACTGCGCGCGGACATCCTTTCACACGCCGACCGCATCGCGCAGCTCGTTGCGTTCGTTGAATCGCGTTCGCCGCAGACCGTGCGCGAATACAACGAAAAGCTGCACCGGCGTATGGCGGAATTGCTCGAGGACGCAAACGTGGACGAGCAGCGGCTGCTTACAGAGGCGGCGATTTTTGCCGACAAAGTTGCCGTGGATGAGGAAACCGTCCGTCTGCACAGCCACCTTTCCCAGCTGCACGACTTCTTGGAAGCAGATGAACCCATCGGCAGAAAACTCGATTTCCTTGTGCAGGAGATCAACCGCGAGTCCAATACCATCGGCTCTAAGGCGCAGGATGTAGAGATCGCAAAAGCCGTGATCGATATCAAAGCGGAAGTCGAAAAGATCCGCGAGCAGGTGCAGAACATCGAGTGATGCAGCACAAATTGCGGGCAGGAAAGGCGCGAAAGATAAAGATATGAGACTGATCAACATCGGATTTGGCAACGCGGTCAACGCCGACCGTGTTTTGGCGGTGGTTTCGCCGGATTCCGCCCCTGTGAAACGCATGGTGCAGGAGGCGCGCGAGCGCCACTTGCTCATAGACGCTACACAAGGCCGCCGCACCCGCGCGGTGCTCGTCACGGACAGCGATCATGTGATCCTGACTTATTTGCAGACGGAAACGATCCTCAGTCGTTTCAATTCCGAGGGCGGCGAGCAGGAGGCGGCAAATGAGCAGCGGTAAGTTGGTGTTGTTTTCGGGGCCGTCGGGCGTGGGGAAGGACACGCTGTTGGAGGTGCTCACCAAAAAGCGCCCGGAGCTGCAGCGGTCGATCTCCTTAACCACGCGGCAGCGCCGCAACGGCGAAAAAGACGGTGTGGATTATTTCTTTGTAACGCCGGCGCATTTTCAGGAATTGCTTGCCGCCGGAGATGTATTGGAATTTGCCCAATACGGCAAAAACCTTTACGGCACGCCGAAAAAGCCCGTGGATGAGTGGCTGCACGAGGGAAAAACGGTGATCTTGAAAATCGAGGTGCAGGGTGCGGAAAAGATCAAGCATCTCTATCCGCAGGCGCTTTCGGTATTTATTTTACCGCCTTCTATGGAAGTGCTCGAGCGCAGGCTTCGCGACCGCGGCACAGAGGATGAGGAAGACCTGGCGCGCCGTATGCGTATCGCGCGCGAGGAGATCCGCAAAAGCGAAAACTATGATTATCGCATTGTGAACGATAGCTTGGAACGCGCTGCAGACGAGTTCTTGACCATTTTGGATACAACTGCAATACAATAAAGTGAGGGACAGTTATGTTTAACCCGGATTTGAAGAATGTTTTGAAAGACCATGTCAGCCGCTATTCGCTGGTGACGGCGACGGCAAAGCTTGCGCGTGAGATCTCCGATAAGGCGCTTGAGGACGGCGAGATCATGACCGAAAAGCCCGTGAGCCTTGCGCTTGACGAGCTGGTGGAGGGCAAGTATGTGATCGTCGAGCCCGAGGAGATCCGCGATATCTGAACGAGAGGTGAATCGAGTGACGGAGCTAATTGCGAAAGTGGCTGTGGAAAACGCCGCTTACAGCTTTGACGACGCATTCGATTACGCGATCCTTCCCGAGCAGCGCGCGCAGGTACAGCCCGGTGTGCGGGTGATCGTGCCTTTCGGCAAGGGCAGCCGGAAACGGCAGGGGCTTGTGTTTGCCCTGCGCGAAAACAAACACCCCGAAAAAAAACTGAAGGCGATCGCCGAGGTCTTAGACCCGGCGCCGCTTCTGAATGCAGAACTTTTACGATTGGCCGTATTCCTGAAGGAACACACCTTTTGTACGCTGTTTGAGGCGGCAAAAGCGATGCTTCCGTCGGGAATAGGGCTTCGTTTTGTTTTGTCTTATATTGCAAACCCTGACATCCAAGCGGAAAAGGCGAAAGCAACGATGTCGGATAACGAGCGCATGGTTTTTGATTATCTGCTCGAAAAAGAGGTTTATGTACGCCGGGAAAAGCTGCTGGAGGAACTGGGGCTTCCGCAGGATTCGCGTATCCCGGAAGAAATGGTTTCCAAAGGCTTCCTCTTGCGCAATACGGATGCGCACCGCCGCGTCGGCGACGCGACCGTCAAAATGGCGCGTCTGACCGAGGCATATTTGCAGCGGGAGCTGTCCGTCAAGCTGACCAAAAAGCAAAAGGACGTCGTTGCGCTGTTGGAAAACGTCGGCTCGGCTTCGGTCAAAGAGATCTGCTATTTTACAGGCGTTACGCCAGCCGTGGTTTCCACGTTGGCGGGGAAAGGCGTTGCAGAGTTGTTTCAAAATGAGGTGTTCCGCCGTCCGCAATTTCAGCGCACATCCTCGGTCGTGCAGCCCATTCATCTTACCGAAGAGCAGTCTATTGTGTACGACGGCTTGTGCGCGCAAATGCAGGGGAAAGACCCCGGTACAGCGCTTTTATACGGTATCACGGGTTCCGGCAAAACACAGATCTATATGAAGCTTTTGGATGATTGCATCGCAAGCGGACGTGCCGCTGTCGTTATGGTGCCGGAAATATCGCTTACGCCGCAAATGCTCACTTTGTTTTATGAACGCTACGGCAGTACGGTCGCCGTATTTCACAGCGCGCTTTCCATGGGGGAGCGGCTGGACGAATGGAAGCGCGTGAAAAGGGGCGAGGCGAAAATCGCGTTGGGGACAAGGTCTGCCGTGTTTGCGCCGCTGGAAAACATCGGGCTTTTGATCCTTGATGAGGAGCAGGAGCACACCTATAAATCCGAAATGACGCCGCGCTATCATGCGCGCGATGTGGCACGCCGCCGCGCTCAAGAGCATCATGCACTGCTGTTGCTTGCCTCTGCTACGCCGTCTTTGGAAAGCTATGCACGTGCAAAAAACGGCATGTATACACTTTATGAATTGCAAAACCGTTATGGCGGTGCAGTCCTCCCTGAGGTACATACCGTTTCTATGCCGATGCATCACGGTGATGCATCACAGATAAGCGGTGAACTGCTTGAAGAACTGCATGCCACGCTTGACGCAGGGCAACAGGCTATTCTGCTTTTGAATCGCCGTGGCTATAACACCTTTGCGGCTTGCACTGCCTGCGGAAAGGTGATGACCTGCCCGAATTGCAGCATTTCGCTGACTTACCATGCGCGCAACCACCGCTTGATGTGCCACTATTGCGGCTATTCTGAGCCGTTTACGGAAACTTGCCGCTTCTGCGGTGAAAAGCAGGTGACCTATTCCGGTTATGGTACACAACGGCTTGAAGATGAGCTTGCATCTGCGTTACCGTCCGCGCGCATATTGCGGCTCGATACAGATGCGACAGCTTCCAGATATTCTTTTGAAAATGCACTAAAAAAGTTCACAAATTACGAGTATGATATAATGGTCGGGACACAAATGGTGGCAAAAGGGCTGGATTTCCCCAATGTCACGCTTGTGGGCGTGGTCTCCGTAGACCAAATGCTGTATAACGACGACTATAAAAGCGCCGAGCGCACGTTTGACCTACTCACGCAGGTCGTCGGGCGTGCGGGACGCGGCGACAAACGCGGCCGCGCCGTGATCCAAACGGCGTTCCCCGATAACGAGATCATTCGTCTTGCACAAAAACAGGATTTTCCCGCTTTTTTTGAACTGGATATGCAGATCCGGCGTTCTATGATCTATCCGCCGTTTTGCGATCTTTGTGCGATCGGGTTTACGGGGCAGGAAGAAGCACGCGTAAAGTCGGCAGCGCAAGTATTTTTAGAGCATTTGAAAGCGCTGCACCGTGAACAGTATGCCGATATGCAGCTGATCGCGCTCGGGCCTATTGCACCGCGCATAGCCCGTGCCGCGGGGAAATATCGTTTCCGTGTACTGCTTAAGGGCAGAAATGATCGCCGGTTCCGTGCGTTCATAGCAGCACTTTTGAAAGATTTTGCAAAACAGTCCGCGTTCTCCAAAGCGGTTTCGGTGACTGCGGACATTAACCCTGAAAACATATATTGAGGTGAGACTATGGCAATCCGAAATATCCGGGTCAAAGGTGACCCGATCCTGAAACTGAAAAGCCGCCGTGTGGAGCGTTTTGACGACAGGCTTGGTACCTTGCTTGACGATATGCGGGAAACGATGTACCGCGCCGATGGCTGCGGCCTTGCCGCCGTACAGGTCGGCGTTCTCAAGCGTGTAGTCGTTATCGATGTCGGCGACGGTCCGATTGAACTTATCAATCCCGAAATCATCGAGACCCGCGGCGAGCAGATGGAAGCCGAAGGCTGTCTTTCACTGCCCGGCGAGAGCGGTATTACACTTCGTCCGCAGTATGTGCGTGTGCGCGCACAGAATCGTGCGGGTGATGTGTGTGAATTCGAAGGGGAGGATCTTTTGGCAAGAGCGTTTTGCCACGAAATCGACCATTTAGACGGGATTCTTTACATCCAGCGTCTTGCGCCGAAAGAGGCACTCGACCGCATTCGGCAGCAACATTCCGAAACGGAGGGATAATGCCTTGCGCATCATATTTATGGGTACGCCCGACTTTGCCGTACCCTGCCTTTTGCGCCTTCTTGCGGACGGTGAGCAGGTCGTGGGCGTGTTCACCCAGCCGGACAAGCCGAAAGGACGCGGCTATACACTTACACCGCCGCCCGTGAAAACGGCGGCGCTCGAACACGGGCTTTCCGTATTTCAGCCGACCACGCTGCGTGACGGTGAGGCGGAAAAGATCATCCGTTCCCTTGCACCCGATTTGATCGTCGTAGTGGCATACGGGAAGATACTGCCCAAGGAGATCCTGTATTATCCGAAATACCATTCGGTCAATATCCATGCGTCACTTTTGCCGAAATACCGCGGTGCAGCGCCGATCCAGTGGAGTATCCTGCGCGGCGAGACCGAAACCGGCGTGACCTCTATGCTGATGGATGAGGGGATCGACACAGGCGACATGCTTTTGCATAAGACAACAAAAATCGAAGAAAATATGACCGCAGGCGAACTGCATGACGTTTTGGCAGAACTCGGCGCGCAGGTGCTTTCCGAAACCGTTTCGGCACTGAAAAACGGGACGCTTCGTCCAGTGCCGCAGACAGGGGAAAGCAGTTATGCACCGATGCTCACAAAGGCGCTTTGTCCATTGGACTTTTCCAAATCGGCACGGGTAGTACACGACCAGATCCGTGGGCTGTCGCCCTATCCCGCTGCGACGTTTCTGCTTTCGGGAAAGCGCATCAAGGCGTTTCAAAGCAAGCTCGGCGGCACCGCCGAAAAAGCGTTTCCCACCGGCACGGTCACGTCCTGTGACGGCGATATTGCCGTAGCTTGCGGCGACGGAAACCTTGTCCATATTACGGAATTGCAGCCTGAGGGGAAAAAGCGCATGTCCGCATCCGCTTTTTTGGTCGGACACAAGCTGCCCGTAGGAACCATTTTGGAATGATTTAGGCGGTGAACCTTTTTGGATTTATATTATTACTTTTTGCTGGTCGTGCCGGCTCTGTTGATTTCCTTAATTGCACAGTCGCGGGTGAATTCTGCGTACCGTCGCTATTCCGCCGTGCAGAACATGCGCGGGCTTACGGGCGCACAGGCGGCAGAAGCGGTTTTGCGGTTTTACGGCGTGCAGGGCGTACGCATTGAGCATGTCCGCGGGAAGCTTAACGACCATTACGATCCGCGCGAAAATGTGATCCGCTTATCAGACGGTGTCTTTGGCAGCTGCTCTGTTGCCGCAGTAGGCATTGCCTGCCACGAGGCAGGACATGCGGCACAATATGCGCAAGGATACAGCCCTATCAAGATCCGCAATTCGCTGCTTATGCCTGCGCAGATTGGTTCCAATGCCGCTTGGCCGCTGGCAATCATCGGACTTTTCCTCGGTTCTCAGCCCTTGGTGCTTTTCGGCATCGTTCTCTATGTAGCTGTGTTGCTGTTCCAGCTGATTACATTGCCTGTGGAATTTAATGCCAGCCGCCGTGCGGTTTCCGTGATCGAGCAAACCGGTTTGCTCGCAGGCGCAGAACGCGACGGCGCAGTTAAGGTGCTGCGTGCGGCCGCCATGACCTATGTGGCGTCCTTTGCCGTGACCGCCGCGAATCTGCTGCGGCTTTTGCTGCTTGCCAACAATCGAAGGAAATAAGCTATGGATGAACGGCAAACGGCGTTTCGCGTGCTTTTACGCGTAGAACGGGAAAAGGCATATTCCAATTTGGCGCTTGATGCGGAATTGAAGCGCTCCGCGAACGGTGCGCCGACGGCTTTTGTGACAGCGCTCGTCTACGGCGCTTTGGAGCGGCAGATCACACTGGACTTTGTTTTGCAACAGTATCTTCGTCAGCCGCTTCGTAAGCTGCGCCCCGAGGTGCGCGTCATCTTGCGCATGGGTGTTTTGCAGCTTTATTTTATGGATAAGATACCCGCGTCCGCAGCCGTCAACGAGAGCGTAAAGCTGGTCAAGAAAAACGGCTGTGCATACGCTTCGGGTCTCGTGAATTCCGTTTTGCGTAAAATTTCCGAAACGCCGCTTACATATCCAAAAACCGGGGATCTCGTTTCCGATTGGAGCATTCGGTACGCCTGCCCAAAGGCGCTTGTGGAACACTTTATAAAGGACTATGGGGAATCGGATGCCCAAGGTATTTTGTCGGCTTCTCTCAGCGGCGCGCCGACGGTTTTGCGTGTCAACACGCTGAAAACCACAGCGAAAGACTTGCAAAACCGCTTGCAGACCGAGGGCATAGAAACGATTCCCGGTGCGTTAGAAAATGTCCTGATCGTGCAAAAGGGCGGTGCGCTTGAGCAGCTTTCGTCTTACCAAGAAGGTTTATTTCATGTGCAGGATACCGCCAGCATGCTTTGTGTGCAGGCGTTGGAGCTGCAGCCGGGGCAGACGCTTTTGGACATGTGCGCCGCGCCCGGCGGCAAGAGCTTTACTGCGGCGGAAATTATGCAAAATCGCGGCAAAATATTGGCGTTCGATCTGCATGAGCACCGCGTGCGGCTGATCGCAGACGGCGCAAAACGGCTTGGAATATCGATTATTGATGCACAAACACAGGATGCAGCTGTTTTCCATGCGGCACTTGAAAAAACGGCAGATCGCGTTTTGTGCGATGTGCCATGTTCGGGGCTCGGGGTGCTTCGCAGAAAGCCGGAAATCCGTCTGCGAGAACTTACATTTATTGACAATTTGACGGATATACAGTATAATATTTTAGTCCATGCGTCAAAATATCTGCGTATGGACGGTGTTTTGGTCTATTCGACCTGTACGCTCAGCCGCGCCGAAAACGAAGGCGTTTGCGACCGCTTTCTGCGCGAAAACCCCATGTATCAAAAGGATGGGGATTACAAAACCCTTTTGCCGCATAAGGATGGAACGGACGGCTTTTTCATCGCGCGGCTTCGGAGAATCGAACCGTGAACCAAGCTGATATTCGTTCGCTTACATTTGAAGAATTACAGACGCTGATTGCTTCGCGCGGGCTTCCGAAGTTCCGCGCTGCGCAAATTTATTCCTGGCTGCATGAAAAGGGCGTAGGCTCGTTTTCGGAGATGCAGAACCTCCCGAAATCTTTGCGCGAAGCGTTGGAGCAGGAATATAAGCTGTATAACTGCTCGATCGATACCAAACTTTGTTCCGAATCGGATGGAACGGTCAAATATCTGTACGAGCTACAGCCCGGTGAATACGCCGAATGCGTCGTTATGCGGTATAAATACGGGCTTTCCGTCTGCATCTCCACACAGCTCGGCTGCAAGATGGGCTGCTCGTTTTGTGCGTCGGCGATCGGCGGCTTCCGACGCCAGCTTCTTCCTTCGGAAATGCTTTCGGAAATTTATACGGCACAAGCAGATCTCGGGGAACGTATTTCACATATTGTGCTTATGGGTACGGGCGAGCCGCTGGACAATTATGAAAACGTCCTGCGCTTTTTGCATCTTGTAACAGACGAGCGCGGCTTAAACATTTCCATGCGGCACATTTCGCTTTCGACCTGCGGCGTCGTCCCGCGCATATATGACCTTGCAAAAGAACATCTGGGGCTGACGCTTTCCGTTTCACTGCACGCGCCGAACGATGAAATTCGTTCCAAGCTCATGCCTGTGAACCGCACATGGGGCATTGACGAGCTTTTGCGTGCCTGCCGCTTTTATACAAACGAAACATCCAGACGCATTTCATTCGAATATACCATGATCGACGGCGTCAACGACAGCGATGCCTGCGCCGAAGAACTTGCCGCAAGGCTTCACGGTATGCTTTGTCACGTCAATCTGATCCCCGTCAACACCGTTCGGGAAAAACAATACCAAAAAAGCCGCGCAGACCGGCTGCGCTGTTTTTCCGAGATCCTTCAAAAGCGCGGACTCACCGTTACGGTGCGCCGCACACTCGGCGAGGACATCAACGCCTCCTGCGGTCAGCTGCGGGCGGCAAAAATGCAGACATAACCGTTTTACTATCTCAAATTTCAATATAAAAACATCCCGCAAAGAAGGTGATGGTTTGAAAATTGCTGCAAAAACCGATGTCGGCAAGGTTCGCGAAAGCAATCAGGATGCATACGCGACCGGTGAATTGCCCGAAGGTGTCGCGTGGGCAGTCGTTTGCGACGGCATGGGAGGTGTCGCGGGCGGCAACATTGCCGCCACCACGGCGGTCAAAGTGATCTCCGAGCGTATTACATCGGCATATCGGACGTCTATGCGCGGCAGATCGATCAAAAACCTGCTGGTCTCTGCCATAAACGCCGCGAACATCAGCGTGTATGATATTGCACAGGCTAATTCATCCTTTACCGGTATGGGTACCACGGTCGTATGTGCAATCGTGACTGAGCACATGGCATACATTGCACATGCAGGTGACAGCCGCGCGTATATGCTCACAAACGGCGAATTGATACAACTGACGCGCGACCACTCCATGGTGCAGGATATGGTGGAGACGGGCAAGATCACACAGTCCGAAGCCAAACGGCATCCCCACAAAAACATTATCACGCGTGCGCTCGGCGTTCACCCGGAGGTGCGTGTTGATTTCTTCGAGCAAGCCATGGCGGATGACGGCATCCTGCTATTGTGTACAGATGGGCTGACCAACTTCGTGGAAAGCGAGGAGATCTGTGCGCTTTCCAAAGGTACCTATTACGAGTTCGCGGAGCGTCTGGTCTCCAGAGCGCTCGATAACGGCGGCGGTGACAATGTCACTGCAGTAACGCTTGCATATTAAGGAGATGAAATGATGGAAAATTATTGTGGCAAACGCTTAGACGGCAGATATGAAATCCGCGAGATCATCGGCGTAGGCGGTATGGCGGTGGTCTATAAAGCCTATGACAACATCGATGACCGCATTGTCGCCATTAAAATTCTAAAAGAGGAATTTCTTGCCAACGAGGAGTTCCGCCGCCGCTTCAAAAATGAGGCGAAGGCGATCGCTGTCCTGTCGCACCCGAACATCGTCAAGGTCTATGATGTGAGCTTCGGCGACCGGCTGCAGTATATCGTCATGGAATACATTGAGGGCATCACCCTCAAAGAGTATATCGAGCAGCAAAAGGTCATTAACTGGAAAGAGGCCGTTCACTTTGTCAACCAGATCTTAAAAGCGCTTCAGCACGCGCATGACAAAGGGATTGTTCACCGTGACATCAAGCCTCAGAACATCATGCTCTTGCAGGACGGAACTATTAAGGTCAGTGATTTCGGCATTGCGCGTTTCTCACGCGGGGATACGCGCACCATGACTGAAAGCGCGATCGGCTCCGTGCATTACATCAGTCCCGAACAGGCGCGCGGCGAGATCACCGACGATAAGGCGGATATTTATTCCGTCGGCGTAGTGATGTATGAAATGCTCACCGGGCAGCTGCCGTTCCAGTCGGACAGCGCTGTTTCCGTCGCCATTATGCAGCTCCAGCAGGATGCCAAGCGTCCGCGTGAGATCAATCCCGAGATCCCGCTCGGCCTTGAGCAGATCACCATGCGCGCCATGCAGAAAAATCCGAAAAATCGCTACCAGTCCGCTTCGGAAATGCTGCTGGATTTGGACGAATTCCGCAAAAATCCCTCCATCAAATTTGATTATAACTATTTTGTAGATAACGAGCCCACCAAGTTTGTCGGCGGTAAAGGTACGCCTGCACCTGTTAAGAATCCCGAAAGAGCGCAGCCCGAAAAGCCGGAGGAGGGCAGCGAGGAAGAGGAAGACAAGAAAAACAACAAAACGCTGCCGATCCTGTTCGGCGTGCTGGCGGGTGTCGTGGTGCTTGTCGCGATCTTTGTCGGTATCTATTTCGGCGTGGCTGCGCGGCGTGTGGATGTGCCGAATTTTGTCGGCTTGAACTTTAACGATGAGATTGCCAACAATGCCGAATATACGGACAATTTCACCTTCGAGACAACACCCGTTTACAGTGCGGATGCAGAACCCGGAACGGTGCTTTCCCAGGATCCCGAGGCGGAGGAGCGTGTGCGTATCCACAGCACCATCACGCTTGAGGTCGCCTATAATGATGACAGCATCCAGATCACCGGTATCATCGGGCTTACGGCGGATGAAGCGGAAGCCAAACTGAAGCAGAGCGGTTTTGAGGTCAACACCATTGTGAACTATGACCCGAACGCCCAGGAGGGGATCGTGTATGATACCTATCCTGTTGAGGGTTCCTACGCTGAAAGCGGTTCGCTTGTGACCATTTATGTTGCAACGAATGAAAACCCGGATGCCACGACTGTGCCGTATGTTGTCGGCTACAGCCGTGAAGTTGCCGAGCAGTTGATCACCAGTGCGGGGCTGAAGGTCGGTAATGTGACCGAGCAAGACAGTGACAAGGCTGCCGGCATCGTTCTTTCGCAGTCGCCGGAGGCCAATCAGCAGACCGACGCGGGCGGTGCAGTGAGCCTGGTCGTCAGCTCGGGCAAAGCACCGGCTTCGTCTGCCGCTATTTCCGTAACGCGCCCAAACGCCAACACAAGCGCTTCCATGCGCGTCTACCTGGACGGCGCGCTTGTAGACGGGTACCCAATCGAAGTTCGTCTTGACGGCGGTACCACACAGATCACGCTGCAAGGCTCCGGCAGTGCCGTACCATATTCCGTTGTGATCGATGACACGGAGATCCAAAGCGGCACGATCGACTTTACGCAGAATCCGCCTACATTTACTTCCGTGACGAAAGAATATCCTATTGCCGTGCCGGATGTTTCGAACAATACACCGGTGGATGATGCGTTGGATGATTTGGAGGTTGCGGGATTTACCAATATTAGACTTGTAGATGAAAGCGGCAATGAGATTTCCGGGCAGAGTGGTGTTGTAATCGCACAATCACCCGTAGGCGGTACAAGAGTTGTTCCCTCTACGCAAATTACGCTTACAGTACGTCGATGACGGCAAAAAGTATGAATAACAAGCAACTTAACGGAATATTGCTGAAAGGCGTCGGCGGCTTCTATACGGTGGAAGCCGCCGATGCGGTATATGTGTGCCGTGCCCGCGGTGCGCTTCGCAAGGAGAAGATCACGCCGCTTGCGGGCGACCGTGTGCGCATCACCGTGACCGACGGCAGGTCGGAAAATACCATAGACACAATCGAGCCGCGCAAAAATTTTCTGCTTCGCCCGCCTGTGGCGAACATTGACAATCTGATCATCGTAGCGGCGACGTCCGTCCCGCGACCGTCGGCACTGCTCATCGACAAGCTCATTGCCATCGCGGAGTATAAGGCGATGGAACCTATCGTTGTGTTCACCAAAACGGACGAGCAGCCCGCGGATGATCTTGCGGCGATTTACAAAGCCGCAGGGATCTGTTGCTTGGCTGTCTCCAACGAAACAGGGGAGGGCGTGGATGCCGTGCGCGCTGTCTTACAAGGCAAAGTCAGCGCCTTTACGGGCAATTCAGGCGTGGGCAAAACGTCGCTTCTCAATCGGCTCGACCCCTCTTTGTCCCTTGCAACAGGCGAGGTGAGCGATAAGCTCGGCCGCGGCAGGCATACGACCCGCCAGGCAGAGCTTTTCAAGACCTGCGGCGGGTATATCGTCGATACGCCCGGTTTTTCTGCGCTTGATCCCGAGAAAACCGACTGGATTCCGAAAGAAGAGCTTGCCGATTGTTTCCGAGAATTCCGCCCCTTTTTGGGACAGTGTAAATTCACCTCCTGCTCGCACACCTGCGATAAGGGGTGCAGGGTTTTGGAAGCTGTGGAAAGCGGCGAGATCAGCGCCTCCCGCCACCAAAGCTATGTGCAAATGTATAACGCGGTAAAGGATAAAAAAGCATGGGAAACATAATAAAAGCAGACTGCGCGATCTTTGCCGCAGGCAGCGCCGTTTCACCCACACGTGTACGGGAATTTTTACGGGATGATGCATTTATTGTTGCTGCCGATGCGGGATATAAGCTGTGCCGCGCCTGCGGTTTGGAGCCGGATCTCGTGATCGGGGATTTTGATTCAGGCGCACCCGTTTCCGAGAACCCGAACATGCAGGTGATCCGCCTAAATCCCGTCAAGGACGATACCGATACAGCTTGTGCATATGCGAAAGCTGTCAGCCACGGATACAAGAACATCGTGCTCTTCGGCGGCACGGGCGGGCGGCTTGACCATACGTTTGCAAATTTTGACTTGTGCGCGCATGCCAAAACACAGGGCGTGTGTTTGACGGTCGTGGACGATCACCATGAGATATTCGCCCTGCAAAACGAGACACGCACCATAAACGGTGATTCCGGAAAATATGTTTCGGTTTTCGCCGTCGGCGGGCCGTGTACCGTGTCGCTGCGCGGCTTTGCTTATCCGCTGCAAAATTACACATTTGAGCCTTTCAGCGGCCTCGGCGTAAGCAATGAGACAACAGCCGAGCAAGCGGAGATCGAAGTTGAAAAGGGGACAGCCCTCATATTTATAACGGATAAAGACCATTAACACATTTTTTGACGCCGCATATAGTGATAATAGCAACGGTAAAGGCGGTGTCTGCATGAGAAGAAGGTCAAGAGGCGGCAATCTGGGACTGATGTTTGCCATGCTCGGTGCGGGTTTGATCCTCGCGCTGGTTTTTCCCTCCGGATTTTTAGTGGTCGCGCTGTCTCTGGCTTTGATCGTCAGCGGCATCCTGCTGTGCAAAAATTGCTGAGGAGGCTATGGTATGAAAGTCGTTGTGGTCAAAAGTCCGAAGGTGCTCGGTGGGATCTTGCGCTGGCTGTTCCGCATCAAAAAAGAAACCAACATATAAGAAAAACAGCCCGTTTCAAACGGGCTGTTTTTTCAGACTGTCAATAAAGTCTTTTTTCCTCCCTCTGACGAGGGAGGTGGCATGCGCAAAGCGCGTGACGGAGGGAGAGAAACCTTGAAATATCAGGGTTTTTAACTACCCCTCAGTCTCGCTTCGCTCGACAGCTCCCCTGACAAGGGGAGCAAAAGTTACTTTTTTAACTTGCGTGTATTTTAGAAATCCAGCCAATCCGCACAGTCTGCGTCAGAGGGCATCCGCCAGTCCCCGCGCGGCGACAGACTTACGGAACCGACCTTCGGCCCGTCCGGCAGGCAGGAGCGCTTGAACTGATTGGCAAAAAAGCGGCGCAGAAACAGCTTGAGCCACCGCGACAGCTGTTCGTCCGTATAGATGTCCGAAAAAGCGCGCCGTGCCATAAACAACAGCTTTTCGGGGCGCGTCCCGAATCGCAGGAAATGATACAGAAAGAAGTCGTGTACCTCATAAGGACCCAGTTCTTCTTCTGTCTTTTGCTGAATATTTCCTTCTTTGTCTGGTGGTAAAAGTTCAGGGCTTACAGGCGTATCCAGAATGTCACGCAGAATACTGGCAACGTTCTCGGGCAGATGCTCCGCTTCGTTTTCGACCAGATGGCGCACCAGCGTTTTCGGCACGCCTGCATTCACGCCGTACATGCTCATGTGATCCGCGTTGTAAGTGCACCATCCGAGTGCAAGTTCGCTTAAGTCTCCCGTGCCGACCAAAAGCCCGCTGTGCTTGTTGGCAAGATCCATCAAAATCTGTGTGCGTTCGCGTGCCTGCGTATTTTCGTAGGTCACATCCTGCACGCTTGGGTCATGCCCGATGTCGCGCATGTGCCCGAGTGCCGCGTCGCGGATCGGGATCTCCAAAAGCTGTGCGCCAAAGGCGCGCACCAAATCACAGGCATTGTGATAGGTGCGATCCGTTGTGCCGAAGCCGGGCATTGTGACGCAAAGGATATTTTCCGTCGGCTGCTTTAAAATCTGCATGGTGCGCACGCACACAAGCAGTGCCAATGTGGAATCCAATCCACCCGATATACCGACAACCGCTTTATTAAGTCCCGTATGTGCAAGCCGTTTGGCGAGCGCGTGGCTTTGGATAGCAAGGATCTCGCGGCAGCGCGCATCCTTTTCACGCTCGTCCGAGGGGACAAACGGATGCTGGTCAAAAAGTCGTGTGATATTTTCAAAAGCCGTTTCGGGTACGGGCACGCATGTGCTGACAGCTGGAACCTCGGCAAGGTGTACGGCGTTGTCGGAAAACGAGCCGTCACGCTGCCGCTCAGCAATGAGCTTATCTAAATCGATATCTGCAACGGTGCGGCTTCCGTCAAAAGCAAAGCGATCGCCCTCCGAGAGGATCGTTCCGTTTTCGGCAATCGTGCACGCGCCGGAAAAAACAAGATCGGTTGAAGATTCGCCGACGCCGGCCGACGCATACACATACGCGCAAAAGCATTTGGCACTCTGTGTGGCGATAATGCTGCGGCGATAGTCATTTTTCGTAACAGCTTCGTTACTTGCGGAAAGATTGACAATGAGGTTTGCACCCGCAAGGCACAGCGAGGTGCTCGGCGGTGCGGGCACCCAAAGATCCTCACAGAGCTCTACGCCAAGCACGGCGTGCTCTGACAGGCGCACAAGCGTCTGCCCGAACGGTACGGTCTGCGTGCCGATTCTCAGTTCACTCTGAACTCCGTCGCCGCTTGCGAACCAGCGTTTTTCATAGTATTCATTGTAATTCGGCAGATATGTTTTTGGAATTACGGCAAGGATCTGCCCGTTTTGCAAAACGGCGGCGCAGTTGTAAAGCCTGGTTTTCCAAACCAGCGGTACGCCGATGCAAACGACAATATCGGTACCTTCGGTTTCCTTACAAAGCGTGAGCAAGGCGTCCTTGCATGCATCCTGCAGGGTGCACTGTAAAAACAGATCGCCGCAGGTGTACGCAGACAAATACAGTTCCGGAAAAACCAAAAGACGTACACCGTCATGCGTAGCTTTTTGCAGCTCCAGCACCGCATTTTCCAAATTTTGTTTTACACCGCCTACCGTCACGCGCGGCGAGACGGCGGCGACTTTCAAAAATCCGCTGTTCATGGCAAAACCTCATAAATGGATTTATCGTATCTGCTGGTATTATACTGGAAATGTAGGTTTTCCGCAAGTCAAAAACATTGACAAACCTTGCAAAATGGTTAAAATAGGGATAATCAAAAGGAGTGAGTGCTGTGCGCACATTTGAAAAATCAAAAAAGTTAGACCATGTTTGTTATGATATCCGCGGGCCGGTGCTCGATGAAGCCGACCGTATGATCGCAAACGGCGTGGATATATTGAAGCTGAACATCGGCAATCCCGCGCCGTTTCATTTTACGGCTCCGGATGAGATTATCCGCGATATGATCTATACGCTGCGCAGTGCGGAAGGGTATTCGGACTCTAAGGGTATTTTTTCCGCGCGAAAAGCGATCATGCAGTACTGCCAGCTCAAGGGAATTGCCGATGTCGGCGTGGACGACATCTATACGGGCAACGGTGTCAGCGAGCTGATCACCATGTCTATGCAGGGGCTTCTCGACGACGGCGACGAGATTCTGCTGCCTGCGCCCGACTACCCGCTTTGGACGGCCGCTGTCTCCCTTGCGGGCGGTACGCCGGTGCACTATATGTGCGACGAGCAAAACGAGTGGAACCCTGACATCGCCGACATGGAAAGCAAAATAACAAAGCATACAAAGGGCATTGTACTTATTAACCCGAACAACCCGACGGGTGCGCTGTATCCGCGTGAGATCTTAGAGGAGATCGTCCGCCTTGCCGACAAATACGGTCTTATTCTGTTTTCGGATGAAATTTATGATCGTTTGGTCATGGACGGCTTACAGCATATCTCCATCGCGGCCCTTGCGCCCCACGTGCCGTGCATTACCTTCAACGGGCTTTCCAAATCGCACCGCGTGGCAGGCTTTCGGTGCGGCTGGATGGTCGTCAGCGGCGACAAAAAGCGGATCCGCGGCTATATCGAAGGTTTGAACCTGCTTTCCTCTATGCGCCTTTGCTCCAATGTGCCCGCGCAGCATATCATCCAGACGGCGCTCGGCGGTTATCAGAGCGCGGACGAGCTGTTGTGCCCCGGCGGGCGTGTGTACGAGCAGCGCGAATTCATTTATAACGCGCTCAATTCCATTGACGGTGTTTCCGCGGTCAAGCCGAAAGCGGCGTTTTATATCTTCCCGCGTTTTGATATGCATAAATTCAATTTGAAGGATGACGAGCGCTTTGTCTTAGAGTTCCTGCGCAAAAAGAAAATTTTGCTTGTGCAGGGGACAGCGTTCAATTATCCGCAGCCTGACCATGTGCGTATCGTGTATCTGCCGACGGTCAAAGAGCTTTCTTATGCGGCGGACGCGCTGCGCGATTTCCTGAAAGATTATTCGCAGGCATAAGGGAAAAGTAAAAAGATAAAAGCGACGGTCTGTCGGGTCACCCCGGCAGACCGCCTTTTTGTCCGAAAGAAATTGAACGAACCGTGAAGTTATTTCATGCCGTCTTCATAGGCCTTGATCATCTTTTTAACCATCTGGCCGCCGACAGAACCCGCCTGCTTCGAGGTCAGGTCGCCGTTATAACCCTGCTTGAGGTTCACGCCCACTTCGGAAGCAGCCTCCATCTTGAACTTATCAAGAGCCGCACGAGCCTCGGGAACAACGTTCTTTTTGCTTGCCACTGTAAACACTCCTTTGCTGTGTATTTGCGTTTGCAGTACTATTCTGCGACGCGTAAAACGGAATATCCTTGATAATAAATTCTAAAGCTGTCAAAAAAATGCAGTATCATGTTTTAAAATCTGTAGACAAAACGGCGGCATATCCGCCTTTCTCCTTACATATGTATTATTGACATAGGTAAGGAGGGCTCGAAGTGAAAGACACAGTGGAAGATCGCGCCGTGGAACTCGGCGAATATATCGTGCACAACAAAGCGACCGTCCGTGCGGCGGCTAAGGTCTTCGGCATCAGCAAAAGCACGGTACATATGGATGTCGCCCAGCGCCTGCAGCGCATCAGCCCCGGACTTTATAATGAGGTGCGCGAAGTGCTTAACGTCAACAAGGCGCAAAGACATATCCGCGGGGGACTGGCCACGCGTGAAAAATACAAAGCGACAGAAATGCGGAAATAACGAATATAGCGTCGCGGTCGATAGCAAAAATGCTGTCGGCCGCAGTTTTTTCTTTGCTTCGCGCAAAAAATATGGTACAATAACACTGATATCTCTTCTACGCCTGCCGACGCTCTCTCTTGCGGTGAGCCGACGGATATGGTGAAAAGGCAGCATAACAGATTGTAAAAACGGTTAAAGGCGGCGCTTTTGATGCACACATTGGATTTAATTGTACCTTGCTACAACGAAGAGGAGGCTGTGCCACTGTTCTTTTCGGCTGTGCAGGATGTGCTTTTGCAGCTTACAGACACCAAAACACGCCTGATTTTTGTAGATGACGGCAGCACGGACAACACCCTGTCTGTATTGCGCGCGCTTTGCGGATCACACGAAAACGCGCGATATATTTCGTTTTCACGCAACTTCGGCAAAGAGGCGGCCATGCTTGCGGGGCTGCGCGCGTCAACTGCGGAATTTGTCGGGATCCTGGACGCCGATTTGCAGCATTCCCCGCAGCTTTTACCCGAAATGCTTTGCGCACTGACGGAGGAAGGCTATGACATTGCCGCGGCGCGGCGCGAGACGCGCACGGGCGAGGCGAAGCTGAAAAGCGGCTTTTCCAAGCTGTTTTATAAGATCATCAGCCGCATTTCCGATGCCGATATAGAAGCCGGCGCGCAGGATTTTCGCATTATGAAGCGTAAGGTCGTCAATGCCGTTCTGCAAGTGCCCGAATACAACCGCTTTTCCAAAGGCATTTTCAGCTGGGTCGGCTTCAAAACCAAATGGTTCCCGCATGAAAACCGCGCACGTGCGGCGGGCAAAACCAAATGGTCGTTTTGGTCACTGTTTTCCTATGCTGTGGACGGCATCGTGAATTTCTCCACTGCGCCGCTGAAAATATCCCTGCTGTGCGGTGCGATCTGCAGCCTTGCGGGCATCGCATATGCGCTTTATATCATCGTGCGCACGCTGATCTACGGCAGCGACGTGCCGGGCTATCCGTCCACGATCTGCGCGATTCTGATCATCGGCGGGTTGATCCTGCTTTCTTTGGGCATTTTGGGGGAATATATTTCCCGCATATACATGGAGGTCAAACGCCGTCCGCACTACATCATCGACGAGACGGATATCCTTCCGGAAGAAGCAGAAGGCGGCGCGGACGACGATCCTGCCGCGCGCGGATAGGTGTCGTATCTGCAAATCCGTCCGCAATGTGCAAAAAAATTCAAAATAAGCCTTGTATTGACCGCTGATTTTTTATATAATATTTGTCTGTATAAAAGTTCTGAAAGGTGGCGCGCCGCGTGGCTGACGAAAAAAACAAGTTCGTAGAGCTTGAGCACGAGATCATGGATTTTTGGGAGCGGGAGCACTGCTTTGACAAGCTGGTTGCCAAAAACAAGGGCAACAAAATGTTCCGCTTTTTAGACGGCCCTATCACTGCTAACAACCCCATGGGGATCCACCATGCGTGGGGCAGAAGCATCAAGGATATTTTTATCCGCTACCATGCCATGAACGGGTGTGACTGCCGTTATCAAAACGGTTTTGACTCCCAGGGCCTTTGGGTCGAAGTCGAGGTGGAAAAGCAGCTCGGCTTCCAGACCAAAAAGGATATTGAAAATTACGGGATGGACAAGTTCACGCAAGCGTGCAAAGACCGCGTGAGGCATTTTTCCTCCATCATCACCGAGCAGTCCAAACGCCTGGGGCAGTGGATGGACTGGGACCATTCCTATTTTACCAATACCGACGAAAACATCGAAGGGATATGGTACTTCTTAAAGAAGTGCGACGAGCACGGCTGGATCCAGCGCGAATATAAGCCGATGCCCTGGTGTCCGCGCTGCGGCACATCGCTTTCCGAGCACGAAATGACCGGCTCGTATAAGCTGATGACCCACAATTCCGTCTACTTTAAGCTGCCCGTAAAAGAGCTTGACAGCAAGATCCTTGTCTGGACGACTACGCCGTGGACGCTTTCTTCGAACGTAGCGCTGGCGGTCAATCCTGACATCGACTATGTGGAAGTCAAGATCAAAAGCGACGAGCAGACGCTGATCCTTGCGAAAAATGCGATCAGGCATCTCGGGGACGATAAGCTGGAGGTGCTGCGTGCTTTTAAGGGCAGCGAACTTGTGGGTCTGCATTTTGAGACCTGCTTCCCGTATCTGCCCGCACAAGCCGGCATCGAGCATAAGATCGTCGCTTGGGAGGACGTAGACGCGGATGAGGGCACAGGCGTCGTACATATTGCGCCCGGCTGCGGTATCGAAGACTTTGAACTTGGCGAACGCATTGGCCTTCCAAAGGTGATGCCGATCGACGATATGGGCATTTATCTTGAAGGCTTTGACTGGATGACCGGCAAGGACAGCCACACCATTGCCGACGAGGTTTTTGAGCACCTGCAAGCGGATAATAAGCTGTATAAGGTCGAGCCGCACGAGCACAGCTACCCGGTGTGCTGGCGCTGCAAGTCCGAGGTTGTGTTCCGCCTTGTGCCCGCGTGGTATATCCGTACCGCAGAAGTCAAGCCCAAACTGATCGAAGCCGCCGCAGCCGTCAAATGGGAGCCCGCTTCCAACGGCAAGCGCATGCACGACTGGCTGACGAACATGGGCGATTGGAATATTTCACGCAAACGCTATTACGGCATGCCGCTACCGTTTTATCCGTGTGAATGCGGGCATGTGACGGTGGTTGGTTCGCGCAAAGAGCTGCGGGAGCTTGCGGTAGACCCTGCAAAGGTCGATGCGCTGCCCGAACTGCACCGCCCATGGGTGGATGAGATCCAAATCAAATGCCCGCACTGCGGCAAGCCTGTTTCGCGCGTGACCGAGATCGGCGACGTATGGCTGGACGCAGGTATCGTGCCGTTTTCCACACTCAAGTATTTCAGTGATAAGGCATATTGGAAAAAGAATTTCCCCGCCGAGTGGGTCACCGAAATGCACGAGCAGGTGCGTTTGTGGTTCTATTCGCTTTTGTTCATGAGCGTCGTGCTCGAGGGCAGAGCGCCGTATGAGCGCGTGCTGACCAACAGCGCGGTCGTCGCAGAGGACGGTTCCAAGTTCTCCAAAACCGGATTTATGATCAAGTTTGACGAGGCCGCTGAAAAAATCGGTGCCGACACCGTACGTTATATGTATGCGGGCGCGCCTGTTGCAAGCGATGTGCGCTTCGGCTATACTTTGGGCGATGAGGCACGCCGCAAGCTGCTTTCTTTCTGGAACATTTATACGTTCTTTGAGACGTATGCCAAGATCGACAAACCGAATTTTGAGGGCTATGTGCCTGACAAATCCAAAATGACGCCCACTGATCTTTGGCTCACCGTACGCACCAACGAATTTTTGAAGCGCGCCACGGCTTGCTACAATGATTATAAGGTCTATCTGCTGGTCAAAGATTTTGAAGTGTTCGTGGATGATATTTCCAACTGGTATGTCCGTACCAATCGCCGCCGCTTCTGGAAAGCCGACGATGAGCAGGATAAGATGCTGGCATATTGGGTACTGTTCCACGCGCTTAACACTGCCGTTCAGGTCATGGCGCCCGTGATCCCGTTTATGACGGAATACATCTGGCAGACGCTTACGCGCAAGGTGCTGCCGAATGCGCCGCTTTCCGTGCATTTGAGCGATTGGCCGCAGCCGCTCGCAGACTTCGAGGACAACGGTATCGTGGAGCAGACTGCGTTTGCACGTGAAGCCATTGCGGTCGCCATGCGGCTTCGTAATGAACAGCAGCTCAAGGTTCGCCAGCCGCTTGCCGCTATGTATGTCTGCTGTGATAAAGCATCTGCGGATAAACTGAAAACCTTTGAGAAAAATATTCTCGACGAGCTCAATATCAAGGCGCTTCACTATTTGGAGTCTGCCGATGCGCTGGAGGACAAATTCCTGACCGTGAACTTTAAGATGGCGGGTGCGGTGCTCAAGCAGAATGTCAATAAGATGAAGCAGACGCTTGAAGCACTTTCCGACGCGGATATGGCTGCCGTCGTTTCCGCCGTGGAAGCCGGCGGCGAGGTCACGATCCCGGGCTTTGACGGGAGCTTTGACGCAGGGCTGTTTAACGTCTCCACCAAGACCAAGACGGGTATCGTTTCCGCAGAATTCGCGAACGGAACTGCCGTGGTCGCGCTGGATACGAAGCTGACCGAAATGCTGATTCGCGAAGGCCTTGTGCGCGACGTTGTTCGTCAGTGCCAGATCGCGCGCAAGGAAGCTGGCTATGAGGTCGAGCAGCGTGTGCGTGTTTCGATCTGCACGGACAATGCGCAAATCACGGATGCGCTTTCCGAAAAGGCAGACTATTTGAAAAACGAACTGCTTGCCGAAGAGGTTTGCATCGGTTCGCCGCTTGTCTCGGCGGACTATGTAAAAGAAGCCGAAATTTCCGGCAGTAAAGTCACGCTGTCGGTTTGTAAAGCATAAAAGGAGACCATTATGTTAAAAGAAGTTACAAAAGACATGACCATCGGCGATATTTTGGACGCCGACCGCGAAACCGTTCCTTTCTTTTTGGAAATGGGAATGCACTGTCTTGGCTGCCCCGCTTCTCGCGGCGAAACGCTTGAGCAGGCGTGTGAAGTGCATGGCGTAGATGCGGATGCGCTGGTTGAAAAAATCAACGCGTTTTTGCAGTCTAAATAAACAGAGCTTTCGGGGTGCGTGCCAAAAGCCGCGCCCCGCTTGTGCTATTAAGGAGAGTTATGCTGCATCTAACGCCAAGGCTTACGGCGGTCGCCGACTTAGTGCTGCCATGTGATTGTGTTGCAGACATCGGTACGGATCATGCGTATGTGCCTATCTACCTTTTACAGGCAGGTAAGGTATCCCGTGCGATCGCTGCGGATATTCATAAACAGCCGTTAGAAAACGCACGCCGCTCGGTGGAACACTATGGTTTGGAAGATCGTGTGGAACTGCGTCTTTCCGATGGACTTCAAAACATATGTGCGGGTGAAGCGCAGACGATCATAATTGCAGGCATGGGCGGCGAGCAGATCGCCGAAATGCTGTATCTTACACCATGGCTGCAAAAAAAAGACACTCAGCTTGTTTTACAGCCTATGTCACACAGCGAGGACGTGCGGCGCGCTTTGCGTGAAAACGGCTTTTCCAAGGTGTTTGAGACCACGGTCGCCGAGGGCAGACGCATTTATTTGGTGATTTCCGCTGCGTGGGATGATACAAAAATGTCGCGTGTAACGGCGGGCAGCGATTATATCGGTGCGCTTCGCCCGCATGAGGTAGAGACTGACCGTCTGTTTTTACAAAATGTATTGCGCCGCCTACAAACAAAAGCGGATGCGCTGCGCGAAAAAGGCGATCAGCAGGCTGCGGCTTTGAACGAAATCATACGGGAGGTTTCTGATGCTTGCAGGTGAAATTTACGACTACATAGACTCTATTGCGCCCTTTGCGGGACAGGCGGAATGGG
Source organism: uncultured Oscillospiraceae bacterium (assembly GCA_900545625.1). Lineage (GTDB taxonomy): Bacteria > Bacillota > Clostridia > Oscillospirales > Acutalibacteraceae > Fimenecus. The sequence goes on along the minus strand of UQZS01000001.1, from coordinate 93,002 downwards.
ACAACAGCGGCTTTTTGGTTGGAGAACGGAGCGCGAGTGCTGACCGCATTTTATTTGCACTCGATGCCACGCCGCAGGTGATCGAGGAAGCAGTGCAAAAGGATTGCACGCTGCTTATAACGCACCATCCAATCTTATTCAGCGCTGTAAAGGCTTTTACGGAATCCGATCCTGCTTACATCGCGGCAAAATGCGGCGTTTCTGTGATTTGCGCGCATACATCTTATGATTTTGCAGCGAACGGTGTTGCTGATGTATTGGCGGAGAAAGTCGGTCTTACCGATGTACACGCGTCGGAGTGCGGTGAATTCCGTATCGGCAGAATCGAGTGTATAACGGCACAGGATTTTGCGCAAAAGTCAAAAGCGGTGCTGCATGCGCCCGTACTTGTCGCTTTGCCGCAAAAGCAGGTGCGTACTGTCGCGGTTTGCGGCGGTGCTGGTGCATCTTTTTTGCGGGCGGCAAAAGAGCAGGGGGCAGACCTGCTATTGACAGGCGAAGCCAAGCATCATGAAATGTTCGAAGCTGCTGCACTGGATATCGCTCTTGTCACGGCAGGGCATTTTGAAACGGAACACCCTGCCGTCCGTGCACTTTGCAAGCGAATTCAGGCGGCATTCCCCGACACGGTCTGCCTGCTTTCCGAGCAGACATCTCCTATGCAAAACATCGAATAAAGGACACGAAACATGGCACTGGACGGTATTACGCTGCATTTTATCAAAACAGAATTGGAAGAAGCGCTTGTGGGTGCGCGCGTAGAAAAAGTGCACCAGCCTGCGAAATGCGAGCTCACCTTGCATATGCGCACGCGCAGCGGCGCGTATCGGCTTCTTCTTTCGGCGGAGTCAGCTTCGCCGCGCATCCATATTACACAAAGACCGGGAGAGAATCCGCAGAATCCGCCCATGCTCTGCATGTTGCTGCGCAAGCATTTAAGCGGGGCTGTACTTGTCGGATTGCGCCAATCTGGCCTTGACCGTGTGCTGTTTTTAGATTTTGACGCGACCAATGAGATCGGTGACAAGGTGCGGATGTCCCTTTGTGTAGAGATCATGGGGCAGCATAGCAATATCATATTGATCGACGGAAATGGTATGATCTTAGATGCGGTCAAGCGTGTAGATTCCTCTAAATCCGCGTTTCGAGAGATCTTTCCCGGTGTAGCATATCAGCTCCCGCCGCAACAGGATAAAATACAGTTAACAAATGACAACATTTCCAATTGCCTTACCCGGCTGTTTATAAACCCTGAGCAGCAGCTTCCTGCGGCGCTTATGAAGAATATTGAGGGGATTTCGCCCATTGTCAGCCGCGAACTCGCTTTTCGCGCAGCAGGCGACTGCACCTGTACGGTGCGGGAGGCAGGAGAAGAACGGATAAAAAGTGCGCTTGAATATCTTAGCACTTGCTTGCAAAAAGTCCCGGCGCACTGTGTTGTTTGCGATGAAGAAGAGAAACCTTTTGACTTTTCTTTTTTAGAAATTTTGCAATACGGCAGCTTTTGCAAAAGAATCGAATACGCTTCGTTCTGCACACTGCTTGATGATTTTTACGCGGAGCGTGACCGCTTGCTGCGTGCCAAGCGAAGGGCAGGGGATTTGCATAAAACTCTGCAAACGCTGCGTGAACGAACTGCGCGGAAGATGGCAAATCGTCAGGCACAGCTCAAAGACAGCGCCGAAAAAGATCGTCTGCGCATCTTCGGAGAACTTATCCAAGCGAATCAGTACGCTCTCAAAAAAGGCGCGAGCTTTTATGAATTGGAAAATTATTATGATAACAACCAGCCGGTGCGAATTCCGGCAGATCCCGCGTTGACGCCGTCGCAAAATGCACAGAAATATTACAAAGCGTATAAGAAAGCCTCTACGGCAGAGAAAATGCTTGCTGAGCTCATTGCCCATGACGAGCAGGAGCTTAGTTATTTTGCGTCCGTGGAGGACGCGCTTTCCCGCGCCGAAGCAGAAAGCGATCTCGCTGCCATTCGGCAGGAGCTGATCGACGGCAAATATTTGAAGCGTAAAAAGGGCGGCAAACAGAGACTTCCGAAAGAGCTGCCGCCGCATAAATTCAAGACGAGCGAGGGCTTTACGGTGCTTGTCGGGCGCAACAACGTCCAAAACGATAAGCTGACGCTGAAAACGGCAAAAAATTATGATATGTGGCTGCATACGCAGCATTATGCGGGTTCACATACGATCTTAGTTTCTGATAACCGTGAAATCACTGACCAAGCCATTTCTGAAGCCGCCGCGATCGCTGCATTTTTCAGCAGTGCACGCGACGCGCAAAAGGTGCCTGTTGATTATACCCGCGTCAAAAATATCAAAAAGCCCGTCGGCGCAAAGCCCGGCAAGGTGATCTACAACACCTACAACACCATTTATGTTACACCTGCCGAGCCGAAAGAAGAATCCTAAGCAGAAAAACGGCGCTGTGCAAAAACACAGCGCCGTTTTAGCTTTTGTTAACGGTTACTCATCGTTATCGGCGGGTGCAAGGACTTCGCTTTCGCGGAAGAGCAGGGAGATGCACCAAACCGCCGCAATGGCGACAAGCGTATAAATGATTCTGCTGATTACGGCGTCCTGCCCGCCGAAGATCCAGCCGACAATATCAAATTGGAAAAGCCCGATGGAGCCCCAGTTGATGCCGCCGATGATGACCAGAATCAGCGCGATCCTATCCAGCATATTTCTCAACTCCTTATCAATGCTTATTGATAGTATAGCTCGAAACAGCGTGGATATACGATTCCTAAATTTTTACAAAACTGCCAATTAAAGTGTGCCGGCCGCTTTTCTTAATGCGTCAACGCGGTCGGTTCGCTCCCATGTCAGATCCAGATCTGTTCTGCCCATGTGACCGTAAGCGGCAAGCGGGCGATAGATCGGGCGGCGCAGATCCAGATATTCGATGATTGCCGCCGGCCGCAAGTCAAACACCTCGGTAACGATTTCGCTTAATACGTCATCCGAAAGCGTACCCGTCCCGAATGTGTCAACCATGACCGAAACCGGATTCGCAACGCCGATGGCGTAAGCAAGCTGGATCTCACAGCGTCTTGCAAGACCTGCCGCGACAATGTTTTTTGCAACATACCGCGCTGCGTATGCGGCGGAACGGTCTACCTTGGTCGGATCCTTGCCGGAAAAGCAGCCGCCGCCGTGACGGCCGATGCCGCCGTATGTATCCACGATGATCTTTCGGCCCGTGAGCCCGGAATCCCCTGCAGGACCGCCTGTGACAAACCTACCCGTGGGGTTGACATAAATGATCGTATCTTCGTCAAACAGATTTTCAGGTACAACGGGCTTAATGACATGCTGTAAAATGTCTGAGCGGATCTGTGTAAGCGGGATCTCTGCGCGGTGCTGCGCAGAAACAACGATTGTATCAACACGAACAGGCTTGTTGTCATCGTACTCAACCGTAACCTGCGTTTTGCCGTCCGGGAACAGGTACGGCAGTGTACCGTCCTTGCGCACGTCGGTCAGACGCTTTGCGAGTTTATGCGCCAGGGCGATCGGAAGCGGCATGAGTTCCGGCGTTTCGCAGCAGGCATATCCGAACATCATCCCTTGGTCGCCCGCGCCATGCAGGTTGTAGTCATCCTGTTTACCCGTTTTTAGTTCATAGGAAGCATCCACGCCCATGGCAATATCTGCCGATTGCTTGTCGATGGCGATCTCTACGCGGCAGGTATGCCCATTGAAGCCGGTGTCGTCATTATCATAGCCGATGTCGCATACGACATCGCGTGCAATTTTTTCAATATCTACCTTTGCGGTCGTGGTGATCTCACCCATGACCATCAGTCGGTTCGTGATGCAGGTCGTCTCGCACGCGACACGACCGTTCGGATCCTGTGCCAAAATTGCGTCTAAAATCGCATCGGAAACGGTATCGCAAACCTTATCAGGATGCCCTTCCGTTACGGATTCGGATGTAAAAAGATGTTTTGTCATATGTTGTACAGTCTCCTTTTAAAAATCCAGGCGGATACATATCCTTGCAAAAAAGCACCTCGGGCGCGGCCCGCGGTGCTTTTCTCATCACCTTATCTTTCAGCTAAACGCTGTGGGATTTGGCACCTTGCACTGCGTGCAGGTTGCCGGACTTCACAGGGCCTGTCCCTCCGTCACTCTTTATAAGGAATATTAGGTATATCCGTTTGTATCAAACATTGTATAACGGAACGCTGGGCTTGTCAACCGCAGACGGACACATTTTGCAAAAAAATTGACAATTTCAAAATGCTTTTTCTTAACAGAGGGCCTCTGAGAACTGCGATTCAGTGTCCGTTAAGATCGTCTGCGGATCATTGCCGATAATATCTAGCCCTTCTGCAGCAATGCGATACGACTGCTTTACGCCGAAAAACTGTTCCATAACGGCACGAATATAAGTGAATCCATAGTCATTTTCACCGATGTATCCGCCTGCTGTTGTGATGTAAACCAGCCGTTTTGCGCGGCAGAGGCTTACGGGTCGACCTGTCTCGTCGTAAGCAAAGGTCACCCCTGAGCAGCTCACATTTTCAACATAAAGCTTCAACAGCGCCGGAAAAGAAAAGTCCCAATACGGCGCCGCAATCACGATCCATTGTGCGTTTCGGAAGGTGTTGGCATGCACAAAAAAGGACGCATCGGTTTGACCGTCATGCAAAAGGCGATCACGTTCGTGCAGCCGCGCTTTATCGAGGGGCTGCAGCCCGAGCGCGTCGAGCTTCAAATGCGTGATCTGCGCATCCGCCAATTTGGATAAAAATCGGTTGGCGAGATCGAGTGTGCGTGAAGCGTCCGCGCGCACGCAGGCATCCAAAAACAGAACGTCCTTTTTCGGCATGGTTTTCCTCCGTTCAGCCTGCTTTCCCTTTTAAAACCGGGGATAAGCGTTTATACAAAATAAATGTGACTACGGTGCACAGCATACCTTTGATGAAAGTAAACGGGACATTGAAGACCAAGAGCGCTTTCCAAAGATTGTCAACAGTAGGCAGGATCGTCTGATACGCGGCAAGGATGGCATCCATCGGCATGAAATTGGTATAGACCGGGTAAACGATAAAATAGTTGGTGAACAGGCTGAATACAGCCATGCAGCAAGCACCCGTAAGCGCGCCGAGAAAAGCAAATTTGCGGTTCTTTTTACGCTTATATATGAGCCCTGCGGGAATCACCAGAAAACAGCCCAAAATAAAGTTGGAAAGCTCGCCGACACCGCCTGTTGAGGTGGTCAGCAGATTGATAAGATTTTTCAACAGACAGACCATAACGCCGCTCAAAGGGCCTAAAGAAAATGAGGCGATCAGCGCAGGAAAGTCGGAAAGATCCATTTTGATAAAGCTTGGCATCAGCGGCACACTGAAATCCAAAAACATCAATACGGCGGACACGGCAGCAAGCAGCGCAGTGACAGTCAGTTTACGGATGCGCACACCGGTAAAAACCTTTTGCTTTTTTGTGGAGCGGACAGCTTGTGCGGACATAATACATCGTCCCTTTCAAAAAATATTCAAATGCGGCTGTCCAAAGAAAAAGCCCCGTAAGACAAGTCTTACGAGGCGAAAGTGCAGAAAAAGCATCTTCTTTCATCCGGACTTTGACCGTCGGTTCGGGAATTGCACCCGATCAGCAAAGAGCTTGTGGACTTTTACCACCGGTGGGGACTTTCACCCCGCCTTGAAGACAGCTGTTGATTTGTACTGCCATTATATGCTTATGATCTTGATTTGTCAACCCGTGTACCGGCGGATTTTCGGAACACGCCCAAAAGCACCAGCCCCAAAATGGAAAGGAGCGGGAAAAGATTGCCGAAGCCCAGCCCGACTTTCAGCGCAGCGCCGTCCGTAAGGCTTGCGTCTGCGCGCTGTGCGGCAGAGGAGACGAAGCTGACGATCCAGGGGCCTACCGAGCAGCCAATGTCCCCCAGAATGGCAAGCACGCCGAACATTGCAGCACCGCCGTTCGGATAAAGCGAAGAAACCAGACTGAATGTACCGGGCCAAAACAGACTGATCGAAAAGCCTGTAAGCGCGCAGCCGAACAGCGCAAGCAGGGGATTCGGCGAGACAGCGGTGGTCGTATAACAGATAATGCATAATACCGCGCAGAAAAACATTGCCTTTTTTAAGTCCAGCCGATTGCCGTAAATGCCGAACAGCAGCCGCCCAAGCCCCATAAATACAGCAAACAGGCAGGGGCCGAGCAGATCGCCCATGACTTTGGTGACGCCGAGCCCCGTTTCGGCGAAGAACGATGACCACTGCGACATCGCAAGCTCCGAAGCGCCTGCACACAGCATAAGCAGCATAGCGATACGGAAATTTCGTTCAGAAAACAGCTTGCCAAGCGGAATTTTTTCTTCTTCCTTGAGTGTTTTCGGGAAGGGGAGCGTTGCAAAATTCAACAGGTTCACAAACGGCACACACGCCCAGGCAAACGGCAGGAAAAACCAGTATTCGTTGCCGGCAAACCAAACAAACAGCGTGGAAAGCGCAACGACGGTCATTTGCCCCCAGCAGTAAAACGAGTGCAAAAGGCTCATATCCGCTTCTTTTTTGTCGCTCGGGATGGCGTCCACGATCGGGCTGATGGTCACTTCGATCATGCCGCTGCCCATGGCGGAAATGACAGTTGCAAGCACCAGCGCCGGGAAAGGAGCGGACACGAACCGCGGCAGCGTGCCGAGCAGAATAAGTCCCACCGTTGCACAGGCGTGCGAAGTAAGGATGACTTTTTTATATCCAATTCGATCTACGACTTTGACGGAAATCAGGTCCACAACGGTCTGAGAAAGGAAATTGATGAGGATCAGGCTGCCGATCTGGGTCAGCGAAATGCTGAATTCCTCCTGAAAAACGATAAACAGGATGGGGGAAAGATTATTGATGATGGCCTGCACAAAATACCCTGCATAGCAGGCGATCGTAGTACCTTTGTAGGTTCGCTGCATAAAATTAAACATACTCCTTGTCGTCGGAAAGTTCAGCTGAGCCGCTGATCGGGATGGCTTCGCCAAGATACGTCGGCTCCGGCAGGAAAATACATGTAAATAAGTCCTTCACGCGCGCAAGCGATTCGCGCACTTGATTTCGGACATCTGTTGTAAGCGCGTAATCCTGCCTGTCCGCCGCAACACCATACGCCTCCAAGCCCAATGCACGCGCAATATAAACCGCTCTGTAAAGATGATAGCCCTGCGTTACAATAATGACCTTACGGACACCGAAAATGTCACGTGCGCGGTACATAGAATCGTAGGTGGAAAACCCGGCGTGATCCAAAAATATAACGTTTGGTTCTATGCCTTTGTCTACACAATATTGTTTCATGCTGTTGACTTCATCATAATTTTTCTGCCCGTGGTCGCCGCTCATCAAAAGCCTGTCCGAAGCGCCGTCTTCATACAGAGCAAGACCTGTCAGAACACGGTCTTCGAGCATGGGGCTTAATATATCATTGCCATATACGGCGCAGCCGAGCACAAGAATGCAGTCTGCATCCAGCTTGCACGCTTCTTCCTCGGTTAAAATATGCGGCCGTGCTGTCAGGATGACAGCCGCATTGATGCCGCCGAATACAGCAGCTCCAAGCAAGCAGAGGCAGATGAAAGCCAAAATAATTTTTTTCAAGCGTTTTTTACGCATGACTTAAATCCTCGTCACGACACAGGAAAGGCTGCCTTTGATTTGAAAGCTGCCGCTGTCAGCTGCAATGAAGATGCTGTCGCCCTTCTTTAAGGCAAGCGTTTCCCCGTTACAGCTGATTTCGCCGCTGCCATCAGTGATCAGGACGGATACAAACGAGGTTTTGTCCGCAACACCGCTGTAAGCGCTTTCTACCTCTACCGCATGTACGGTGAACAGGTCGCAGGCTGTCAGCAACTGTTCGGCAAAGCCTTCTTTGTGCACAACATCCCCTTCCGGCTTACAGGCATGGTCGGGCGGCGCGGTCACGGTTACGTCCAGTGCTTTTTCTGTGTGCAAAGGACGGGGCTTTCCGTCCGCACCAAGCCTGCCGTAGTCGTAAACGCGGTAGGTCGTGTTGGAATTCTGTTGGATCTCTGCGAGCAGGATCCCGCCGCCGATGGCATGCAGCGTGCCTGCTTCGATGAAGAAAAAGTCACCTTTATGCACCTTGACGTGGTTGACGACCTCCAAAAAGGTGTTGTTTTCGATTCGCTCGCGAAACTCCTCTTTGGAAATTTTTTGCTTAAAGCCATAGATCAGCTCTGCCCCCTGATCGCAGTCCAGGATATACCAGCATTCCGTTTTCCCCGGTTCCCCCTCCACGCGGCGCGCATAGGCATCATCCGGGTGCACCTGCACGGATAGATTCTGTTTGGCGTCAATGAGTTTGATCAGAATCGGGAATTCAGCCCTGTCTGCGCAGTGTGTGCCGAGCAGGCCCTTACCTTCTTCGGCAATGACTTGCGTGAGTGTTTTTCCCTTGTGCTTTCCGTTTGTGACAGTGTTCTGTCCATCCTTGTGGCAGGAAAGCATCCAGCCTTCTGCTACGGGATCCATATCTGTTTGAAAGCCAAAGTCTGTCTTTAAGCGAGTACCGCCCCAAAGATAATCTTTGAATGCAGGCTGTAATTGTAAAAGCATAGCGCTGTCTCCCTATAATTCTTTTGTTCTATCTTAGCAAAGTTTTCCGGGGAAATCAACAAGGTTGAAAAAGGTTCCGTAAATTTTCCGCACAAACTTGCCGCGACAGTATGCTTTATGCTACAATACAAAAAAGGATCGTACGTTGTTTTCTTTCATAATGAAATGTGCAGTGTGAAATATCTGCCGAAAGGTGGTACAAAAATGAAAAAAACGGATACGCGGCCGAATATAATTTTTTATTTCAGCGACCAGCAGCGCTGGGATACATTGAACGCGGACTGCATGCCGAATCTGACAGAGATCGCGCGCGACGGCGTGATCTTTGACAATTCTTTTACCTGCCAGCCGGTGTGCGGCCCTGCGCGTGCCTGTCTTCAAACGGGTACTTATGCTACGCAGAACGGCTGCTATTGGAACGGCATTGCGCTGCCGGAGCACGCCAAAACGCTTGCGGATCATCTTAACGAAGCCGGTTATGAGACGGCTTATGTCGGTAAATGGCACCTCGCTTCCGACCGCTATCCGGGGATCGGGGTGCACTGTGAAGATTCCGCCGTCCCAAAAACGCGGCAGGGGGGCTACCGGGACTATTGGCGTGCGGCGGACGTTTTGGAATTCACCTCACACGGCTACGACGGCTATGTGTTTGACGGCGACGGGAACCAAATTGATTTTAAGGGCTACCGCGCGGACTGTATCAATGACTTTGCGCTGGAGTACATTGACCAAAAGACGTCGGATAAGCCGTTTTTCCTCTTTGTATCACAGCTTGAGCCGCACCACCAGAACGACCACGGCTGTTACGAGGGGAAAAAAGAGTATCTTGCACAGTATAAAGACGCTCCGATTCCAAAAGATCTTTCCTTTCTGTCCGGGGATTATGAGAAAATGTATCCCGATTATCTGGCGGCGATCCGTGCGCTTGACGAGAATGTTGCGCGTCTGGTGCGCAAGCTAAAAGAAAAAGGGCTTTATGAAAATACTGTGCTCATATACACGAGCGACCACGGCTCACACTTTAAAACCCGCAATATGGAGTATAAGCGAAGCTGCCATGACAGCTGTACGCATACACCGCTTGTCATCTGCGGCGGGCCGTTCCAAAGCGGCGGACATGACGAACGGCTGGTAAGCCTTATTGACCTGCCGCCGACGATTTTGGATTTGGCAGGCGTGGATGTGCCGCCTGAATATATGGGGCGCTCTCTCGTTGCACAGTACGCAGGGAAAGAAAAGGCACGGGATTTCGTGTTTATGCAGATCAGTGAAAGCCAGTGCGGCAGAAGCTTTCGTACCGCGCGCTACAAATACGCCGTGCGCGCCGTTGGCTCCGGGCTCACGCGGCACAGCGCAAAGGTCTATTTTGAGGACTACCTCTATGACCTTGAACAAGATCCGATCGAGGCACATAATCTGGTTCGAAGTACTGCGTATAAAAAGGAACGCGCGCACTTGCGCGAAATGCTTGTACGCGAAATGGAGCGCGCCGGGGAGGAAAGGCCAAAGATCCTGCCGGCGGTAATTACGCGGAAAAAATAGCGGATTTTTGGAAATATTCGACGAAAAGCGGATAAAAAAGCATACCGCCTTGTTTCTTTCATCGAATTTTAGCAGGAAAAGCAAACGACGGTTGCAAAATCGTTGGATATGGTATAGAATTTATCCGTAAATTTATGGAAGATGCATTTTGGAGGTGCGTATCATGCAGTATGCAGAGATGAACGCCGAACAGCTTCTCGCTGAAAAGCAAGCGGCACAGGCGGCGTACACGGAAATGAAAAAGCTGAATTTAAAGCTCGATATGTCCCGCGGCAAACCCGGACCTGATCAGCTGGATCTTTCTATGGATATGCTGAAAGAGGTCATCGGTGTTTGCGACTGCAAAGCCGCAAATGGTACGGATTGCCGCAATTACGGCGCCTTGGAAGGACTCCCGGAGTGCCGCGCTTTGTTTGCGGAGCTTATGGAGGTTTCACCCGAAAACGTGATCATCGGCGGCGCTTCGAGCCTGAATTTAATGTTTGACTATATTGCCCAGTGTATGACGAAGGGGGCGGGCAGTACCCCTTGGATGCAGCAGGGGAAGATCAAATTTATATGCAATGTGCCCGGATATGACCGCCACTTCACCATTTGCGAGCACTTCGGCATTGAAATGCTCAATGTGGAAATGACCGAAAACGGTCCCGATGTGGAAAAGATCCAAGAATTGGTCAAAGATGAAAGCGTCAAGGGCATGTTCTGCGTGCCGAAATACTCGAATCCCGACGGCATCACTTATTCGGATGACACGGTCCGTGCGCTGGCGGCGTTAAAGCCTGCGGCTGAGGATTTCCGCGTGATTTGGGATAATGCTTATATTGTCCATGATCTCAGCGACCATCCGGATCATCTGCTGAATATCTTTGAGGCGTGCAAGCCTTACGGCAGCGAGGATATGTTTGTCGAGTTTACCTCGACTTCCAAAATTACGTTCCCGGGTGCAGGTGTTTCGGCACTTGCCGCATCGGATAACAATATCCGTGCCATCCGTGCGCGGCTTGCCATGCAGACGATCAGCTATGACAAAATGAACCAGCTTCGGCATGTAAAGTTTTTGAAAAACGCGGAGGGCGTGCAGGCGCATATGAAAAAGCATGCCGCGATCATTGCGCCGAAATTCCGCATTGTACTAGATGCGCTTGACCGCGAGCTGCGTGAAAACGATTTGGCACGCTGGACGGAACCCAACGGCGGCTACTTTATCAGCCTAAACACCACGAAATGCAGTGCGAAGCGCGTCGGCGAGCTTTGCCGGGAAATGGGCGTGGTGCTCACACCCGTCGGCGCGACTTATCCTTACGGCGTGGACAAAGCAGACCGCAACATTCGCATTGCGCCGACGTATCCATCCATTGAAGAGCTTAAAAAGGCAGTCGAGGTGCTTTGTCTTGCAATTCGTCTTGCAACACTTGAAAAAATGACGGAAAAGGTATAAGATAGGTATAGGGCTTTCCCGTAGCTCAATTTTCCTGCGGGGGTTTTCTATGCGTATGCATCCTAAAAAACAAAATATAGAGAATATTCCCGCGGCTTCTGTGCGTCCGTTTGTATCGGCTGTTCTGGTCGCCGCAGGGAATTCTACACGCATGGGCGGCGTCAATAAGCAATTTTTGCAGCTTGACGGCGCCCCTGTGCTTTTGCGTACGGTTCGCGCGTTTGAAGCATGCGCGCTCGTGGAAGAGATCGTTATTGCCGCGCGTGAGCAGGATATTCCGCAAATGGCAGCGCTGCTGCGCGGCGCCGGGGCGCGTAAGGTCAGGGAAATCGTGCGCGGCGGCGATACGCGGCAGGAAAGCGTTTTTGCTGCGGTAGAGCGCTGCGACGCACAAAGCGAATTTCTTGCCATCCACGACGGCGCACGCCCGCTTGTGACCGACAGGATATTGACAGATACCATTCAGGCGGCTTTTCGGTTCAGTGCAGCGGCGACAGGCGTTCGTATCAAAGATACCGTAAAAGTAGTGGATGAAAACGGCGTGATCGTGGATACCCCCGACCGCAGCACGCTTTGGGCGGTACACACGCCGCAGGTGTTTGCTAAAGAAATCTATTTGCGTGCCTCGCGCGAAGTGCCGGACAGCGCCCTGTTTACCGATGACTGCAAACTGCTGGAAGCGGCGGGCGTGCCGGTGCACATGGTCGAAGGCAGCTATGAAAATATCAAAATCACAACACCGGAAGACATTTGGATCGCCGAAGGGATCTTAGAAGGGAGGAAACAGCCATGATGCGTATCGGACACGGCTACGACGTACATAAATTAGTGGAGGGGCGCAAGCTGATCCTTGGCGGCGTGGAGATCCCGAACGGCAATATTGGACTTTTGGGCCATTCCGATGCGGATGTTTTGCTGCATGCGATTTCGGATGCGCTTTTGGGCGCAGCGGCGCTCGGAGACATCGGAAAACATTTCCCCGACACAGACAAGCGATATAAAGATGCAGACAGTCTGATGCTCCTGCAGGAAGTCATTTGTCTATTGAGAAAAAATGGGTTTACGGTCGGGAATATTGATGCGACCGTGCTCGCGCAAGCACCAAAGCTTGCGCCTTATATAGAAGATATGCGGAAAAATATTGCACAGGTGTGCAAATTGCCGCTTGAAGCGGTAAGCGTAAAAGCAACGACGGAAGAGGGGCTTGGTTTTACGGGGACAAAGCAGGGGATTGCCGCACATGCTGTCTGCCTTTTGCAAGCCGACAAGCGTATAAAGTTTATTTAAAGTTAAGATTATGGGTTAAACGGGAGAAACGGAGGCTGCCATGCAATCATCTAAAGCGACCAAAACGAAAAAAGGCTTTTGGAACCCTTTCAGCAAGGAGGCTGAAGAAGGCTGTGTGCCGAACCGTGAGCTGCTGGCGTATTCCGCCGCGCTGACGGGGCAAAATATGGCGTATGTATTCGTCTCGCAGTGGTTGTTTTATTTTTGCACAAACATTTTGCGCATTTCGCCTGCACGCGTCGGTTTTCTTACGGGCTTCACCCGTATATGGGATGCGATCAATGATCCCATCGTCGGCGCTATAGTGGATCGCCGCAAATGCAAAGACGGTAACAAGCTTCACCCGTATCTCGGGAAATTGCCGCTTGCCATCGGTGCGCTGACAGCGCTGATGTTCGTGGACTTTGGCGTTGGGGAGACGGCGGCGCTTGTGATCCTGCTTTGTGTCTACATTGCATGGGATGTGACCTATTCGTTTCAGGATGTTGCCCTTTGGGGCATGATGTCCCTGATCTCGCCGCTCCCACATGAGCGTTCCCGCGTTTCGCAGTGGCTGAATATCGGTGTCGGTGCGGCGTGGGGCGTTACGAGTCTTGTGCCGCTTATCATGGGCGCGCGCGAAGCGATCGGTATCAGTGAAAAAACGCTGTTTTTGCTGTTCGGTATCGTATTCGGCTTCGGCGGCGAATGCTTATCGATTCTTGCAAGCAAAACAAAAGAACGCGTTGCTTATGTGGAGAACCGCCGCGAGCAGTCTCTGTTGCAAGACCTGGCGCTGCTGCGGCACAACAAAATCTTGATCCTGCTGCTGCTTGCGCAGATCTTAAATTTCCTCAACGGCGCGGTGCCGCAGATCTATTTCTTCCAATATTGCGTCTCCGTGCAGATCGGGGACACCGTGGTCAACGGCGAGACCGTGCAGTTTTACTACGGGATCTTAGTCAGCGTGCTGTCCGCCGTAAGCATGTTCTTTGCCGTCAAGCTGTCGGATAAGATCGGCGGCATGCGGAATATTGTAATTTTAGCGCAGCTGATGAATATTGTTTTCCGCGTCGCAGCGTATTTTGTCGGGTTTCAAACGCTGCCGCAGATGCTGCTGGTGGTGCTTCTCATCTCCATTTCCTCCGTCCCCGTCAATATGGTTGGTATTGCTCAGCGTTCCATTCTCTGTGACGCGGTGGATTATGTGGAATGGAAAACGGGTAAGCGCACGGAGGGAATCAGCAACTCTTTGCAGAACCTCACCAACAAGCTGACGGATGCGCTCAAGCTGATGACCAGCGGCCTGGTGCTCACCGCGCTCGGTTTTAATGCCGATTTGGGCGATGCAGGGCAGCCTGAGATTTTTTACAGCGCACAGTGGCCGCTGTTCATGCTGCTGCCTGCGCTCGGCTCCGCATTGTATTTGATCCCGTTTTTGTGCATCCGCTATTCCAAAGAACAAAAAGCGCGTGTCGAGCGCGAGCTCGCCGAACGCCGCGCCGCCGCACAAACCGAGGATGAGACAAAGGTGCAAGCATAAGAAAGGCAAGACGAAATATGCAAAAAGTTCGCAGTCTGCTTAAAAAGCATAAAGAATTGATATTATATGTGATCTTCGGCGGGCTGACGACACTTGTCAACTATGTTGTTTATTTCCTTTGCAAGACAGTTGGATTTTCCTATTCGCCTGCAACGGTCATCGCCTGGATCGTAGCCGTCGGCTTCGCCTATATCGTCAACCGTGTGTGGGTGTTTGCAAGCAAAAGCCGCGGCGCGCGTGCCGTTTTGCGTGAAATTATTCTGTTTGTCGGTGCACGGTTGTTTTCCTTGGTTTTGGAACTCGGCGTAATGTTTGTTGGCATGGATCTGCTGGGGGCGGGGCGTTGGGTCGTAAGTTTATCTACAGTCACTTTGCCGCTCGGCGAATTTTTGACGAAAACTGTTGCACAGATCCTTGTAGTGCTTTCCAATTACGTGTTCAGCAAGATTGTGATTTTCCGCAAACGCCGTTCTCAAGGGTCTGATTCCGGCGAAACACACGGGGACACATAAAATCTCTGCATAAATATACGTTTTTCTTGCTTTTTGCTTTAAGCGGGTGTATAATGGCTTATAATCTCAGAAAGGGGAACAAACCATGAAAATCGTAACAAAAGCTTTGTCTGTTTTGCTCGCACTTGCACTGGTCGTCGGTTGTTTTGCCGCCTGTGGGAGCGACACAGCGAATGATACCACGACGCCTGCTGCGAATGCAGCGCTGGTAAAAGTCATTGACATTGAATTGACCGAGGAGTACTATGCGTTCGGCGTAGATAAGAACCAGCCCGAACTCCTTGAGCAGGTCAATGCGTTCATCGCGGAGATCAAGGCGAACGGCCAGCTGGAAGAGATCTTCAACAAGTATTTCGGTGACGGTACGCCTTCTCCTGTGACCTCGGCTGCGCTTGACGAGAGCAAGGATCAGCTTGTCGTCGCGACCAATGCGGAATTCCCGCCCTTCGAGTACACGGAAGGCACCAACTACCTCGGCGTAGATATGGAAATCGCGGCCCTGCTCGCACAGGAACTCGGCAAAGAACTTGTCATTCAGAATATGGACTTTGACGCTGTTTGTCTTTCCGTCGGTACACAGAGATGCGACATCGCCATGGCAGGCTTGACGATCAGCGAGGAGCGCGAAGAAGTCGTTACGTTCTCGGAGTCGTATTATCAGGCTTCGCAGAAGCTGATCGTACCGGCAGATGATACGACCTTTGACAACTGCACTACGGCGGATGAAGTTTTGGAGATCCTTCGCAGCTTTGACGAAAGTGTGCGGATCGGCTACCAGACCGGCACCACAGGGCAGAAATATGTGCAGTCTACCGATGATTATGAGTACACTGCGTTGCATGTCACACCGATTGATAATCAGAGCGGTGCTTTGGCGGTACAGGCTATGGTCAACGGCAATTTGGACTATGTCGTGATCGACGCAGCTCCCGCGCAGGCTATTGCGGATTCCGTCAACGGTGTTGCGTAAAACTTGAAAGCTCTATAGCGTATAACAATAACCTCACCGTTCGGTGAGGCTATTGTTATACGTGCGGCAAAAGGATTTGGATCATGGATAACTTCGGTCAAAGGGTAGAAAAATTTATATCTCTTTTCCAGGGAGGCAGCGCGGACGCCTATATATCCGATATTTTAACAGGCTTACAGAACACGGTTAAAATCGCAGTGCTGGGCCTTATTATCGGCATAATTATCGGTACGCTGATTGCCGCTGTGCGCGTCATGCCGAAATATAAGCGCCTGCCGAAGGTGCTTAACGCCATTTGCGGCGTATATGTCGGTTTTTTCCGCGGGACGCCCATGGTGGTGCAGCTTTTGCTGTTTTATTATGTTGCACTGCCTTTGCTCGACATAAATGCCTCCTCCGTGGCGGTCGCGATCACCGTGTTCGGCATGAATTCCGGTGCGTACATATCAGAGATCATGCGCGGCGGCATCATGTCGGTCGACCCCGGGCAGATGGAGGGCGGTCGGTCCGTCGGCTTGAGCTTTAGTACGACGATGATGAAGATCGTTATTCCCCAGGCGATCAAGAACATCATCCCGACACTCGGCAACGAATTTATTACGCTTGTCAAAGAAACTTCTGTCGTCAGCTTCGTCGGCGCAACAGATTTGTATGTCGCGTTCCGCAAAATCGGCACAAGCACCTATGAGTTCATGGTGCCGTATCTTGTCATGGCGCTGATCTATATTGTGCTGGTGCTGCTGATCACCGCGCTCATTAAACTCGTGGAGAGGAGGCTGCGTAAAAGTGATCGAGGTCGTTAACTTAAATAAATCTTTCGGGGATCTGCATGTCCTTAAGGACATCAACATCACCATTCATAAGGGCGAAAAGGTCGTTGTGATCGGGCCGTCCGGCTCGGGCAAGAGCACGTTTTTGCGCTGCCTAAACTGCATGGAGGATCCCACCTCCGGCAGCATCCTGTTCCACGGCGTGGATCTTACGGATATGAAAGTGGACATCAACGTCCATCGGCAGAAAATGGGCATGGTGTTCCAGCATTTTAATTTGTTCAATAATAAAACCGTGCTGGAGAATATCACCCTTGCGCCCGAGTATATTGCAAAAAAGCAGATGCGCAAGTTAAAACTGCGCAGGAAATCGGACGGTGCCGAGATCAAGTCTGCTAAACAAATCAAAGAGGAAACCAAAGCCAACGCTATGGAGCTTTTGGAGCGCGTCGGGCTTTCCGATAAGGCGGAGGCATATCCTTCGCAGCTATCCGGCGGACAGAAACAGCGTGTAGCGATCGTGCGTTCGCTTGCCATGCAGCCGGAGGTCATGCTGTTTGACGAGCCGACCTCGGCGCTCGACCCCGAGATGGTCGGCGAGGTTTTGGAAGTCATGAAAGATCTTGCAAAAAGCGGTATGACGATGGTCGTTGTGACGCATGAAATGGGCTTTGCGCGTGAGGTGGCAGATCGCGTTTTGTTTATGGACGACGGTCGTATTTTAGAGGAAGGCACGCCCGATGCGATCTTCAATCATCCGCAAAACGACCGATTGAAGGAATTTCTATCTAAGGTATTGTAAATACAACAGAAGCCATACAAAAAACCGACAGTGCAAAACGCACTGTCGGTTTTTTGTTGTCGTGAGCTGCCTTATACTTCGGCAATGACCTCGATCTCCGCAAGCACATCCTTTGGCAGTGCAGCGGCTGCCACGCAGGAACGAGCGGGCTTTGAGGTGAAAAAGCTGCCGTAAACGCCGTTGAACACGGCAAAATCGGACATGTTTTTTAAAAAACAAGTTGTCTTAATCACTTTGGAAAAATCTGTGCCTGCCGCTTCTAAGATCGCACCGATGTTCTCACAGATTTGCTGCGTCTGTCCCTCAATCGTATCTGCTTCTACTTCACCGGAAGCAGGATTGATCGCAATTTGGCCGGAGGCATACAGAATACCGTTGACGATCTTCGCCTGCGAATACGGCCCGATCGCAGCCGGGGCATTGTCCGTGTGTAAAGTTTTGATCATATCAAACACTCCTTCAGAGAAAAATTTGCATCAATACGCCTGCACTTTGTATCCGCGCGCGATCAGCGCGTTTTTAATGGATTCAATGTGCTCAAAATTACGCGTTTCCATAACCAGACGCAGGTAGCAGCCGTTGATATCAGAGCCTTCCGAAGCGCGCTCGTGATGCACGGAAATGACATTTCCGCCTTCAGCGGCGATCGCCGCCGCCACATCCTGCAGCTGGCCGGGCTTGTCAAGCAATTCCACCGTCATGGAGAATGTGCGCCCGGACTTCAACAGACCGCGCTTGATCACGCGCGACAGGATCGTCACGTCAATATTACCGCCTGAAACCAGGCAGCAAACCTTTTTGCCTTTAAGATCTACTTTATTGAACATAGCAGCAGCGACAGATACTGCACCTGCGCCCTCTGCAATCAGCTTCTGCTGTTCAATGAGTGCCAAAATTGCAGCAGCGATCTCGTCCTCAGAAACCGAAACAATGCCGTCAACATATTTTTGGCAAAGGGCAAAGGTGAGATCGCCCGGCTCTTTTACAGCGATACCATCCGCAATAGTCGAGACCTCGTCGAGCGCCTCGATCTTGCCGTCGGCAATAGAGCGCAGCATGCTGGGTGCACCGTCCGCCTGCACGCCGTAGACTTTGACCTGCGGGTTCAGTGCTTTAATAGCATATGCAACGCCGGAGATCAGCCCGCCGCCGCCGACGGGGACGATCACGACGTCCACATCGGGGAGCTGCTCCAAAATCTCAAGGCCGATGGTGCCTTGACCGGCAATGACGTCTTCGTCGTTAAACGGGTGGATAAAGGTGTATCCCTTTTCATCTTTGAGCTGCAAAGCACGATTGTATGCGTCGTCATATACGCCGGGAACGAGGCAGATCTCCGCGCCGAATTTGCGCGTGGCTTCCACCTTGGAGATCGGCGCACCGTCAGGCAGGCAGATCAGCGATTTGATCCCGTTCTTGGTCGCGGCAAGCGCCACGCCCTGTGCATGGTTGCCCGCCGAGCAGGCAATTACGCCTTTTTTCTTTTCTTCGTCCGAGAGCTGTGAAATTTTGTATGCTGCGCCGCGTACTTTGAAAGAACCTGTTTTCTGCAGATTTTCTGTTTTCAGATGGATCTCACAATCGGGATTGATGTCGGGTGCCATGATCATGTCCGTGCGCCGAATCACGTCTTTCAGCTGATAGGAGGCGTGGTAGATCTTATCAAGCGTCAGCATATGCACATTTCTCTTCTTTCCGTAAACAATTTAACTGATATTATAAACCCAAAACTTTGTAAAAGCAATGAAAAATCTGCCAAACAATAGAATATGTATCCGTTTTTATTGATTAAATTTGCAGATGATGGTATACTATATTTCCGTATTATGGAAAAGAGGAAGATATTGATGGAAACACAAAGCGAAAGAAAAGTGGTATTAAGCGCGATCCAGCCGACAGGCACGCCAACCTTGGGCAATTATCTCGGGGCGCTGAAGAATTGGAAAGAAATGGCGAAAGAGTATGACTGCTACTATGCGGTAGCGGATCTTCACTCCATTACCGTGCGGCCCGAACCCGCACAGCTGCGCCGCAGGACGCTTGAAATGTATGCGCTGCTGCTGGCGATCGGTCTTGACCCCGAAAAAAACACCGTTTTTGTGCAGAGCCATGTGAATGCGCATGCACAGCTTGCCTGGGTACTCAATTGCTATACGCAGTTCGGCGAGGCGGCGCGTATGACGCAGTTTAAGGATAAGAGCGAAAAACACCCCGAAAACGTCAACGTCGGGCTTTTTGCCTACCCAACGCTTATGGCGGCGGATATCCTGCTCTATCAGGCGCACTATGTGCCTATCGGCGCAGATCAAAAGCAGCATTTGGAGATCACGCGCGATATTGCCGAACGCTTTAATGGGTTGTACGGCGAGACGTTCCGTCTGCCCGAACCTTTTATCGGCAAGGCGGGCGCGCGCGTGATGTCGCTGCAGGAGCCCACTAAGAAAATGAGCAAATCCGACACCAACGTTAAGGCGTTCATTTCCGTGTTGGACGACAAGGATACAATCGTGCGTAAAATCAAAAGTGCTGTGACCGATTCCGAGGCACGTGTGTACTATGCAGAGGGCAAGGATGGCGTAAACAATCTGATAGGCATCTATGCCTGCTGCACAGGAAAGACCTTTGATGAAATCGAGGCAGAATTTGCCGGCAAGGGATATGGCGACTTTAAATCCGCTGTTGCCGAGGCGGTCGTGGCGGAGCTTGCGCCCGTCAAAGAGACTTTTGACCGTTTGATCGCGGATAAGGCATATTTGAATGAATGCATGGTAAAAGGCGCGGAACAGGCAGCGCGAGTTGCGAATAAAACGCTGCGCAAAGTCATGCGTAAAGTCGGTTTTTATCAGCTGTAAACGGAGGCGAAAAACATGTCAATGGAACGAGCGCGTAAATGGCTTGCGCAGTTCGGTTTTGCGGATCGGATCCGGGAATTTTCTGTTTCCAGCGCCACTGTGGAGCTTGCCGCTAAGGCGCTCGGCACAGAGGAAGCCCGCATTGCCAAAACCCTCTCCTTTTTGGTGGACGGCGCGCCGGTACTTATTGTAGCGGCGGGAGATGTAAAAATCGACAACCCGAAGTACAAAGCGCAGTTTCACACAAAGGCTGTCATGCTGCCGGCCGACCGGGTAGAGGCGTTGGTCGGTCATGCCGTCGGCGGGGTGTGCCCCTTTGGGGTAAATGAGGGCGTGCAAGTCTATCTGGATGAATCGCTCAAACGCTTTGAAACGGTTTTTCCTGCCTGCGGGACGGCGAACAGCGCTGTGGAACTGACGATCCCGGAGCTGGAACGCTGTTCGGGCTACCGTGCGTGGATCGACGTTTGCAAGCCTCGGGGGTAAATGAAATTTTGACAAGAAGGTGGCTTTCAAGTCACCCTATCAGACTGTCAAAGAAGTCTTTTTTCCTCTCTCTGACGAGGGAGGTGGCGCGCGCGAAGCGCGTGACTTAAGGGAGAGAAACCCTAAAATATCAAGGTTTCTGACTACCCCTCAGTCTGCTTCGCTCGATAGCTCCCCTGACAAGGGGAGCAAAAGGTACTTTTTTGACACGCTCAGAGGGTGGCTTTTGAGCCGCCTTCTTTTTTGCTGAAATTTCTTTTACGAATTTTTGTAAAATTATTGACTTTTTTGCGAATTTTCTCTAATATGTGTATCATACCAAATAGGGCGCGGTTTTCCGTGATCCCAACTATATCTATCGGTTGGAAAGGGGCTGCATAATTGGAAAAAAACGCAGTGATCATTGACCTGAAAAACATCTCCGTCAGTTTTGACGGGCAACCGGTGCTTAAAAACATCAATCTGTATATCCGCGACGGGGAGTTCGTGACCTTGCTTGGTCCCTCCGGCTGCGGAAAAACCACAACGCTTCGCATCATTGCCGGCTTTCAGGCGCCGGACAGCGGCGAAGTCATTTTTGAAGGAAAAGTCATCAATGGTGTGCCGGCGCACAAGCGTCAGGTCAACACCATTTTTCAGCGTTATGCTCTGTTTCCGAACCGCAATGTCTTTGACAATGTCGCGTTCGGACTGGAACAGAAAAAGCTCCCAAAGGCAGAGATCCGCAAGACGGTGGAGGAAATGCTGGCGCTTGTCAATCTTAAGGGATTTGAAAAACGCCGCATCGCCTCACTTTCGGGCGGGCAGCAGCAGCGCGTTGCCATTGCGCGTGCGCTGGCAGTCAAGCCGCGCGTCCTGCTTTTGGATGAACCGCTCGGCGCGCTCGATCTGAAGCTGCGCAAGGATATGCAGGTGGAGCTTAAAAACATCCAGCAGCGGCTCGGCATAACGTTTATTTATGTCACGCACGATCAGGAAGAGGCGCTGTCCATGTCGGACACCATCGTCGTGCTGGACAACGGCGAGATCCAACAGATCGGTACGCCGACCGACATTTACAATGAACCGAAAAATGCTTTCGTGGCGGATTTCATCGGCGAAAGCAACATCCTAGACGGCATCATGCACGAGGACTTCTCCGTAGAGTTTCACGGGATGCGTTTTCAGTGTGTGGATAAGGGCTTCGGCAAAGACGAGCCCGTGGACGTTGTCGTGCGCCCCGAGGACGTGGACATTGTCCCGCCCGAAGAGGGGATGCTGCGCGGCGTTGTGACCTCTGTGACCTTTAAGGGCGTACATTATGAGATCATCGTGGACATTGACGGCTTTAAATGGATGGTGCAGACCACCGGTTATGCCGCCGTCGGCGATGAGATCGGGCTTTCCATTAAGCCCGATGAGATCCAAGTCATGAAGAAGAGTGCATATTCCGGGCTGTACGGCGATTACAGTTCGTTCAGTGAGGAGTTTGATGAGCTTTCGGATCCCGATTCCGACGCATCCGATGATGCTCCGGCGGAGGTATAGCCATGAAAAAAACCTCGCTGACAGCTAAACTCGTCAATGCACCGTACATCGTATGGTCGCTTCTTTTCATCTTGGCGCCGATGATCATGGTCGTGTATTACGCGCTGACCGACCGTGACGGCAATTTTACGCTGTCCAACTTGACCTCGCTTTCCAACTACGCCGAAACGTTCGGGCGTTCGATCTGGTACGCTTTCCTTGCCACTGTGATCTGTTTGCTCCTTTCGTATCCGCTGGCGTATATCATGGCGCGCTCGAAAGCCTCCAAGCAGCGCACGCTGATGATGCTCATCATGCTGCCGATGTGGATGAATTTCCTGATCCGCACCTATTCGTGGATCACCATACTTAATAATACCGGCATTCTCAATACGCTGTTTGAAGCGATCGGTATCGGCCGCGTGCAAATGATCAATACGCCGGGTGCA
This sequence comes from uncultured Oscillospiraceae bacterium, assembly GCA_900545625.1. Classification (GTDB taxonomy): domain Bacteria; phylum Bacillota; class Clostridia; order Oscillospirales; family Acutalibacteraceae; genus Fimenecus. Next base: position 70,249 of record UQZS01000001.1, on the reverse strand, counting down.
GTCATTTTGGGTATGGTCTATAACTTTTTACCCTATATGGTACTGCCGATCTATTCGGTCATGTCCAAGCTTGACCAGAGCTTGATCGAAGCCGCGCAGGATCTCGGCTGTAACGGCAGGGCAGTGTTAAAAACCGTTATTTTTCCACAGAGCCTGCCGGGCGTTATCTCCGGCATCACCATGGTCTTTGTGCCGTCGGTCAGTACCTTTTATATCAGCCAAAAGCTCGGCGGCGGGAAATTCATGCTGGTGGGCGACGCGATCGAAATGCAGTTCCAATCCGCCTACAATTACAATCTCGGTGCGGCACTGTCACTGGTCCTGATGTTGATGATCGTCATCTGTATGCTGATCATGAATCGCTTTACTGACAATTCGGAAGAGGGGGCGATGCTGTTTTGAAACCGAAGCGCGCACTCTCGAATATCTATATAGCATTGATCATGCTGTTTCTGTACGCACCGATGCTCGTAATGGTGGTGTTCTCCTTCAACGGCACTTCGAGCACAGGCGTGCTGGACGGCTTTTCGACCAAATGGTACGGGGAACTTCTAAAAGACAGCGTGACCTTACAGGCGCTTTCCAACACGCTGATTCTGGCGGTCACCTCGTCTTTGATCGCGATGGTGCTGGGCACGGCAGCCGCGGTCGGCATCCATTCCATGAAGAAAAAATGGATAAAGACTTCCGTGCTTACCGTTACCAACATTCCGATGGTTAATCCCGAGATTGTCACAGGCGTCTCCATGATGCTGCTGTTCGTGTTTGTCGGGCGGCTGGTCGGAAAAAGCGACGTGCTCGGCTTCCCGACGCTGCTTATCGCGCATGTTACGTTTAGCCTGCCGTATGTCATTCTTTCGGTGCTTCCGAAGCTTCGGCAAACGGATCGGCATCTTGGTGAAGCCGCGCAGGATCTCGGTTGTCCGCCGGTCACGGCATTTTTCAAAGTGATCTTGCCGAACATTTCCTCCGGAATAATCACAGGTCTTATTATGGCGTTCACGCTGTCGCTCGATGACTTTATCATCAGCTATTTTGTGAGCGGCCCAAAATTCCAAACCTTGCCGATCGTTATTTTTTCGATGACGAAAAAGAAAGTCAAGCCCGACATGTATGCGCTCTCCACGCTGATTTTCCTTGCTGTGCTGCTTTTGTTGGTGCTGATGAATATTATGCAGGCGCGCGCCGAAAAGAAAGAAAAAAAGGCGCAGTCCGCAAGACTTTAAAAAGGGGATGAAACCATGAAAAAAATCATTTCTGTTGTTTTGGCGCTTGCGCTTTGCGCAGGGATCCTTGCACTGTCCGGCTGCGGCGGCACACAAACGGTAGAGCTGGATACTTCCAGACTTGTCGGCAATTATGACGTGCCGGAATTGCGCGGCACGGAGATCAACGTCTACAACTGGGGCGAGTATGTTTCGGACGGTTCTGAGGACACGCTCGACGTCATTCAGGCGTTTGAGGACGTAACGGGTATTCAGGTCAACTACACGATGTACGATTCCAACGAGGATATGTACGCAAAGATGAAGAGCGGCGGCGCAAGCTACGACGTGGTCATTCCCTCGGACTATATGATCGCCCGCATGATCGAAGAGAGCATGCTGCAAACGATCGATTTTGCGAATGTCCCCAACTATTCCTATATTTCCGAGGACTTCAAAAACCTGTATTTTGATCCCGATAACGCTTACAGCGTACCGTACACGGGCGGTATGGTAGGTCTTATTTACAACACCACCATGGTTGAAGGTACGCCGGACAGCTGGGAGATCATGTGGGACGAAGCGTATTCCGGGCAGATTTTGATGTTCAACAACCCGCGTGACGCATTCGGCATTGCGCAGTTCCTGCTCGGGCAGTCCGTCAACACAACGGATGCGGCCCAGTGGCAGGCTGCGGCGGATAAGCTCATCGAGCAAAAGCCGGTTGTACAGTCTTATGTCATGGACGAAGTGTTCGACAAAATGGAAAGCGGCGAGGCGGCGATCGCGGCATATTACGGCGGCGATTACCTGACCATGGCGGATATCAACCCCGACCTTGCTTTCGTATATCCGAAAGAGGGCACCAATATCTTTGTAGATTCGATGTGCATTCCTGCAAATGCTAATAACAAGGCAGCCGCGGAACTGTTCATCAACTTCATGTGCGAGCCGGAGATCGCCCTCGCAAACGCCGAGTACCTCTGCTACCTCTGCCCGCATACAGCGGTGCTCGAAGATGAGCGCTATACGCTTCGGGACAATGAAGTGCTCTACCCGCAGCAAGAGGTCAAGACCGAGTATTTCTACAACTTAGACCGCGATACGCAGGATCTGCTTTCGCGCCTTTGGGAACAGGTTAAGCTCGCCTAAGGGTATCCAAGAGGGTTTTTTATGGAACAAAAGCAAACGCCTCAGGTGCCGGCTCTTCCGTTTTTTGAGAGCGGAAACATCTATACGGGCAGCATCTGTCAAAGCTATCGATTCCGCATAGCAAAAGAAGAGAACGCACTTACCGGTTCTTTTTGGACACAGGATGTCTGCTACGAATGTGCGGAAAACGTACAAACTGCGCAATTCCCGATTTCGGAAGATGGTTTGCGATCCTGTGTGGATTGGATCGCGGAACACCAGCCCCAATAAAAAACAACCTTATAGGAACAGGGAAGCCGAGTACCGGCTTCCCTGTTCCTATTATGTATACAAAGTTTAGATTCGATTATTTTAAAGGAAATGGCGTATTGGCACGAAAAAGGTCTTGGCAGAGGCGGCAAGAAAACGCAGCCGAACCCTTACAAATGGGGAAAGACAACAGTTGCAAAAATACTCGCTCAGCAGGAATACTGCGGTGATGTCATCAACCTCAAGACCTACTCCAAATCATTCAAGAACAAAACCCGTTTGGAAAATCCGAGAGAAAATTGGGCGGTATTCAAGAATGTTCACGAACCGATTACCGACCGTGAAACCTTTGAGCAGGTGCAAAAGCTGACAGCAAAAACAAAGCGCAGAGCGCCGAAAAAGGATAATGCCGTAAAAAATATGTTCTGCGATTTGCTCTACTGTGCTGATTGCGGAAGCAAGCTTTGGTTTCATACCGATTGATACAAAAAATCGAGTGTTCATAACTCAAATCCGTTATGAACACTCGATATGGTGCGGATAACAGGACTTGAACCTGCACGCTTGCGCACAAGATCCTAAATCTTGCGTGTCTGCCAATTCCACCATATCCGCAAATGATTTGCGCAGCTATTATACCAAATCCGCATTCGATTTTCAACATGAAAATCCAAGTTATGGATAGACAAATTGTGCCGTATGGTATACAATACATATAAAAGGATCCTAGAAAGGATGTGTTTTGTGTGAAATCCGTCTGGACAGACAAGATTGACAAGACCTGCCCGCTGCCGGAATACCCGCGCCCGCAGCTTGTGCGCGAAAATTGGATGAATCTAAACGGAATCTTTTCCTACGCGATCCTGCCGCAGTCGCAGCCATGGCCCGAACAATACGACGGCGAGATCCTCGTTCCGTTTGCTGTGGAATCTCTGCTTTCCGGCGTGGAAAAGCCGCTGCTCCCGAACGAACAGCTTTGGTATCGAAAGTGCTTTATGCTTCCCGAGCGTATGGCAGGCGAGACTATTCTGCTGCACTTCGGTGCGGTGGATTGGAAATGCCGTGTATATATCAACAAAACTTTGGTAGGGGAGCACACAGGCGGGTATTGTGCTTTTACCTTTGACATCACCGCTTTTTTACAGCCCGGTGAAAACGAATTGGTCGTCAGCGTCTATGATCCGACTGACAACGGCTGGCAGCAGCGCGGCAAGCAGGTCATAAAAACGCACGGCTTTTGGTATACGGCGACCTCCGGCATTTGGCAGACTGTTTGGCTGGAGGCGGTCAGCGATTGCTACGTGCAGAGCTTAAAGCTGCTGCCGGATATCGATCACGGCACGGTGTCAGTCAAAACAAAGTTGAATCATACCGAGGGCGCTGCTTTGAAGCTGTCTGTTGCCTTTGACGGAACTGCAGTGTATGAAGGCGAGGTTGAATGCGAGGCGATTGTTCCGATCCCGGAGCCTCGGCTGTGGAACCCCGAAGAACCGAATCTCTATGATATGAAGCTGGAGATTTTCCATGACGGCAAATGCACTGATACCGTTACGAGCTATTTCGGTATGCGCAAATTCCACGTAGATAGGGATGCTTCGGGCAAGCCACGGCTTTTCTTAAACAATAAACCCTATTTTCAAAAAGGGCTTCTCGACCAGGGGTATTGGCCCGACGGCGGGCTTACTGCTCCGACGGATGAAGCTATGATTTTTGATATCTCTGAAATGAAGCGTCTTGGCTTTAATATGCTGCGCAAGCACATCAAGGTAGAGCCCCTGCGCTGGTATTACCACTGTGACCGGCTCGGCATGCTTGTCTGGCAGGATATGGTCAGCGGCGGGGAGTATATCGGCAATTTTTATGCGGGCGTTTTGCCGAACATCGGCATTTTGCATGTGAAGGACAATAAAAATTATGCGCGGTTCAAGCGCACTAAACCCGAATGGCGCGAGGACTTCCGCCGTGAGCTTGCTGAGATGATCGATTTGCTGTATAACACGGTCTCGTTGTATGCTTGGGTTCCCTTTAATGAGGCGTGGGGGCAGTTTGACGCGCTGGAGATCTGCGACCGCGTTCGCAAGCAAGACGCAAGCCGTGTGATCGACCATGCAAGCGGCTGGTATGATCAGGGCGGCGGCGATATTCAAAGCATGCACAAATACATTTTGCCCATTCGTATGCGCAAGCTTGATGACCGTGCCTTTGTCATTACGGAATTCGGCGGCTATTCCCGCAAGGCCCCGGGGCACACCTGGAATCCGAAAAAAGCGTTCGGCTATCTGATGTTCCCGGACAAAACAAAGCTGACCGCCGCCTATGTGCGTCTTTTGCAAAAGCAGGTGATCCCGCTCATCGAGCAGGGACTTTCCGGCACGATTTATACCCAGCTGAGCGATGTGGAGAACGAGGTCAACGGCATTTATACCTATGACCGCGCGGAACTGAAGATCGACGAGCAGACTTTAATCGAGCTTAATCGTCAGATGTCGCTGTGAACAAAAAGGGGAGGGGCATATGGCGAATTCCAAGCTGAAGCTTTTGTATATTTTGGAGTTGCTTTACAACGAAAGCGATGAAGAACATCCCATAGATACGGAACGCATCCTCTTGTATCTCCGCAATCACAGCATCGAATGTGAGCGCAAATCCATTTACAGCGATATTACGGTGCTTAAGGAATTTGGCTTGGATATCCTGCTGAGCAAAGGCGCTTCTGGCGGTTATTTTCTTGCTTCGCGCGATTTTGAGGTCGCTGAGATCCGTCTGTTGTGTGACGCCGTGCAGGCAGCAGGATTCATCTCTCCGAAAAAGAGCCGGCATCTTATCGATAAGATCCTCACGCTCATCAGTGCCCCGCAGGCGCGCCAGATCAAAAGTCAGGTCTACGTAGACAACCGTCCGAAATCTGCCAACGAGGAGATCTATTATCATATCGACAAGCTCAACCGCGCGATCCAGAACGGCTGGCAGGTACAGGCGCTTTACCGCCGCCGCAAGATCACGGAGCAAAACGCTGTGGAGTATGACGACCGCTTACACACCGTCAGCCCATACGCGATGATTTGGGCGGATGACCACTATTATCTGGTGTGCAACAAAGCGAAATATGATAATTTAATGGTTTTGCGCATCGACCGCATCAAAAAGTTGGAGATTCTTGAAAACGAACGGGCGCGCCATTTCTCTGAGGTATCGCCGTATAAAAATTCCTTTGACTCTGCGGACTATGCCAAACGGCATTTGCATATGTTTTCGGGTACGCCCGAAAGCGTAGAGTTGATTTGTCAAAATGACCTCTTGGAGCAGGTACTTGACCGATTCGGCGAGGATGTGCGTCTGTACCGTGCGGGTGAGGATAAATTCGGTTTACGAACGCAGGCTGCTGTCAACGATGGGTTAGTTGCGTGGATCATGCAGTTTGGTGCAAAAGTCCGTGTCAAGAAGCCGGACAGCCTGAAAAAACTTCTGTTTGAAAAGGCACGGGAGATCGAGAGCGTGTATAAAATTTAAGTGCTTGTGCACAATACACAAAAAATCCCTGCGAATTTTAACGCATTGTTCGGTCTGCCACTTGCAAAAAATGGAAGATTGTTATAAAATAATCAAGGTTGCGGCAGGGCCGCTATAAATCGGAAAGGATGAAAAATATGAGTAGTGCATTGAACAAGAAAACCGTTGAAGATTTAGACGTTAAGGGCAAGCGCGTCCTTGTCCGCTGTGACTTCAACGTAAAAATGGAAAACGGCGTGATCACCAGCGACAAGCGTATCGTTGCGTCTCTGCCGACCATTCAGTACTTGATCAAAAACGGCGCAAAAGTCATTCTCTGCTCGCACCTCGGCAGACCGAAGGGCGAGTTTAATCCCGAATTTTCGATGAAGCCCGTTGCCGAGCGCTTGTCCGAGCTTTTGGGTCAGCCCGTGAAGCTTGCAAAAGACGTGGTCGGCGAGAGCGCGCAGGCGCTTGCGGCTTCGCTGCAGGACGGCGAAGTTCTGCTGCTTGAAAATGTCCGCTTTGAACCCGGTGAGACCAAAAACGATCCCGAGCTTTCCAAGAAGTTTGCGGCTTTGGCGGATCTGTATGTCAACGATGCATTCGGTTCAGCGCACAGAGCGCATTCCTCCACAGCGGGCGTTGCTGATTATCTGCCCTCTGCCTGCGGTTACCTGATCCAGAAGGAAATTCAATTCATCGGCGGCGCGCTTGAAAATCCGAAGCGCCCGTTGGTCGCTATTCTCGGCGGCGCAAAAGTTTCGGATAAGATCGGTGTGATCACCAACCTGATCGACAAATGCGATACGCTTATCATTGGCGGCGGTATGGCTTATACCTTTATGAAGGCGCTCGGGCACAGCATCGGCAATTCTCTTTTGGAAGAGGATAAGGTAGAGCTTGCTGCTGAAATGATGCAGAAAGCGAAAGATAAAGGCGTGAAGTTCCTTATCCCCGTGGACAACAAGGTCGGTAAGGAATATAAGCCCGATACAGAAGCGAAAGTCGTTAACTCCGACGAGATCCCGGATGGCTGGATGGGCCTTGACATTGGCCCTGAAACGCAGAAGCTGTTTGCAGATGCGGTTAAGGGCGCCGGCACCGTAATTTGGAACGGCCCGATGGGTGTTTCCGAGTGGGATAACTTCGCTGCCGGCACCATTGCCGTTGCAACTGCTATTGCGGACAGCGGTGCGATCTCGATCATCGGCGGCGGTGACTCCGCTGCTGCGATCCAGAAGCTTGGCTTTGCGGATAAAATGTCGCATATTTCTACGGGCGGCGGCGCTTCTCTCGAATATCTGGAGGGCAAAGAACTGCCCGGCATTGCCGCGTTGGACGATAAAGAATAATGCAGTATACAGGTGGGCGCTTGCGTTCACCTGTATCTCAATTTTTGATAAGGAGAAAACAACATGAATAAAGCAAAACGGGCGGCGGTCATCGCCGGCAACTGGAAAATGAACAAAACACCGTCCGAAGCAAAGGCGCTCATTGAAGAGATGAAGCCGCTGGTCAAAGACGCCGGCTGCGATGTAGTTCTGTGTGTACCGTTTATCGATGTGCCTGCTGCTGTGGAAGCTGCTAAGGGTTCGAACATTAAGATCGGCGCCGAGAATGTACACTTCAAGGCGTCCGGCGCCTACACCGGTGAGGTTTCCGCCGACATGCTTACGGAAGCCGGTGTGGAATACGTTGTGATCGGGCACAGCGAAAGAAGAACTTATTTCGGTGAAACGGATCAGACCGTTAACCTGCGCACGCTTGCGGCGCTGAATTCGGGCCTGAAAGCGATCGTCTGTGTCGGCGAAACGCTTGAACAGCGTGAACTCGGCTATACCGAGACTCTGCTGAAATTCCAGACCAAAATGGCGCTGACCAACGTGACGGCTGAACAGCTTAAAAATGTGATCATTGCTTATGAACCGGTTTGGGCGATCGGCACCGGCGTGACCGCTACCGCGGAACAAGCGGACGAGGGCAACGGCTTTGTCCGCGCAGCTGTTGCGGAAGTATACGGCGAAGATGCCGCGCAGGCGCTGACCGTGCAATACGGCGGTTCAATGAATGCGGGCAATGCGGAAGAACTGCTGGCGAAGGAAAATGTGGACGGCGGTCTCATCGGCGGCGCTTCACTGAAAGCGAAGGATTTTGCCGCTATTGTCGCTGCGGCATCGAAATAAGGAAGAGGAACCGAATCATCATGAAAAAACCTGTTGTTTTGTGCATTATGGACGGTTTTGGCTACAACCCGTCCGATTACGGCAATGCCATTCGTGCCGCAAAAACACCGCGTCTGGATGAAATTATGCAAAATAATCCCATGACCTATATCGGCGCTTCCGGCATGGATGTCGGGCTTCCCGACGGGCAGATGGGCAATTCCGAAGTCGGGCACACCAATATCGGTGCGGGGCGTATCGTCTATCAAGAGTTGACACGCATCACCAAGTCCATTCAGGATGGGGATTTCTTCCAAAACGAAGCCTTCGTCGGCGCGGTAGACAACTGCAAGAAAAACGCCACGGCGCTGCACCTGATCGGGCTTTTGTCCGACGGCGGTGTGCACAGCCACAACACGCATCTGTATGCGCTCTTAAAGCTCGCAAAAGACAGCGGACTTACCGACGTATATGTGCACTGCCTTTTGGACGGCAGAGATGTGCCGCCGGCCTCCGGCGTAGAATATATTCGCGAATTACAGCAGAAAATGCAGGAGATCGGTGTCGGCAAAATTGCTACGGTCATGGGGCGTTTTTACGCGATGGATCGTGACAATATTTGGGATCGTGTCGGTATGGCGTACAATGCCATGGTAAACCGCGAGGGTATCGAAGCTGATGACGCGGTTGCCGCCGTGGAAAAATCGTATGATACGATCGATGAAGACGGCAAGCACCTGACCGATGAATTCGTGATGCCGACCGTGATTGCGGGCGGCGCACCGATTTCGGCGAATGATTCTGTAATCTTTTTCAACTTCCGTCCCGATCGTGCCCGTGAGATTACGCGCTCGTTCGTAGATCCCGATTTTACCGGCTTTGCCCGTAAGGCGTATTTTCCGCTTTACTATGTCTGCATGACGCAGTATGATGAGGAAATGCCGAACGTAGAGGTTGCTTTTAAGCCGGAACGGTTGGTCAACACCATGGGCGAGTATCTGTCCAAGCTTGGCAAAACGCAGCTTCGCATTGCCGAAACACAGAAATATGCGCATGTAACCTTCTTCTATAACGGCGGCGAGGAAAAGGTTTATCCGGGTGAAGACCGAATCTTGATCGATTCCCCGAAAATCTCCACCTTTGACCTCAAACCCGAAATGAGTGCCTACGAAGTCTGCGACGCCGCCTGCAAGGAGATCCTCAGCGGTAAATATGATGTCGTGATCCTCAACTACGCGAACTGCGATATGGTCGGGCATACCGGTATTTTCGATGCAGCGGTCAAAGCGGTAGAAGCGGTTGATACCTGCGTTGGCAAGCTGACCGATGCGGTTATGCAAATGGACGGCGTGATCCTGATCACCGCCGACCATGGCAACGCGGATCAAATGTATGCAGAGGACGGTTCACCGTTTACGGCGCATACCACGAACCCCGTTCCGCTGGTGATCGTGGGCAAGGATTGCAAGCTCAAACAGTCGGGCGGCAGACTGTGCGATCTTTCGCCGACCATGTTGGACATCATGGGCCTTGAACAGCCGAAAGAGATGACCGGTGTTTCGTTAATCGAAAAATAACCGTACAAAGCACGCAGACAGCAAAAAGCTGATCCCATCGGCACACAGTGCGCAAAGCACTGTGTGCCGAATTTTTTTGACGCCGACCGCACCGTAATATACCGTAACGGTGTAAAATGTTGTTTCGGTCGATCCCGCGATCACCGAGGCTGTGCGCCCGATAAAAGAGTCCGCGCCATAGGTCGTTAGCAAGTTTTGAAATGCGCTTAATGATCCGCTGCCGGAGATCGGCGATAAAATACAAAGCGGCAGTACCTCCGCCGGAAAGCCGAGCTTGGAAAGCAGAGGGGAAAGCGCTGTGGTCAGTGCATCCGAAACACCGCTTGCCGTAAGCATCTGCACAGCGAGCAGCAGTCCGACAAAAGCGGGCAGAACAGCGACCGCGCAGGATATGTTTTCCTTAGCCCCCTCCAAAAACACATCAAACACCCGCACGCGCTTACATGCGCCGTAAATCAAGATACCTCCGATGCAGAACAGAAGGACAACGGTTCCGATCTCGCTCATCCGTGTTTTCTCCCGAGCAGCTTTGTGAGCAGGATTGCGCCCGCACAACCGAGAAACGACACACAAAGCGTTGCAGGTAAAATCTCCATCGGTGCTTGCGAGCCGCTTTCATGGCGAAGCATGGCTACGGTAGTCGGGATCAGACGAATACAGGCGGAATTCAGCACAACAAACAGGATCATGTCGTTGCTTGCCGTATCCATCGCCGGCGCGTGCCGCTTCAGCCGCCGCATTGCCTCAATACCGAGCGGTGTTGCGGCATTCCCGAGCCCGAACAGGTTGGCGGTGATATTCATGGAAACCGCGCTCTTTGCCGCCGCATCGTCCCGAATTCCCGGGAACAGTCGATTTAGAAGCGGGGAGAGCAACCGCGCGAAACGTTCCGTTAAGCCTGCCTGCTGTGCCACGCGCATCAAACCGCCCCAAAGGCAAAACATGCCGAGCATTTTAAGCGTTACGGTCACGGCTTCTTCCGCCGCCGAAAATACCGCGTCCGACACCGCTTGGGTGTTGCCGCTGCAAACAGCGAATACGATTGCGAGCACGATCATGCCCGACCAAATATAATTCATCATACCCATCACCGATACAGTCTATTTTGTCGAGCACAAAATTATGCTAATATTGACAAAACTGTCAAAAAATGTAATAATGATACGAAAGCAATTTCAATTTGTAAAATGGAGGTGCGTCGATGAAATCAACCGGGATTGTCCGCGGACTGGATAAAATGGGCCGGATCGTTCTGCCTATGGAGATTCGGAAGCTTTTGCATTTGATCGATGACAAAAGCTATGTGGAATTTTACACCGAAGCCGACAGTGTTATTTTGAAGAAGTATGTGCCCGCCTGTATTTTTTGTGACAACGCGGACAATACGGTGGAGTACCACGGTATGAAGATCTGTAAGGACTGTTTGCACAAGCTCAACCTGCTTGCGCAGGAGCTTCCGCCGGACACAGATGCCGATTCTGACGAGATTTGATTCCAAATTGCACACAAAAATGCGCCGTGCAGGATCTGCACGGCGCATTTTTTAAAGGCTCAGAGATTATTTAGATGGTAGCTGAGCGTCATAAGGCTGTCGGACAGATGCACGTTTTCAACTGCAACGCCCGGATAATTTGCTGAAATATCATAGTGCGTGAAATTCCAAAAGCCTTTAACACCAAGATTGACGAGCTCCTGCGTGACCTCTGCGGCGCTTTCGCTCGGGATGCACAGCACCGCAACGGCCGGCGCATTTTCACGGCAGAAATCATAAAGTCCGTCGATCTGCCGGATCGGCAACCCGCGCACCAGCTGACCGGCCAACGCCTCGTTACGGTCAAAGATCCCGATCAGGTTGAAGCCGCGCTCCTCAAAGGACATATGCGCTGCAACGGCTCTGCCGAGGTTGCCCGCGCCAATGAGCACGGTTTTAGCTTTTTTGTTGACGCCGAGGATCTTGCCGATCTCCGCATAGAGCTGACTGACATTGTAGCCGTATCCTTGCTGCCCGAAGCCACCGAAGCAGTTTAAGTCCTGGCGGATCTGTGAGGCAGTAAAGCCCATGCGTTTGGAAAGCTCACTGCTGGAGATACGCTGCACCCCGTTTTTCTTCATTTCCCCTAAAAAACGATAGTAGCGGGGCAGCCGTTTAATGACCGAAAGGGAAACGTCGTTTTTAGGCATGAACTCACCTCATTCGCTGAGTGACCGAACGGTCTCCATGACGTAGTCGCCGAAGGCGCTGCAGGTCGCGCCGTCTTCGCGCCCGGTGATTTGTAATTTCTTTTCTTCAAACATGCAGATATCCAAAGCACGTTCCAGAAGATCCGCTTGCTTTTGCTTGCCGATGTGCGACAGAAGCATTACGCTTGCGCGCAGCATGGAGCAGGGGTCGGCGTACTGTGCACGTCCTTCACGCACCATGCGCGGCGCGGAACCGTGAATGGCTTCAAACATGGCATAGCGCTTGCCGAGATTTGCGCTGCCCGCCGTACCAACGCCGCCCTGGAACTCCGCAGCTTCATCGGTGATGATATCGCCGTACAGGTTTGGCAGGATGAATACCTTGAAATCGCGTCTGCGCTTTTCGTCGATCAGCTTGGCGGTGGTGATGTCGACATACCACTCGTCCGTGGTGATTTCAGGATATTCCTCGCCGACCTTTTTGCAGATACGCAAAAATTTGCCGTCCGTTGTTTTGATTACATTTGCCTTATTGATGATCGAAACGCGGTCTTTGCCGTTTTTGCGCGCGTATTCATAAGCAAGGCGTGCGATGCGCTCCGTACCCTCGCTGGTTGTAACAACAAAATCCATCGCGAGGTCGTCGTCTACTTCGATGCCTTTGGAGCCGACCGCATACGCGCCCTCCGTGTTCTCACGGAAGAATGTCCAGTCGATACCGAGCTCGCGCACCTTGACGGGGCGGACGTTGGCAAACAGATCCAGCGCCTTGCGCATGGCGACGTTTGCACTTTCAATGTTGGGCCACGGATCGCCCGCCTGCGGCGTGGTGGTCGGGCCTTTTAAAATAACATGGCAGGCCTTGAGTTGTTCAAGCACATCGTCAGGGATCGCTTTCATCACCGCTACGCGGTTTTCAATGGTCAGCCCGTCGATCTCACGGAATTCGACCTTGCCAGCCTTTACGTCGTCTGCAAGCATATAGGCAAGCACGCGCGCGGATTCTTTTGTAATGATCGGGCCGATACCGTCACCGCCACATACGCCGATGATGATCTTATCGAGCTTATCATAGTCCACAAAATCCTTTTGGGCTTTAATGCGGTCGGAACGCGCCGATTGCTCGCGCACCAGCGCTTCAAAGGCTTGCAGAGCTTTTTGCAGATTTGCTTCAGTCATGGGGTTGCCTCCTTAAGATTACAGGGATTCTCTCGTATAATTGAGCAGACCGCCTGCAAGCAGAATGTCTTTCTGCCGCTCGGACAGCGAATAGGTGAGCATATAGCGTTCGCCGGTCGTCTTGTTTTCCAGCGTTACGGGGGCACCACCTTCCAATTCCGATTTGATGTTCGGCAAGCTCAGCTCGTCGCCCTGCGAGATCTTGTCATAATCCGCTTCGTTTTGGAAGTTCAGCGGCAGGATCCCGGCGTTGATGAGGTTCGCACAGTGGATGCGCGCAAAGGATTTGGTGACGACCGCCTTAACGCCGAGATACAACGGCACGAGCGCCGCGTGTTCACGCGAAGAGCCCTGCCCGTAGTTCGCGCCGCCGATGACAATGCCCTTGCCTTCTTGTTTGCAGCGTTCGGCAAAGGTTTTGTCACAAACCGCAAAGCAGAACTGCGAAAGGTAGGGGATGTTGGAGCGGTAGGGGAGGATCTTTGCGCCCGCAGGCATGATGTGGTCGGTCGTGATATCATCGCCGACTTTGAGCACCGCTTTTGCTTCGATCGAATCGGGCAGTTTGTCTGTTGTCGGGAAAGGCTTGATGTTCGGGCCGTACAGCACTTCCACGTCTTTCGCCTCTTCGGGAGACGCGGGCATGGCGATCATATTGTCGTTAACGTCAAATTTTGCCGGCATATCGATGTGCAGCGGCTCGCCGAGCTCGCGCGGGTCGGAAAGCACACCGGTAAGTGCTGAATACGCAGCGACCTCGGGGCTGACAAGATAAATGCCTGCATCTGCCGTACCGGAGCGACCCTCAAAATTACGGTTGAACGTGCGCAGCGAAACACCGCCGGAATTCGGCGACTGCCCCATGCCGATGCAAGGGCCGCACGCGCTTTCAAGGATGCGCGCGCCTGCGTCGATCATATCGGCCAAAGCGCCGTCTTTGGCGAGCATATTGAGTACCTGCTTGGAACCAGGTGCGATAGAAAGGCTAACAGTCGGGCACACGGTTTTCCCCTTTAAAATCGTTGCAACCTTGAGCATATCCATAAGCGAGGAATTCGTGCAGGAACCGATGCAGACCTGATCGATCTTAATCTTACCGATCTCCGTAACGGATTTCACACGGTCGGGCATATGCGGCATCGCAGCCATCGGCGCGAGTGCGGAAAGGTCGATCTCAATCGTCTCGTCGTAAACGGCGTCCGCGTCCGCTTCTAAAGCAGACCAATCCTCGGCGCGGCACTGCGCTTCCAAAAACGCCTTGGTCACTTCATCGGAAGGGAACACAGAAGTCGTTGCGCCAAGCTCTGCGCCCATATTTGTAATGGTAGCGCGCTCGGGAACGGAAAGCGACTTTACGCCTTCGCCCGTGTATTCAATGATCTTACCGACGCCGCCCTTGACGGTCATACGGCGCAGGACTTCCAAGATCACGTCCTTTGCCGCAACGTAAGGTGAAAGTTTGCCTGTAAGGTGTACGTTTACGATCTTCGGCATGGTGATGTAGTAAGTGCCGCCGCCCATGGCGACCGCGACGTCCAAACCGCCTGCGCCCATGGCGAGCATCCCGATGCCGCCGCCTGTCGGGGTGTGGCTGTCCGAACCGATCAGCGTTTTGCCGGGTTTGCCGAAACGCTCCAAATGCACCTGATGGCAGATGCCGTTGCCGGGACGCGAAAAGCGAATACCGCGCTTTTTGGCGACTGACTGGATGAAACGGTGGTCGTCGGCGTTTTCGAAGCCGGTTTGCAGCGTGTTGTGATCGATGTAAGCCACGGAAAGCTCCGTGCGCACGCGCTCAATGCCCATCGCTTCAAATTCAAGGTACGCCATTGTGCCGGTGGCGTCCTGTGTAAGCGTCTGGTCAATGCGAAGGCCAATCTCGCTGCCCGGCGTCATATCGCCTGAAACGAGGTGGCTTTTGATCAGTTTTTGTGCAACTGTCAATCCCATATTTTCGGATCTCCTAACTTTTTCAATTTTTTAACAATCTCACGGACATATTTTAATACCTATAGGAAAGTTTGTCAATGAATCGGCAAAGATTTTAATAAGAAATATTACGAAAAAGTGTCTGTGTGCCGAAATCGAACCGACGGCGGAAAATGCCCGATTTCCGCTTTTGAAAGCTCAGGGGGATTGATTCATTTTTGCGTTTGTGCTACAATACTTGCGCACGCAAAAACCGGCGCGTATTGCGCATACTATGGACAAAAACAAAATGTGAGGTCCTAAGTATGCGTACAAAAAATCAGGCGAGCTTATTTCAGACTATAATGGCTTCTGCCCCGGCGGCACCTGAAACGCAGGAGGAAGAGGCGCACGAGCACGAGGACACATCGCCGATCCGCGAGATCGTGGAGACTGGTTCCATCACCGTTTCCAAAGACGGGCATCTGATCCATTGCCTGACCGTGATCGGTCAGATTGAGGGGCACTATATTCTCCCTGCACAGAATAAAACCACAAAATACGAGCATGTCATTCCGCAGCTTGTTGCGATTGAGGAGAGCAGTGAGATCGAAGGGCTGCTTGTTATCCTTAACACGGTAGGCGGGGATATCGAAGCGGGTCTTGCAATCGCGGAGCTCATCAGCGGGATGCAGACGCCGACCGTTTCCCTGGTGCTCGGCGGCGGTCATTCGATCGGCGTTCCGCTGGCTGTTGCGGCAAAACAGTCGTTTATTGTGCCTTCCGCCACAATGACGATCCACCCTGTGCGCATGAACGGGCTTGTGCTCGGCGTGCCGCAGACCTTTTCGTATTTTCAAAAAATGCAGGAGCGCATCGTGGATTTCGTCGCGCGCAATTCCAACATGCCGCCGAAACGCTTCCGGGAGTATATGCTGGCGACCGGAGAGCTTGCAACAGATGTAGGTACGGTGCTTGAAGGCAAGCAGGCGGTGGATTCGGGCATGATCGACTGCCTCGGCGGCCTTTCGGATGCGCTCGACTGTTTGTATTCTATGATATTGAAACGTGAGGCGGGGGACGCCGCACACACATAAGGTAAGGAGAGAATTGGATGGCTGCATCATCCGGTAAAAAAAGAACTTCGCCCCCATCGCGGGGGTCGCGCGCAGCGGCACAGCAGGCAAAGGAACAGCGCAGGTCTGCACAAAAACAGCTTGCAGCCGTAGTGTTGTTCTGTGTGGCGTTGCTGCTTTTGTGCCTGTGCTTTATCCCGGGCGGCGGCCTTTGGGGCGGACTTCGCAGCGGACTATTCGGGCTGTTCGGCTTCTGCTCGTTTGTAATCCCGCTTCTGCTGATCTATGTGGCCGTTATGGCAACTTTGGACAAGGCAGGTACAAAAGTAGGCGCAAAAGTTACGGAAGCGGTCCTGCTGATCGTGTTGATCGCTTCCGCCATACATATTTTTTCTTTCAGCGGTACGGTCGATTTCGGTGCGGACATCGCTGATGCCTTCAATGCATTCCGTTTAGAGGGCTCCTTTACCGGCAGCGGTGCTGTCGGCGCGGTGTTCGGCGGCCTTATCCTGCTTGCGACCGGCAGCGGGAAAGCTGCAGCGATCGCAATTGTTTTGATATTGATTTTCCTTTGCGTGATGCTGATGACGGGCATGACGCTGATCAAGCTTTTCCGCGGCGTTGCCAAACCCGTGCAGAAAGCCGGGGAATACCGCGAAGAAAAACTCGAAGAGCTTGCACAAAAGCGTGAACGCGAATATAACGTGGATGTGGATCTCGGTCCCGCGCCTGTGTCGCAGTCCCCAAAGAAAAAACGCAGCCGCAAAAAGGAAGAAGAGGAGATCGCACAGGTTGTAACGGATCCAGATCAACCAGCGCAGGCGTCGGATAAAGATTCGGATAAAAAGCCTGTTTTGCTGGATGACATCATCAATAAGATGAAAGAACCCGAGCCCAAGCTTCCCGCCGACGGTATCATTCCGATCTCTGCCGAAAAATTCGGCACGGACAAGCCGGAGGAGAAGGCACAAAACACAGAGGAGCAAGAGACGGACGAAGTACCGCAGAAAGCGTATGTCAAGCCGCCGCTTGAATGCCTTGCGCCGCCGAAGGCCGCGCGCAATATGAAATATGAGGACGAATTGAAGGCGAACGCGACGAAGCTTGTGGACACGCTCAAAAGCTTCGGCGTGGAGACGCGCATTGTGGACATTTGCCGGGGACCTTCCGTTACACGCTATGAGATCCAGCCTGCGGCAGGCGTAAAGATCAGCCGGATCACAAATCTGACGGATGACCTTGCGCTTAACCTTGCTGCCGGCGGGCTGCGCATTGAAGCGCCGATCCCGAACAAGGCAGCGGTCGGTATCGAGGTGCCGAACAAAAACCGTGCCACGGTCACATTGCGTGAGATCATCGATACCGACCAGTATCGCAGTGCAAAGTCTAAGCTGTTTGTTGCGCTCGGCAAGGATATTGCAGGCAACTGCACCTATGCCGACCTTGCCAAAATGCCGCACCTGCTTGTCGCCGGTACAACGGGCTCGGGCAAATCCGTGTGCCTGAATTCCATGATCGTAAGCCTTTTGTATAACGCTACGCCGGACGAAGTCAAGCTTTTGATGATCGACCCTAAGCAGGTGGAATTCACGGTCTATAACGGTATTCCGCATTTGATTGTGCCGGTTGTCTCCGACCCGCGCAAAGCGTCGGGCGCGCTCGCGTGGGCTGTTACGGAAATGCTGACGCGCTATAAGGCGTTTTCCGATAATAATGTGCGCGACATCAACGGCTACAACAGCATTTGTGAGAGCATCGGCGAAAAGAAAATGCCGCAGATCGTGATTTTTATCGATGAGTTGTCCGACCTCATGATGGCGGCGCCGCATGAAGTGGAGGATTCCATTTGTCGCTTGGCGCAGATGGCGCGCGCAGCGGGCATGCATTTGGTCATTGCCACCCAGCGCCCTTCCGTGGATGTCATTACGGGACTTATCAAAGCAAATATCCCAAGCCGCATTTCGTTAAAGGTATCGTCGCAGATCGACTCACGCACGATCATTGACGCGGCAGGCGCGGAAAAACTATTGGGCAACGGCGATATGCTGTTCTATCCTGTCGGCATAGCAAAGCCCGTCCGTGTGCAGGGCTGCTATCTTTCCGACAGCGAGGTCGAGAAAGTCGTGGACTTTATCAAGGGGCAGCAGCAGTCGGCGTATGATGACGAAGTCATGCAGGAGATCGAACGGCAGGCCGCCATGGAAAAGAAGAAAAACGGCGGTGCAGCAGGTGAATCCGACGAGGAATCCGAAGCCGACGAAATGATCCCGAAAGCGATAGAGGTTGTCGTGGATGCGCAAATGGCTTCTACAACGCTTTTACAGCGGAAACTGAAGCTCGGCTATGCGCGCGCCGCTCGCATTATTGACAATTTGGAAGAACGCGGTATCATCGGGCCTTACGAGGGCAGTAAGCCGCGCAAAGTATTGATTTCCAAGCAGCAGTGGTATGAGATGAACGCACTCGCGCAAGGCGGCGCGGGACGGGACTATTCCGAGAGCGAAACGCCTGCGCAGGAGCCGGAAGCGCCCGAAGCGCCTTTTTAAGCCGGATATAAAGGGGGGAGAGAAAGCATGGCAAAGCGCAGAACGACCCGGGGGCGTAAGCTGCCGCGCCTTTTCCTTGCAATTGCCGCAGCGTGTATACTTTTGGTATCGGCGCTGATTTCCTTCTTTCCGCAGTTGGGGCTGCCGAGCTGGGAAGAGATCTTTCGCGCGGCGGGGCTTAATGAAACGG
Organism: uncultured Oscillospiraceae bacterium; assembly: GCA_900545625.1. Classification (GTDB taxonomy): domain Bacteria; phylum Bacillota; class Clostridia; order Oscillospirales; family Acutalibacteraceae; genus Fimenecus. The sequence goes on along the minus strand of UQZS01000001.1, from coordinate 51,332 downwards.
TCTCTGCAAGTGAATATCCGTTTTCCGTGCACTATATTGACGTGGGACAGGCGGACTGCAGTCTGGTCGTCTGCGGAGACGACGCTGTGTTGATTGACGCGGGCGACGTGGATGCCTACCGCACGATTGATGCGTACTTGCAGTCGCAGGGGATCACGAGTCTTCGTTACCTGATTTTGACGCACGCGCATGCCGACCACATCGGCAGTGCGGACGAAGTGTTGGAGAATTACGCGGTCGAAAACGTGATCATGCCGCGGTATACGGAAGAGAATACGCCGACGACCGCTGTCTATGAGGATCTGCTGTATGCCCTGAACGCAAGCGGCGCAAATGTCATTGCGGCCCAGCCGGGCAATGTATATACGCTGACCGCGTTCAGCTTTACCGTGCTTGCGCCGAACCGAGACTACACGGAGCTAAACGATACCTCCGTTGTGGTGCGTGCGGTTTATGAAGATACCGCATTTTTGTTCCAAGGCGACGCCGAAACCCCGTCGGAGGATGACATTCTCGAAACGGGGCTTCCCGTGCAGGCGGATGTGATCAAGCTCGGGCATCACGGCTCGAAAACCGCTTCAAGTGAAGCATATTTGCGTGCTGTCTCGCCGACGCTTGCCGTGATTCCCTGCGGAGAAGGGAACAGTTACAATCTGCCGAGCACGGAGATCTTAGAACGGCTCGACGCAATGGGCATCGACTATCGGCGCACGGATCGAAACGGTACGATCGTGGTGACAAGTGACGGTGCGCGTGTCGGCGTACAGACGGAGAAATGATATGCAGTATTGGATCGTAGACCGTTTGGAAGGGGATTTAGTCGTACTGGAGACGCCGCAGGGCAGTTTTGTCCGCGTCTCGCAAGCGTCTTTTTCGGGCGCTTTGGCACAAGAGGGGGATGTCTGTCGGCAGAATACAGACGGAAGTTTCTCGATTTTGCCGGAGGAGACCGAAAAAAGGCGGAAAAAACTGGCAGCAATCCAGAAAAAAATCTTTGAAAAACGGTAAAAAATGCTTGCATTTAATCCCTTTCAATGCTATAATCCTATACGCAATTCGCACGCGCGGGGATTGCGGCAAAATTGCACGAAATGTGTCTTGCCGTCAAGCTGAACCGTGCGGAGGTACAAATAAGGAGGAAACTTATGTCAGTCGTATCCATGAAACAACTGCTCGAAGCCGGTGTGCATTTCGGGCACCAGACCAGAAGATGGAACCCAAAAATGGCGCCGTACATCTTCACCGAAAGAAACGGGATCTACATCATTGATCTGCAAAAGACGGTCAAAAAGCTCGACGAAGCCTATATGTTCGTCCGCGACGTTGCGGCGAACGGCGACGAGATCCTTTTTGTCGGCACGAAAAAGCAGGCGCAGGAATCCATTAAGGATGAAGCGACCCGCTGCGGTATGCCCTATGTCAATGCCAGATGGCTTGGCGGCATGCTGACGAACTTTGTCACGATTAAAAAGAGAATCAAGCGTCTCGCCCAGTTGCAGACCATGCGTGAGGACGGTACGTTTGATCTTCTGCCGAAGAAGGAAGCCGCTAAGCTTGAACTCGAGATCGAAAAGCTGGAGAAATTCCTCGGCGGTATCACCGAAATGAAAAAACAGCCTGCCGCGATGTTCATTGTTGACCCGCGCAAGGAGCGCATTGCCGTCGCGGAAGCGCGCAAGCTCGGTATCCCGATCATCGCGATCGTGGACACCAACTGTGATCCCGACGAGATCGACTATGTCATTCCCGGCAACGATGATGCGATTCGTGCCGTGAAGCTGATTTCCGGCGCAATAGCGGACGCAGTGCTTGAGGGCAAGCAGGGGATGCAGGGCGCTGCTGCCGAAGAAGAGGATACAGCTCTCGAAGCCGCCCAAGAAGCGGAAGAGAAATAAGAAATCAAAACTGCCCGTGCGACTTTTTGTACGGGCAGCTTTACAAAGATTAGAATCGGAGGAATTGATTATGGCATTTACCGCAGCAGATGTCAAGGCGCTTCGTGAAAAGACGGGCGTCGGGATGATGGATTGCAAAAAAGCTTTGACCGAAGCCGACGGCGATATGGACAAGGCTATCGACGTGCTTCGTGAAAAGGGTCTTGCCGCTTCCGCCAAAAAGGCGGGCAGAATTGCCGCAGAAGGCATTGTTTACGCGTATACGGACGCGGACAAGAAGGTCAGCGTGCTTGTAGAAGTGAACTCTGAGACCGACTTCGTGGCGAAGAATGAAAAATTCGTCAACTATGTTGCCGCTGTTGCTAAGACGATCGCAGATTCTAACCCTGCGGATGTGGACGCTTTGCTTGCTACACCGCTTGCAGGCGATACCCGCACGGTACAGGAGAACCTGCAGGATATGGTGCTTTCCATCGGCGAGAATATGAAAATTCGCCGCTTTGAGCGCGTAGAAGGCATTACGGTCGATTACATTCACGGCGGCGGCACGGTTGGTGTACTGGTTGTGTTCGATACCGACGATGCGACTGCTGCTAAGGATGCGTTCAAGGTCATGGGCAAGGATGTTGCCATGCAGGTCGCTGCAATGAATCCGTCGTATCTCGACGAGGCGAGCGTGCCGGCAGATGTCCTGGAGCATGAAAAGGGAATTATGAAGGCTCAGCTTGCCGAGGATCCCAAAATGGCGAACAAGCCTGAACAGGTGCTTGCTAAGATCGTTGACGGTAAGATCGGCAAGTTCTATAAGGAGAATTGCCTTCTCGATCAGGCGTTCGTTAAGGACGGCGATATGTCGGTTGCAAAATATGTGGCTTCCGTTGCAAAAGACCTCGGTGCGGATATTAAAGTTACGCGTTTTATCCGCTACGCAAAAGGCGAGGGTCTTGAGAAGCGTGAAGACAACTTCGCTGAAGAAGTTGCCGGCATGATGAAATAATGTCCGATTTTCAGCAGCACACGCAGGTTGCGTGTGCTGCTTTTTTTCAAGAAAAAAACGGTATCTTTCTACGTTTTTTTCTTGAATCCCTTGTCTTTCCAAGGACAATCGTCTATAATATTTAAAACGTCTTTCGCATAGTATTTCCGGGGTGATTCTATGCGGAAAAAGGCGCATTTGCAAATGGCGGCGTCCGTTTTGCTGCTCCTCATTTGTTTTTCTTATTTCCTGTATTCTTTTCGTTTTTCTCTTGCGGCTTCCTCCGATTTTTCTGCAACCGAACAGCAAGTCACTGTTCTCATAGATGCGGGGCATGGCGGCGTAGACGGCGGCGCTGTGGCAAACGACGGAACGGAAGAAAAGTATATCAATTTGCAGATCGCACAGCTTTTAGAGCAGCAGCTCGGTGCGATGGGCATCCGAACTGCTATGACGCGTACTTCTGATGTTTCTATCCATGACAGCAGCGCGCAGACGATCCGCGAAAAAAAGGTATCGGATATCCACAATCGCATGCAGCTTATGGAGAAGACGGAAAACTGTATCTTTGTGAGCATTCATCAAAACAAGTATTCAGACAGCGCATTATCCGGTACGCAGGTTTTTTATTCTCCGAATACCACGGCGAGCGCACAGCTTGCGCAAACGATTCAAAACAGTGTCTGTATGCTTTTACAACCTGAAAATACGCGTGAGATCGAAAAATCCGGCAGTTCCATCTATTTGCTGTACTATGCGCAAAAACCTGCGGTGCTCGTAGAATGTGGTTTTCTGTCTAATGCGGAAGATTTAAAAAAACTGAAAGATGAGGCCTATCAAAAGCAATTGGCATTTTGCATTGCTACGGGCATTTTGGAATATTTGAACACATAGCAGAGGAATCAATATGGCATCAACTGCAAAAACCATATATGTATGTTCGGCCTGCGGGTATGAGTCTTCCAAATGGTACGGGCAGTGTCCCGGATGCCGTGCATGGAACACGCTGGAGGAAGAGCTGCGCGCGCCGGTCACGCCGACAGCAAAGCGACGCGCTGCATCCGGTAACATGAACCGCAGCACAGTACAAAAGCTCTCGGAGATCACAGCGGATACGGAGCACCGCTTTGACACAGGGCTTCGGGAACTTAACCGTGTGCTTGGCGGCGGGCTTGTAAAAGGCTCTTTGGTTTTACTCAGCGGCGACCCGGGTATCGGCAAGTCTACGCTGCTTTTGCAGATCTGTGAGCATTTGGGCAAAGCCCTGCGCGTGCTGTACGTGTCGGGGGAGGAATCGGCGCACCAGCTGAAACTGCGTGCGGCGCGGCTCGGTGTTTCCACGGACAACCTTTCGCTGCTCTGTGAGACGGATGCCCAGTATATCTGTGAAGTCCTCGCTTCCGAAAAGCCTGACATCGTCATGGTAGACTCTATTCAAACAATGAATATCCCGGAGCTGAATTCTTCATTCGGCAGTGTAACGCAGGTGCGGGAAACGACTAATCTTTTTATGCGCACGGCAAAAACGCTCAATATCCCGATCGTCATTGTCGGGCATGTCAATAAGGACGGCAATATCGCAGGACCCAAGGTTCTGGAGCATATCGTAGATGCGGTTCTGTATTTCGAAGGGGATCGCAACCTGTCCTACCGCATTTTGCGTGCTGTGAAGAACCGCTATGGTTCAACCAATGAGATCGGCGTATTTGAAATGCAGGACAAGGGTCTTGTTGAAGTCGAAAATCCGTCGATGATGCTGCTTTCGGGTCGTCCGAAAAACGTATCCGGTTCTTGTGTGGCATGTATCATGGAAGGCTCCCGCCCCATCATGGCGGAGGTGCAAAGTCTTGTAACGCCGACGGGCTTCGGTACGCCGCGCCGTATGGCGACAGGCGTAGATTACGGCCGTGTTGCGATGCTGCTCGCGGTGCTCGAAAAGCGCGCCGGGTATTTTGTGGGCAATATGGACTGTTATGTGAACGTCGTCGGCGGCTTGAAGATCGACGAGCCCGCCTGTGACCTTTCCGTGGCGCTCGCCGTGGTTTCCGGATTAAAGGATGTTCCCGTGCCGGAGGACGTGCTTGCCTTCGGCGAGATCGGTTTGGGCGGCGAGATCCGTGCGGTTACTGCCTGTGAACAGCGTATTCGTGAAGCGGAAAAACTGGGCTTCCACAAGTGTGTCGTTCCCAAATATAATCTCGTCAAGATCAAAAAATCTCTGCGGGCGAACATTGAGGTCGTCGGCGTGAGCAATATTCGTCAAGCATTTGAAGCCATCATTTAAGCGGACAAGCCGCCGGGAGGAAGACTATGCGCAAAACAAAATGGAGTAATTTTGCGGGTGCGGTGCTTGGCAGTACGACTTTGCTTGTTACAGCCGCCGCTGCACGTCATATGCAGAAAAAATACGGCGAAAAGTACAGCGCTTTCCGTGCGGATCTTTCCCATCTGGCAGGATATGCCTTTGACCGGCTCGTTCTGAACAACCCGAAAGTTGTCGATTTTCTCTCTCCGTACTTTGCGGACGAGAGCGATCATAAAAGTATGGAGGAAACAACATGAAAGACTTTAAAGGCGTTTACGCTGCATTGATGACGCCGTTTCACGAGGACGGCAGCTTAGATAAGGAAGGACTTGTGCGCCTTGCCGAGCACTGCATCGGTTCAGGACTGACAGGGCTTTATGTCGGCGGCAGTACAGGTGAGGGCTTCTTACTGACGGAAGAGGAGCGTATGGAGGTGTTCCGCATCGTCGGTAAGGCGATGCAGGGCAAATGCAATCTGTTTGCCCACGTCGGCGCTATTTCCACAGACAGCGCTATTCGTATGGCAAAAGTAGCGGAGGACAGCGGTTTTGATGCTGTCAGCGCGGTTGCGCCGTTTTATTATTCGTTCCCGCTCGAGGCGATCCAGACGTATTACGGGGACATTATGCATGCAACTTCGCTGCCCATGCTGATGTATAATTTCCCGAACGCGGGCGGCTTTAACGGGATGCTTGATGTGGTGAATTCCTTTATCCACGACGATAAGCTGCTCGGCATTAAGCACACCTCTCAAAACCTCTTTGAGCTCGAGCAGTTCAAGCACTTGGAGCGCGATCTTTTCGTGTTCAACGGCTTTGATGAAATGCTTGTCGCAGGGCTTTCCATGGGCGCTGACGGCGGTATCGGCAGCACCTATAACTTTATGCCCGGCATCATTCTCGATATTTACAACAATTTTGTCAAAGGCGATATTCAGGCGGCGCAGGCGGCGCAGGAAAAGGCCGACGAGATCATCACGGCAATCATCCCGTACGGCACGTTCCAAATGGAAAAAGAGATCCTCAACGATCTCGGCATCCATGTCGGCGGCTGCAGGAAGCCGTTCCTGCCGCTGAGCGCGGAGGGCAAGAAAAAGGCAAAGGAAATTGCCGACAGACTCACAAGCGGGGTGTAAGTTTTGGCACACATCAAACAGGGCAGCCTGATCATCAGCTGTCAGGCCGTAAAAGGGGAGCCGCTTTACGGGTATAATATTATGCACCTGATGGCGAAGGCGGCAAAAGAAGGCGGCGCAGACGGCATCCGCTGCAACTATGTTTCGGACATCAACAGCATCAAAGCGGAAGTTGATCTGCCGACCATCGGTATCATCAAAGCCGAATATCCCGACAGTGAGGTCTATATTACGCCGACGTTAAAGGAAGTTAAGGCGTTGCTTTCAGAAACGGATACGGAGGTCGTTGCGCTCGACGCAACACGCCGCAGCCGGCCGAACGGGGAGAAGTTGGAGGATCTGGTGCGCTATATCCGTTCCAACAAACCACAGGTGGAGATCATGGCGGATATTGCGGACATGGAGGATGCAAAGTACGCGGATTCCCTTGGCTTTGACTATATCGGTTGCACACTGCGCAGCTACACTGCTGCTACAAAGGGCATTTCTATCCCGGATTATGACTTTATTGCACAGCTTGTGCAAACCGTTCATGCGCATGTCATTGCGGAGGGCGGCATTTGGGAAGTCGGGCAGCTTCAAAAGGTTTGGGAAGCAAAGCCCTATGCGGTTGTGATCGGTTCTGCAGTCACACGCCCGCGGGATATTACCGCGCGTTTCCGCCGCGTGACGGATGCTTGTCTTACCAATGAAGCAAAATAAGCGACACAGGAGCTGCACCCGTATTTTATGATTCGTACCGTATTATTTGATTTGGACGGCACCTTGCTGCCAATGGACCAAAAGACTTTTGTATATGCGTATTTCAAGGGGTTAGGTGAAAAGCTGCTGCCCTATGAATTTGAACCGAAGGCACTGGAGGAGGGCTTGTGGAAAGCCGTGGGTGCTGAGATCAAAAATGATGGCAGCTGTACCAATGAAGCCGCCTTTTGGCGTGTTTTCACCGAAATTTTTGGCGAGCGAATCGTAAAGCTCAAACCCGTTTTAGAAGATTACTACAAAAACGAGTTCCAAGACGTCGCAAAGGCGTGCGGCTTCTCTCCATATGCAAAAGAGATCATTGATCTTGTAAAGCAAAAGGGGATGACGGCTGTGCTTGCGACCAATCCCGTTTTCCCGCGTGTTGCAACGGAAAGCCGTATCCGCTGGGCAGGGCTTGATCCCAAGGATTTTGCATTGTACACCACCTATGAAAACGCCTGCTTTTGCAAACCGAACCCGAAATACTACCTTGAAATCCTCAAAAAACTCGATTGCCGGCCGGCGGAATGCTTAATGGTCGGCAACGATGTGGATGAGGATATGGTAGCTGAGTCGCTCGGCATGCGGGTCTTTCTGCTGTCCGATTGTCTGATCAACCGCAGCCAAAAGGATATTTCACTTTTCCCGAACGGCGGTTTTGCCGAGCTGCAATGCTTTTTGGACGATTTATGTGCCCAAGCGCCGTCCAATGTCGCCAAATAAATGCTATGTAAAAACGCCCGAATTATCGTTCGGGCGTTTGATATTCGTAGAATTTTATTTGAGCATTTCGTCCCATTCATCCTTTTCCGCTTCCTTTTTAGAAAAAAAGTGCTCAGAAAGGTTATCATCTAAAAACACACGCAGCGTCATCGGCATGCCGTCTGCCAAAGGCAATTCCAGAAAGCTCTTCAGCGGCGTCCAAAATACTTGTCCTTCCTCAGACGAGCGCAACGATCCCGAAAAAGTATCTGTTTTATAAAGCAGGATCATGTATCGTGTGCCGTCTTGCATCGTCCAATCTTTGATGCCGCACAGTTGCAGGTTTGAAACCGTCAAACCCGTTTCCTCGAAAACCTCCCGAATCATCGCGTCCGTAAAAGATTCGCCGTATTCCACATGCCCGCCGGGGAAGGTGATGCCCGGCCAATCGGGGTCCAACCGATCTTCTACAAGCACATTGCCTTTACCATCCGAGATCATGCACATATTCGTAAAAAGTACGGGTTCCGTTTTGCTCATGGTTTTGCCTCCAAAAGCGTACTCCGGCACGACCTAAGTATCTATCGATACAAAAGGGGAGAGTGCGTTATAAAAACTAAATGTTAGAATGTGGCGTTATAAACGGCTTATGCGTTCTGGTCACAAAATTTACTTATGTTTGGTTTCTGGTTTCATGCATTGCGCAGCTGAAATGCAAAATTTTACTTACTCATGTGAATTTAAGCTGAGTAATACAGCGACAGCCGATACATATGTTATAAATTTATTTGCGACCCGTCATATTCTTCAAAATACAAAGTTCTATGTTACAATAACATAACATCAATCAAAAATCAAATGATTCATTTCACACCAGGAAACAGTAAACCGGTATAATTCTGTTCGACTGGCTCTGAAAGGGGGCTTATGAAAAATTATACATAATTATACAAAATAAATATTTTGTATAATAAAGGGGAGTGATTTTACAGTTTTTAAGTGAAAATAAGCGGATTTTATAAAACGTTCTATTATGCTGCTATACGATTTACTGCACCTTTAGCCATTATCTGCACTTTGTCGTACTTTTTCTATAAAAGATTATGCTTTTCATAGTTTTACCTTTTCAAAGTTGCGTTTTACACTTGCTTCAATATTTGTCTATTAACAGTCCTACTTTTTACGCAAAAGTTATCCATTCCTATTCTCGTGAATGAACCAAGCTCTGTCAGAAAAATTTCTATCGTCTGTGTTCAGCATCGTTTTGTTTAGTTAGCAGAATTTTTATTATTTGATTCTTTTTTCGGGTACGCTTATTGAAGTATCGTTTGAGAACGTATGTTTTACAGCGAAAAGACTTTCGGCGGATTTTTGCAATTAAGTAATAGAAATGTCTAAAATGATTGTTTAAGTTTAAGACTGACTGCTTACCTTTCTTTGCCTTTTCTTGGCTTGTTTGGGTGACAAAATGCAAAATTAGTGATATTATATTTTATATAAAAAGCTGTATATTTTTTAGAATATTTTCGTGAAACAGTTTCACAGTTATAGAGGTGATACAATGCCTTTAAAATATGCCAATTCACCGGATCTTCCGCCTCTGTTGCGGGATTTTGTCAATCATGAATACGCCATTCGCAACAAATCTGCCTTAACGGTGGACGAATATGTTCTGGATCTGTCTCTGTTTTTCCGCTACTTGAAGAGCCAAAGGATCGGGGATTCCCCTGCCCTTTCGCTTGAAAAAACGGATATTTCTGATTTAGACATTTCTTTCTTCCGCTCTGTTACGCTCGGTGACGCCTACGCTTTCCTATCCTATTGTAAAATGGAACGTGACAATGACGCTGCGGCGCGTGCGCGAAAAACCAGTAGTATTCGGGCTTTTTTTAAATATCTTTCCGTGCAGAGAAAGCTTTTGGATGAAAACCCTATGCAGGAGCTGGAAACGCCGAAACTCAAAAAAACGCAGCCGAAGTACCTGACTTTAGAAGAGAGTCTTCGGCTGCTGGATGCGGTAGATGGGAAATATAAAGAACGTGATTACTGTATCTTGACGCTTTTCTTGAATTGCGGCCTTCGGTTAGCGGAACTGGTTTCCATCAATTACACGGACATCAAAGATAATAACACCTTGGTCGTGACCGGTAAGGGTAATAAACAGCGCACCATTTATCTAAACGACGCGTGCACAGCGGCGATCAAAAATTATATGGCAGTGCGCCCCGTGGACGGCGTGGCGGCAGCCGACAAAACGGCTTTGTTTTTAAGCGGCCGCAAAAAGCGCATCAGCCCGAAAACCGTGCAGCATATCGTATATGGCTATTTGGAAAAATGCGGGCTTGGAGACCGTGGGCTTTCTGTACATAAGCTGCGCCATACGGCGGCGACGCTGATGTATCGCTACGGCGATGTAGATGTATTGGTGCTCAAAGAGATTTTGGGGCATGAAAACCTCGGTACAACACAGATCTATACGCATGTGGTAGATGAGCAGCTTCAGGAAGCATCCAAAGCAAATCCGCTTGCCAAAGTGCGGCAGAAGACGAAAAAGGAAGCGCCTAAAGAAGAAGCGTGATCCTTTCGGAAAAGAAAGCGGCGAGCACCGCGCCAAGAGCAGATGAAAATACCAGGCTTCCAAACAATACCGTATACCGCAGGAAATACAGGCGCAGCATTTCACCGCCCGCGCCTGCATTTTCATTTTTTAGAAGGATGCGGTTCAGATCCCGCGTCATCAAAATGCTCTCGTTGCAGCAAAACAGGAAGCTTGCCGCAGCGATGACGGATGGCAATAAATAAACCGCAGAAAAATACAACATACCGTTGATCGTGTAGGTTTTATATAAATAGGCAGCAATCAGCCCGACCCCCATGCCTTTAACAAGCGGCAGTGCCCAAATCAAGGGTTCGCCCGCAACGCAAAGCCCCGAAATAAGGGCAATAAGCATATACAGCGTTTCTGTACCAAGCGAATAAAGAAATTTTTTCCATATCGGCTGGCCTGCCCCGGTTTGTATTTCGTTTTCTATCACGGTGCGCAGGGCATCTGCGAGCTGTTCATTTGGGTTGCGTACCGTCATGGCGCCTAAAACCAAGCCGCAGATCAAAACGGCGGTCAGCAAAATCAGCTTTGGATGATTTTTTAAAATCGGCGATTTAGCGCGGCTTCTGCGATGCAGCCCGGTTGCAATGATGGTGGCACGTCTTTTCTTTCGCCTCATATACTTTTGCTCCCTTGCTTTTCACTTTCAGGCTCGTACAAGCCCGTTCAAAGCATATATATGCACCGATTTTACCGAACATGCAAAGCGATCAAAGTCTCTTGCCGAGTAAGCCTCCCGCAATCGGTAAAAACAGCGCAAATCCGAGCACGATGAGTACATATAAAGAAAGCGTGCCTTTCGATAGAATAAGCAGAATGCCAAGTATAATAAGAAGCAGGAACAGCGAAGCAAGCAGCCCGACCTGCGCAACCGGAAAAGTGTTTTTCCGGCAGGCAAAGACGCCGCAAAGGAAAAATGCGAGGGCGCAGCATACGAATGCCGCGATTTGCAAAAACAGATCCGTTGGTTGGCGTTTCAAATAGATGGCAGCGATCAAAAGTACCAGCAGCAAAAAGGCGACCAGTGAAATTGCAGCGGCACGCAGCGCGCAAATCAGCATCGGGCGAAGGCCTTTGTTCGCTTCTCTGCTTTGTACTGCCCGTTTTCTTCTTTTTTTCGGCATAAAAAACACCCCCGTAACCTACTAATCGGTATGCGGGGGTGTTTATATTTATGCCGTTTGTTAAGCCTTGTCAGAGTTGTCCTTTTTGCTCTTCTTTTTCTTTGCGGCGGCCTTTTCCTCGCGTTCTTTTGCGGCTGCAGCCTTGGCAGCTTCCTGCTCCGCACACATCTTTTCCGTGGCGGTGTTGTTTACCTGGATCGCCCAACGCGCGATCTTCATTTTATTGCGGTCGGCACCGGTTTCGATGATCAGCGAATCCTCTTTCACGGTAACGACACGGCCCATGATTCCGCCGATGGTGGTGATCTCATCCCCGACCTGGGTGCTCTCACGCATTTCCTGGTCCTTTTTCTGCTGCTTGCGCTGCGGACGGATCATCAGAAAATACATACCGGCAACCATCACGACCAACAGCACGATCATGCCGATATTGCTGCGAGAACCGGTTGCAGAGGTTGCAGCCTCCAGGGTAAGTAAGTCAAACATAGTTTTTCCTCCAAAATTGAATTCAACGAATGTATTATACATAGAATTTGTCCGATTTGCAAGCAAAATGCAAAAATTAACAGTTTATACACACCTGTTCGGAAAAATCATATCCGCGTGTCCAGAATTTCCACGTACTGCTGTTTATATTCAGAAAAGGTACCTGCCTGCAGTGCGTCGCGAATTTCCGCAAGCAGCGTATTATAAAACCAGAGGTTGTGTGTTACACAAAGCCGCATGGCTAGCATTTCGCCCGCTTTGAACAAATGGCGGATATAGGCGCGGGAATGGCGACGGCAGGTCGGACAGCCGCAGCTTTTGTCGATCGGTGAAAGGTCCGCTTTATAGCGTTCGTTGTGGATGTTGATGATGCCGTGTTTTGTGAAAAGCTGTCCGTGCCGCGCGTTGCGGCTGGGCATGACGCAGTCAAACAAATCGACGCCGCGGCTGACGGCTTCCAAAATGTTCCCCGGTGTGCCGACACCCATCAAATAGCGCGGCTTATTCTGCGGCATGTAAGGTGTCACGGCGGATATAATGCGGTACATATCTTCCTTAGGCTCGCCGACCGCAAGCCCGCCGATTGCGTAGCCGTCTAAATCAAGCTCTGCAATTTGCTGCATGTGCGCAATGCGCAGATCGTCATACACAGAGCCTTGATTGATCCCAAATAAAAGCTGGTGGGGATTGATCGTGTCAGGCAGAGCATTGAGCCGCTGCATTTCCGTTTTGCAGCGTTCCAGCCAGCGCACGGTGCGCGCACAGGAATTTTTCGCGTAATTGTACTCCGCCGGATTCTGCATGCATTCATCAAACGCCATGGCGATCGTAGAGCCGAGATTGGACTGGATGCGCATACTCTCCTCGGGCCCCATAAAAATCTTGCGCCCGTCTACATGGGAGTTAAAATACACGCCCTCTTCGCGGATTTGACGAAGCTTTGCAAGGGAGAACACCTGAAATCCGCCGCTGTCGGTCAAAATGGGCCCGTCAAAGCCCGTAAAGCGATGCAGGCCGCCGAGAGATTTGATCAGCTCGTCCCCGGGCCGCACATGCAAATGATACGTGTTGCAAAGCTGCACCTGACAGCCGATTTCTTTTAAGTCATACGCAGAAAGCCCGCCCTTGATCGCGCCGGCCGTGGCGACGTTCATGAAAGCCGGCGTTTGCACCTCACCGTGTACGGTGACGAATCTGCCAAGCCGAGCTTCACCTTGGGTTTGTAATACTTGAAAAAGTTGCTCCATATATTCTCCTATATCACAACAGCAGCATTGCATCGCCGAACGAGAAAAACCGATAGTTTTCATCTACGGCAGTTTTGTATGCTGCTAAGATCTTTTCACGGTCATAAAAAGCAGATACCAGCATAATAAGCGTGCTTTCCGGCAAATGAAAATTAGTAAGGAGAGCGTCAATGCAGCGAAATGTATAACCGGGATAAATAAAAATGCTCGTCCAGCCATCCGCAGCCTTTATATCGCCGTATAGCGTGGCTACGCTTTCCAATGTACGGCAGGCCGTTGTGCCGACCGCGACTACCCGCCCTCCGTTTGCTTTGGTATTGTGAATCAGCTTTGCCGTCTCTTCGGAAATGTGGTAATGCTCGGAATGCATTTTATGGTCTTCAATGTTTTCCGCCTTAACGGGGCGGAATGTTCCGATACCGACATGCAAAGTGACATAGCCGATTTGCACACCCTTATCTGCGATTTTTTGCAGAAGTTCCTTTGTAAAATGCAGCCCAGCCGTGGGTGCCGCCGCCGAACCGAGTTCTTTAGAGTAGACGGTCTGATAGCGTTCATTGTCCTCCAGTTTTTTTGTGATGTAGTGCGGCAGCGGCATCTCACCAATCTTTTCAAGCACAGGGAAGATACTGTCGCCGTCATATTGAAATTTCGCTATACGGTTCCCGTTCTCCAACACCTCCAGAATCTCTGCATGCAGCAAACCGTCGCCGAAAGAAAATCGCGCGCCAGCCTTTGCACGCCTGCCGGGTCCTGTGATGACTTCCCAAACATCGTTTTCTTTTTGATTTAACAGCAAAAACTCTACATGTGCACCGGTATCCTGCTTAACGCCGTACAGCCGTGCAGGAAGCACACGGGTATTGTTGAGGATCAAGCAGTCCCCGGGGTTTAGATAATCTAAAATATCATAAAAATGACGATGCTCTAAGTTACCTGTGTCGCGGTGCACAACCATCAACCGTGAGCTGTCACGTGGTTCTGCGGGAGTCTGCGCAATGCGCTCTTTTGGTAAATCATAATAAAAATCCTGCTTTTTCATGTCGATTCTCCTGACAAACGGCGCGTTCTATACAAATCTTCGGAAAAAGATTGACGAACGCGCATAAAAATGCTATGATGACAGTACTGCGATAGAGGTGCAAAATGCATCAGTAGCGCGTTTTAGGCAGCCGACTGCCGCAAGAGCGCGTGAAAGGGTATTTTGCCGAAAACCATGCATGTCGGTTGTGCGGCGGTTTGGGGGCGCATTGCGAAAGCTGCGTCACTGTCATCAGAAGTTGGTGGAGTGCTATCGCAATCACAAAACGATTGCTGTGATTGCTTCCCCTTTTCTGATGACCGGTTTTTGACCGGTCTTTTTTGTGCAGAAAATAGAATAACACGTTTTGGAGGGAAACTCAAGTGAAAAAAACGTATAAAGTCGGTGTGATCGGAGCAACGGGTATGGTCGGGCAGCGGTTTTTGACGCTGCTTTGCAATCATCCGTGGTTCCAAGTGGAAGTTGTTGCCGCGTCGCCGCGCTCTGCCGGCAAGCCGTACCATGAAGCGGTCGGCAAAAAATGGTGCATGGATACGGAAATTCCTGAAAACGTCCGTGACATGATCGTGATGGATGCGACGGGCGATGTGGAAAAGATCGCGTCCATGGTGGACTTTGTGTTCTGCGCCGTGGATATGAAGAAGGATGAAATCAAAGCGCTTGAGGAACGTTATGCAAAAGCTGAATGCCCCGTTGTGTCAAACAACAGTGCACACCGCCATACGCCCGACGTACCTATGGTCATCCCGGAGCTCAATGCAGAGCACATCGGGATCATTCCTGCGCAGAGAAAGCGCCTTGGTACGAAGCGCGGTTTTATTGCCGTCAAATCCAACTGTTCGCTGCAAAGCTATGTTCCCGCCCTCTATCCCCTGTCCTCGTTCGGCGTGCAGGACGTTTTGGTCTGCACCTATCAAGCGATCTCCGGTGCGGGCAAAACGTTTGAGACCTGGCCTGAAATGGTGGATAACGTCATCCCCTATATCGGCGGCGAAGAGGAAAAGAGCGAGCAGGAGCCGCTTAAGATCTGGGGCAAAATCGACGGCGATGTGATCAAACCGGCTGCTTCCCCGAACTTTACGGCGCAGTGTCTGCGTGTGCCGGTCTCCAACGGGCATATGGGCGCGGTGTTTATACGTTTCCAAAACAAGCCGAGTAAAGAAGAGATCCTCTCAGTTTGGAAAAACTTCAAAGGCAGAGCACAGGAATTGGAGCTTCCGAGCGCTCCCAAGCAGTTCCTGCACTATTTTGAAGAAGATAACATGCCGCAGACAAGGCTGAACCGTATGCTTGAAAACGGAATGGCGATCTCCATCGGCAGGCTGCGTGAGGATACGCAGTATGATTACAAGTTTGTATGCCTTTCGCATAACACGCTGCGCGGCGCGGCTGGCGGTGCAGTATTGCTTGCCGAGTTGCTGTGCGCAGAAGGTTACATGGATTAACAGGAGGAAGCGATATGAAGCAACCGATCTTTACCGGTGCGGGCGTAGCCATTATTACGCCGTTCACGGCGGACAATAAGGTAAACTACCCTGCCCTGAAGGCTATTTTGGAATATCAGATCGAGCATGGCACAGACGCGATCGTCATCTGCGGCACGACCGGTGAGAGCGCAACGCTCTCGCACGAGGAGCATACAGAAGCGATCCGCTTTACGGTAGAAACCGTTGCGCACCGCATCCCTGTTATCGCGGGTACGGGCAGCAATGATACCGCTTATGCGCTGCACCTTTCCAATGAAGCGGAAAAAATCGGCGTAGACGGACTTTTGATGGTCACGCCGTATTACAACAAGGCGTCGCAGGAAGGGCTTGTGCGCCATTATACCTACTTGGCAGATCGTGTCTCTACACCAATCATCATCTATAACGTGCCCAGCCGCACAGGCTGCGACGTAAAGCCCGAAACCTATGCCGAGCTTTCGAAGCACAAAATGATCTACGGTGCAAAAGAGGCTTCCGGGAATATTTCATCGATCGCTAAGACCGTTTCGCTTTGCGAACCTGACTTTTCAGTGTATTCCGGCAACGACGACCAGATCACGGCAATCATGTCGCTTGGCGGTAAAGGCGTGATCTCGGTGCTCTCGAACGTCGCGCCGCAGGTTGCACACGACATTGCCGCAGCGGCGCTGCAAGGTGATTTTGAAACGAGCCGCAAGCTGCAGCTTAGATACTTAGAGCTTTGCAATGCGCTGTTTATGGATGTAAATCCCATCCCTGTGAAACAGGCGATGCGCATGATGGGCTTTGACGCAGGTCCGCTGCGTATGCCGCTTTGCGATATGTCGGATGTAAACACCGAAAAGCTGCGTGCGGTCATGCAGAAATATAAGCTGATTTAAGTTTTTTCGGATGCAACGGGATGTGAAAAGATAATGACAAGAATAATATTGAGCGGCTGTTTCGGCCGTATGGGCGGTGTGATCACGGGCTGCGTAAAAGAACGCAGCGACTGTGAGATCGTCGCGGGCGTGGACATCGGCAGCGGCACAGCGGATTTTCCCGTATATAAAAGTTTCGACGAGGTGCAGGAATCAGCGGATGTGCTGATCGATTTCTCGCACCCGTCCGCGCTTGACGGGATCCTCAGCTATGTGACCGAGAAAAAGATTCCTGCCGTTATGGCAACTACGGGTTATACGCCTGCGCAGGTTGAAAAGCTCAAAGCAACGGCTGGCGTGATTCCCCTTTTCTTTTCCGCGAACATGTCTATCGGGGTCAATCTGATTGCGGAGCTTGCCGCAAAAGCTGCTCGCGTGCTGGAGGGCTCGTTTGATGTGGAGATCGTAGAAATGCACCACAATCAGAAGATTGACGCGCCCAGCGGCACGGCATTGATGCTGGCAGACACGATTTCAGATGCGATGCAGTCAAAACCGCATTATGAATTTGACCGCCATTCCAAGCGTGCAAAGCGCGATAAAAATGAAATTGGTATCCACGCCGTGCGCGGCGGCACAATCGTCGGCGAGCATCAGGTGATCTTTGCGGGGCTTGATGAGATTATCACGATCTCGCATTCTGCGCGCTCTAAAGAACTGTTTGCCGTAGGTGCGCTCAACGCTGCCCTGTTTTTGCAGGGAAAAGCACCCGGCTTATACTCCATGCGTGAACTGATCGCTGAAAAATAAACGGAGGGCTTATTATGAAAACCGTTCAAAGCATATCCGTCGTGGAAGACGTCACTCTGGTCTCTTTGCACGATTCCCCTGTAGACATTGGTGCGGTCGCCGATATTTTTGAAAAGCTTGCAGCTGCGGGTGTGGATGTGGATATGATCTCACAGACGCCGCCGCATCGCAATATCCCCGACATTTCTTTTACGGTTTCCGGTGAGGATATGGGGCGCGTTATGACGGTTTCCGCAGAGCTACGTGCACAGCATCCTGATCTTAAGCTGTCTGTGAGCGGCGGGCACTGCAAGATCTCCGTTTTCGGGGAAGCCATGCGCGGCTGTCCCGGTATCGCAAGCCGTGTTTTCGCGGCAGTTGCCGAGACAAAGGCAGATATTATCATGATCACAACTTCCGAAGTGGATATTTCTCTGCTTGTTGCAAAAGAGGATATGGAGAACACGGTGGCTGCGATTGAAAAAGCCTTCGCATAACAGATAACGTTAAATAAAGAACGGTGCGGATACGCGTTGTACCCGCACCGTTCTTGTTATGATCTCATCCGTTTGAGATCAGTTCCTTTGCCTGTTTACCCGTTAAATGATCGATCTGCATTTCGATAATACGTACATTTTGAAGAAAACAGTCGATCTCTTTCTCAGTCCCCTTGGGGTCAGCAGGCATATATTTTTCCCCGAGAAGGCGAAGCGCCGGGATGATTTCCGATTCATTTTCTAATATCCGCGCTTTCCCGAAAGCGATCACACTTTTGAAATACGTTGTGAATTCCAATGGGTGTACATCATCCTGCGCGATCACGCAAAACGAAACCTTTGGTTCGTTACGGATCGCATCCAGCTTGTGCCCGGAGACTGCACAGTGAAAGTACAGCCGGTCGTTTCCGTCAAAAACGAAACTCAGCGGCACAGCATACGGATAACCTTCATCGCCCAAAACAGCCAACACGCCGGAGGAAGCATCAGACAATATTTTTCGGCTTTCCTCGTCGCTTAACGCCTGTTTGCCGCGGCGCATCGGTCGAAACATAGGAAACCCTCCTTTATGCGAGCGTTACGCGATAGAACACCTTTTTCCCCTTTTTGAGGATCAGATCCCCGTCGGCAAACGCATCGGCGGAAATCGTATACAGCGGATCGGTGATTTTTTCATCCTGCAGGGAGACACCGCCTTGTTGAATCAGCCTTCTCCCCTCACCTTTGGACTTGATAAGCCCCGCTTGAAGCATCACATCAAGCAGCTGGATCTTCCCGTCAGTGAATGCGTCTTGGGGCAGCGCAACAAACGGCATGTTCTCGCTGCTGCCTGATCCTGCAAACAAAGCACGTGCCGCCTCCTGTGCTTTCTGTGCTTTTTCCTCGCCGTGAACGAGCGCAGTAAGCTCATATGCCAGAATCTCTTTGGCTCGATTGAGTTCGCTGCCCTGCCAAGTCTCCATTTTTTCAATTTCTTCCAAGGGCAGGAACGTCAGCATCCGAATGCACTTAAGCACGTCTGCATCGTCCACATTTCGCCAATATTGATAAAACTCAAACGGCGAGGTCTTGTTTTCATCCAGCCAGACTGCCCCCGCCTGCGTCTTGCCCATCTTTTTGCCTTCAGAATTTAAAAGCAGTGTGATGGTCATGGCATATGCGTCCTTGCCGAGCTTTTTACGGATGAGCTCGGTGCCCGCAAGCATATTGCTCCACTGATCGTCGCCGCCGAACTGCATATTGCAGCCGTATTTTTGGAACAGCTCATAGAAATCGTAGCTTTGCATGATCATGTAGTTGAACTCAAAAAAGCTCAAACCCTTTTCCATACGCTGCTTATAGCACTCGGCGCGCAGCATATTATTGACGGAAAAGCATGCGCCGACCTCGCGCAGAAGATCAATGTAGTTGAGATCGAGAAGCCAGTCGGCGTTATTGACCATCAGCGCCTTGCCGTCGGAGAAGTCAATAAATCGACTCATCTGTTTTTTAAAGCAGTCGCAGTTGTGCTGTATGGTCTCAGGGGTCATCATCTGACGCATGTCACTTCTGCCGGACGGGTCGCCGATCATCCCCGTGCCGCCGCCGATGAGCGCTATGGGCTTGTTACCCGCCATTTGCAGGCGTTTCATCAGGCAAAGCGCCATAAAATGCCCAACGTGCAAACTGTCCGCAGTGGGATCAAACCCAATATAGAAAGTCGCCTTGCCGTTGTTGACAAGCTCTCGGATCTCCGGCTCGTCCGTGACCTGCGCGATCAGCCCGCGCGCCTGCAGTTCTTCGTAAACTCCCATTTTTCTTCCTCCAAATATAAAAAATAAAACGCCCTCTGCAAAAACAGAGGGCGTAAGTATACGCGGTACCACCTCATTCGTCGTTTTCTCACGAAAACGACCTTAGCGAGTGACCAACATCACTCTGCGATTAACGCTCGCACACGGCGGGGCTTACTGGCAGATGCGTTTTTCCCCGCGGCTCAGGGATGTATTTCAAACAAGGCTTCGCGCTTTCTCACACCAACCGAAAGCTCTCTTTGCCGAAACGTCTGTTTTACTTCTTCCCGTCACAGCCGATAGCAGGATTATAGCGGCTTTTTTCCGCTTTGTCAACGATTTTTTTGTAATTTTGCATTTTCAAGCATTTCCTGTGCGTTTTGCAACTGAAGCTCAGTCACGGTAAGACCGCCGAGGATTCGCGCAAGCTCATGCTTCCTGCCGATGTCGTCCAGTGTCTCGACATCTGTAAAGGTCTGCCCGTCATGCTCCGATTTTTCAATACGGAAGTGCGTGTCGGCAAATGCGGCAAGCTGCGCAAGATGTGTTACACACAAAATCTGATGGGACTTGGCAAGCTCTGCCAGCTTGATGGCGATCTTCTGTGCGGCGCGCCCGCTCACACCCGTATCCACCTCATCAAAAATCAAGGTCTCGACCTCGTCCTTTTCGGCGAGCACGCTTTTGATGGCGAGCATAATACGCGAAAGTTCGCCTCCCGAAGCAATTTTCGCGAGCGGCTTTGGCGCTTCGCCCGCGTTAGCAGATAAAAGGAATTCCAGATTATCCGTACCGTTTTCCGTAAGCTCGCCGGGTGTATTTTGTACTAAAAACTGAACGGAAGGCATATCCAGAAAGTGCAGTTCTTTGCGAACGTTCTCACAAAACAGATCTGCCGCCTTTTTGCGGGAATCGGAAAGCGCTGCGGCAATTTCAGAGGCTTCCGCCTTTGTTTTTGAAACGAATGCGGTCAGCTCCTCGCGGATCTCGTCGGACATCTCGATCTGCTCACGTTCCTGCCTGGCGTTTTCGAGAAAAGCAAGCATGTCCGCTTCTGTTTCACCGTATTTGCGTCGCAGCGTATATAGTGTGTCCAGACGTTCCTCGATCGCATCCGCAGCAGCGGGATCAAAATCGTCGGAATACAAAGCATTTCGCAGTGTGTCCGCGTATTCCGAAAGCGCATAGGCAGCTTCCCGCACGCCGGAAGCGGCTTCGGAGAATTCAGCAGAAAAAGCGGCGGCGCGATCCAGCGCGTCAGCAGCCGAAAAAGCAAGTGAAGACGCACCGCCCTCTCCCTCCGCGCCGTTCAACGCCGCGTAGGATTGCTGCAAAAGCTCGGAAATACGTTCCGCATTGCGCAGGACATTTAAGCGCTCTTCAAGCTGCGCGGTCTCGCCCTCGGTGATTTCCGCCGCCTCCAACTCTGCAATTTGGTAGTTTAAAATATCCAGCCGTCTTTGCTTTTCACTTTCATCGGTATTGAGCGCCGAAAGCCGGCGCTTTGCATCAATATACGCGTCATACGCTGTTTTATAGCGTGCGCGCAGCGCCTCGTTTTGCGCAAGACTGTCGATATAGCCGCAGTGGTACTCAGGAGAGAGCAGGGTTTGGTTATCTGACTGCCCGTGAATGCTCACAAGGAATCTTGCAAGCTGACGAATGGCGGAAACCGTGACCGTAACGCCGTTGATTTTGCAGCTGTTGCGGCCGTCGGCAAACATGCGCCGCTGGATCAGTACGCTTCCGTCCTCCTCCGCAGGGACATCGAGCGTTTGCAGCATATCTGCGATACGAAGGTTATTTGTGTAGAAAAGTGCAGAGACAAATGCACTGTCGCATCCTGTGCGGATAAGTTCGCGTGAAATACGGCAGCCAAGCACGGCGTTGATCGCATCGATAACGATCGATTTTCCCGCGCCGGTTTCGCCGGTCATCACGTTAAAGCCGTCCGTAAAGGTAAGAACAGCTTCCTTGATAACGGCTATATTTTGGATTTGCAGTTCACTGAGCATGCGTCTCACCGCTTAACATGGTATCGATCTGTTCTTTCAGATGTGCGGCTTCCTCCGGTGTGCGGCAAAGCACAAAAACCGTATCGTCTCCCGCGAGCGTGCCAACGACGCTGGGAAGATCCATGGAATCAATAGCGGCGCCTGCCGCGTTGCCGGTGCCCGCATAGCACTTCACGGCACAAAGGTTGCCTGCACTGTCTGTAGAAAGTACGGAATGCGCAAATATTTCGTAAAACTTTTGAAAGCTGTCATTTGTCTTTGATGCATTGACCGCATATTTTGCCGGACCGTTGCCGGAGGGCGCTTTAACCAAACGCAGCTCCTTGATATCGCGGGAAACGGTGGCCTGTGTCACGTCAAATCCGTTTTGCCGCAGAAGCTCGAGCAGCTCCTCCTGTGTAGTGATATCGTGTGCTTGTACAAGCTGTAGAATCAGCGCATGGCGTTTCTTTTTCAAGGTCATGCCCTCCTTTGCGAAAGTTTGCTGTTGAGTACGTCAATAAAGGAATCCGGCTTGATGCGGATGAACGCAGCGCTTTTCTGTGCGCGTTTTACAGTCAGCGTACTGCCCGGTTCCACACGCACGGATGCATCCCCGTCACAGGAAATATATATGTCTTCACCGTCCTGCGGGATCTCCACGCAAATTTCGGCACTGCTTTCAAAGATCAGAGAGCGTGCAAACAGAGAATGTGTACAGATCGGCGTGAGCAGGATGCTTTCAATGCGCGGATCCACAACAGGGCCTCCGGCGGAAAGCGAATATGCGGTTGAACCCGTAGGGGTGGAGAGAATGATCCCGTCCGCATAATAACGATTTACAAGCTTTCCGTCCGCTGTAACCATCAGGTCTATAAGCTTGATCTGTTCCCCGCGTGCCACAACCACATCGTTGATGCAGTGTCCGAGATAAAGCGGCGTTTCCTCTCCTTTGCGGCGACAGAATACGTCCAGCATCATGCGGCGATCCGTCGTATAATTGCCGGAGATCAGCTCCCCGAGCAAATGCAGCTCATTTTTCTCAACGCCTGCCATAAAGGCAAGGTTGCCCGCATTTACACCAAGTACAGGTTTTTCGTATTTCACCGCTTTTTTTGCGGCATGAATCAACGACCCGTCCCCGCCGATAGCAATAACGGCGTCCGCATCGGAAAGCAACGTTTCGGTTGGCAGAAAGCTTCCGCGTGTCTCCAAGCACCCGCGAAGCGTTTCTTCAAAGCCATAGGTCACGCCCAGCGAATCAAGATAAGCACAAACGTCCTTTGTGACCTGTAAAGCACAGTGCCGGGTCAGATTGGGCAGTAATGCGATTTTCAACAGCATTCACCTGCTTTTAAGTATGATGTGAACGCGCTACAAGCGCATCCAAGTCCAAGTCGGCAAAGCTCGGATGATTTTCCTTTCGAAGAAGTAAAAGGTATTCGATATTCCCCTCAGGGCCGCGGATCGGCGAATAATCCGCACTGAGCACGGAAAACCCTTGCGTAAAAGCAAAGTCAGCTACGGTTTGCAGCACCTCGCGATGCACCGCAGGGTCGCGCACCACGCCTTTTTTGCCGACATGCTCGCGCCCCGCTTCAAACTGTGGCTTGACAAGGCAGACACAGCTGCCGTTCTCCTTAAGCAGTGTATACAGAACGGGGAGAATGATCTTTAAGGAAATAAACGAAACGTCAACGCTTGCAAAATCCGGCGTTTCCGGAATATCCTCAGGGGTCAGATAGCGAAAATTGGTGCGCTCCATATTGACCACGCGCGAATCGGTACGCAGCTTCCACGCAAGCTGACCGTAGCCGACATCAATAGAATACACTTTCTTTGCGCCGTTTTGCAGCATACAGTCCGTAAACCCGCCCGTAGACGCCCCGATATCCATGCAGACCAAGCCCTCAAGCCGTAATGCGAATACACGGATCGCTTTGTCAAGCTTCAAACCGCCACGACTGACAAACGGGAGCTTTTCGCCGCGCACGTCTATTTTGTCTTGCAGCGTAACGGACATCCCCGCTTTACTGGCCTTTTGTCCATTGACATATACCTGGCCTGCCATAATAAGCGCACAGGCTTTGCTGCGGCTTTCTGCAAGCCCGCGCGCAAATACGGCTGCATCAAGGCGTTCCTTATTCTGCGCCATAGCCGTACTCCTCCGTGACACTGAGTATACCGGCATAATCAAGCTTATATCGCGTAAGCTGCGCATCTACAGAAGCGTGCTGAACGAATTCATCAGGCACGGCGGTCAAGTGGAAACGCGGTGCGTGCTCGAATTCCGCAAGGCGTGCGGCAAAGCTTTCACCGATGCCGCCCGATTGGATTCCTTCTTCAAAAAAGAAAACATCTTTTGCGTGGGCGGCTCGCTCTATGGGTTCACTCAAAAGCGGGATGATCTGCGTCAGCTTGAGCACGGCGCATGAATGCCCGCGTTCCAGTAGTGCTTTGCGTACCTTTAGCGCTTCGGAAAGCACCCTGCCGTATGTGATGAGCACACAGGACGCATCCGCATCCCCGATCCATTCAAACGGGGTGAATTTTTCTTCCACGGGCGTTTCAAAGGCACGTTCGCGCCCGCGCGGATATCGAATGGCAACTACGCCCGATCGGTGATAGATGGCTTCTATAAAGGCATGCTTCAATCCATCGTAGGTACACGGCGCAAATACGGTTATGTTTGGAATGGCATTTAAAAAGGCGGTGTCTAAAATACCCTGATGCGAAATGCCGTCCTCACCGACAAAGCCCGCGCGATCGATTGCAAAAAGCATATGCAGCCCCTGCATGGCACCGTCGTGCACAAGCTGATCGAAGCTGCGCTGCAAAAAGGTCGAATATACTGCAAAAATCGGAATCATTCCGCCACGCGACAACCCCGAAGCGAAGGTGACAGCGTGCTCTTCTGCAATACCGACATCAAAAAAACGTTTCGGATAGGTCTTTCGAAAATCCTCCAGCCCCGTACCCAAGGACATAGCGGCAGTCACAGCACAGATCCGTTTATCTTTTGCGGCGATCTCGCATAGGAATTCCCCAAATTTAGAGGAAAAGTTCGCACCGGAATACAGCGGCTCGCCGGTATCAATATTGAACTCGGAAACACCGTGGAACGTGCTTGGAGATTTTTCGGCATGATCATAGCCCTTGCCTTTGACGGTGCTGATATGCAGAAGCACAGGTGCTTTAATGGTTTTCGCACCTTCAAGCGCTTCCGTGAGAAGTGTTATGTTGTGCCCGTCAATTGGCCCCATATACCGAAAGCCGAGGTCCTCAAAAAACGTGCTCTTGTAAATCAGGTTTTTCAAACGTGTCTTGATTTGAAAAACAAATTTAGAAAGCTGCTGCCCGATCAGCGGGATCTTTTGCAAAAAGCTTTCTGTCTGCGCCTTTAAGCGGAAATATCCGGGCTTGGTACGCAAAACGGCAAGATAACGCGCTACGGAACCGACGTTTTTGGAAATCGACATCTCATTATCATTTAAGATCACGATCAGCCTTTTGCCGGAGCGCCCTGCATTATTGAGCGCCTCGTAAGCGAGCCCACCCGTAAGCGCCCCATCGCCGATCACCGCGATCGCCGTATGCTTGTCGTTATCCAGCGCAAGCGCTGTAGCAAGGCCGAGTGCTTCGGAGACCGAAGTGCTTGAATGCCCGCTGAAAAACATATCATGCACACTCTCGCGCGGTGAAGAAAACCCGGAAAGGCCGTTTTCCTGCCGCAAGGTAGAAAAGTCCTTATAACGGCCCGTGAGCAGCTTATGCGTATAGATTTGATGCCCGACGTCCCAAACGATCTTATCCTTTGGAGAATCGAACACTCGGTGCAACGCGATTGAAAGCTCAACCACACCGAGGTTAGATGCCAAATGCCCGCCCGTGTGCGAAACGGTGTCAATAAGCACCTGCCTTATCTCGTCCGCAAGCTCGGGCAGCGCCGATTCATCCAGCTTTTTTAAATCGGACGGCGACTGTATTTTATCCAGATACTTCATTCAGTCAACTCCAAAACGAAAAGCGTTAGTTCTTGCGTACGGCAAGTTCCCGTGCAAACGATGCAAGGAATGCAGTATCGCATGGAAAAACATCCAATGCCCGGATTGCGCGGTCGGTCAGCTTGTCCGCAAGCATGCGGCATTGCTCAAGTCCCAGCAAACGGACAAATGTCACCTTTTGGTTCTTCTCATCGCTGCCTGTTGGTTTGCCGAGTTGGGACACATCCCCTGTCACATCCAAGATATCATCCACGATTTGAAAAGCAAGCCCGAGACTTTGGGCATATGTGCGCGCAGAATTTAAAAGTGTTTCGTCCGTGACACCGGCCGCAATGCAGCCAAGCAAAACTGCTGCTTCCATCAGTGCACCGGTTTTGAGCCGGTCGATTTTTTCGAGCAGTGCATAGTCGGGCGTACCCTCTTCGGAAAGCAAATCAAGCACCTGCCCGCCGATCATGCCGCGTACACCTGCACAGGAAGCAAGGGTCTGCACGGCACGGCAAATATCCACAGACGGTAACTGAGCACTTGCAAGCGTTTCAAAAGCCAGTGTCAGAAGCCCGTCGCCGGCGAGCAGCGCATAGCTTTCCCCGAATTGCTTATGGCAGGAAGGCTTCCCGCGCCGAAAGTCATCGTCATCCATGCACGGCAGATCGTCGTGGATCAGCGAATAGGTGTGTACCATTTCTATCGCGCACGCAAAAGGTAGAGCTGCTTGCGCCTCCCCGCCGCAAGCTTGACAGAATTCCAGCGTGAGCACGGGACGCACACGCTTCCCGCCGTTTTCGACACTGTACCGCATGGCGTCCGGTACGATATCCTGCCCTTCACAGGGAATAGTTAAATATTCTGACAATGCGCGGTTGATGGCGTCAACATGCTTCATATCTCGTCACCTTCTGTCTCGTGCTGCACTTCAGAAAGCGTACGGATCTTCTGCTCGGCAGCGTCAAGCGTCTTGCTGCAAAACGCCGCAAGGTGTGTTCCCTCTTCAAAAAGCTGGAGCGAATCATCCAGCGAAGCGGTACCGCTTTCCAGTAGCTTTACAATCTCCTCAAGTCTTGCAACCGCTTGTTCATAAGTCATCTTTTCCATGTGCATTCCTCATTAAACGTTAAGTGGGTGGATGCCCGTGATCGTGCAATCCGCCGTTCCGTCGGCAAGACGTACATACAGCGGATCGCCTTCGTGCAGGGCGGCAACGGACTTGATCGGTGCGCCGCTGTGGTCGCTTGCAAGCACATAGCCGCGTGCAAGCACGGCAAGCGGGCTTAAAGATTGCAGCTTTGCAGCCAATTCGCCGAGCTTTGCGCGCGCGGCATGAAAGCTTGATTGCTGCAAACTTTGCAATGCGTTTGTAACCATAAGCAGCCGCATGCGTTTTTCGTCGAAAAAGAGCTGTGGTTGGCGAAAGGCTCCGCGGCTGCATAGCACAGTAAGTATATTGCGACGATTGGAAATACTGTCATACATAGCCGAATTCAAACGTGCCGTGGTTTGCAAAAGCTGTGTTTGAAGAGCCATGCGGTCAGGTACGGCAAGCTCAGCGGCTGCCGAGGGTGTCGGAGCGCGCAGGTCGGCAACAAAATCGCAGATCGTAAAATCCGTTTCATGCCCTACAGCGGAGATTACGGGAATTTTGGAGCGGTATACAGCACGCGCGAGATGCTCATTGTTAAACGCCCAAAGGTCCTCCGCCGAGCCGCCGCCGCGTCCCAGGATCAAAACGTCGGCACATTGCAGACGATTGAACGTGTCGAGCACCTCGATGATTTGTGCAGGTGCCTCTTCCCCTTGCACGGCGACCGGTGCAAAAACGACCTGTGCCGACGGAAAACGACGCTGCAAAACATGTAAAATATCATGCACGGCGGCGCCCGTTTCTGAGGTGATCACGCCGACGGTACGCGGAAAACGCGGCAACGACCGCTTATGTGCAGGGTCAAACAAACCTTCCCGCGCAAGTTTTTCCTTCAACTGTTCAAATGCAAGACTAAGTGCACCGGCACCATCCGGCTGCATATCGTCAACAAATACCTGATAAGAGCCGCCGGCTTCATATAAGGATACACGCCCGCGCACGAGCACGCGCATCCCATCAGATACTTGAAAACGAAGGCGTGCCGCTGCATTTCGAAACATTACGGCGCGCACCTGTGCATCCTCATCTTTGAGCGTAAAATAGAGGTGCCCGGAGGTATGATGCTTGAAATTAGAGATCTCGCCGACCAGAAAAATATGATTCAAATTTTCGTCGGCATCCATTTTGGACTTTACATAGCGGTTGAGCTGTGCGACCGACAAAACCAACGGAGCGTCATACAGCATATGATTCATATCCTTTGTGATACAGTGCGGCAAGTACGGCGACGCCTGCGGCATTGTCTGCAGAGAAAGCAGGTTCGGCAAATTTTGCGCCGTATTTTTCAGAAAAATAGCTTTGCAGCGTGCGATTGGAGGAAACACCGCCGGAAAACAGAATAGGAAGATTTCCATATTCGCGTAAAAGCGCTTGCAGCATGCCCTCAAGCGCTGCACGGATACTTTCTATGCAAAATTTCGCGATATCAGCCGCCGGTTCTCCAGCGGAAAACATGGCCAGACAGCGATTTTCCACACCCGAAAGGCAGCAATTTACGCCTTTCATCGTCGGCTTTATGGAAAAAGTGCGTTTGCTTTGGATGGAAAGGCTTTCCAAAGCAGGTCCGCACGGGAAATCAAGTCCGAGCATCACCCCGACGCGGTCGACCGCCTGACCGGCATGGAGATCAAGCGAACGGGCAACACAGCGTGCTTCAAAAATGTGGCTCTTATGCGGTGTAACGAGCAGTGCTTCTGTCGTTCCGCCTGAAACATGGAACGCTAAAAACGTTGCTTGAATTAGCTCAAATGCGTCGGCAGAATACAGTGCCGCGGCAATATGCCCCTCTTGGTGCGATACTTCAAAGCAAGGGATCGCACCGGCAAGACCGACAGCCTTTGCGGCGGATTTTCCGGCCAAAAAGCAGGGCATATAGGAGCCTTCCGCACGCCGGGGGAACACAGAGACGCCGACGCCGTCCAAATATACGGAATGGTCGCACAGCAGCTTTTCGAGCACTTGCGGCAGCTGCACCGTATGGTGAAACACAGCATCGCTTTGCCGAAGCCCCCGTTCCCCTTTTTTGACGGGAAGCGGCATCTTCTGCTGTACCACGGTGCTATTATCACTGTCATACAAGGCGGCGGAAGTGGTGTAATTGCTCGTATCAATCCCGAGATACAGCATCTTGTTCCCTGCTTCTGATAAAAGTACCGAGAATGCCGTTGATGAAAGAGGCGTCGTCCGTCGTGGCGTATTTCTTGGCAAGTTCTACCGCCTCATTGGCGGAAACGCCGCTCGGCACGGAATCCACAAATAAAATCTCGCAAATGGCGAGCCGCAAAACAGAAAGCGCCACCTTAGAAATCCGTTCTTTTTTCCATCCAATGGCATATTGCTCGATCACGGCGTCTATCTCTGCGAGCTTTTCGTACACCTGCTTAAAAAGATAAGTAGAAAATACAGTCGGTTCCATAAGCCGCGCTTCCGCTGCAAATCCGATGATGTCATCCTCGGGTACATCCATATTGAATGCTTTTTCAAATATCAAGATGAACGCCTGTTCTCTTTCTTCGCTCCTTGTCATATGTTCCTCCCGTAAAAGCCAAACAAGCCCTCCGCCCGAACTTGCGGAGAGCCGAATGTTTGGTTTATGCTCCGGCGGTGCTGTCGGCGTCAAAGTCGATCCCCTGCACGCTGACGTTTACCTCGCCTACAACCTTGCCTGTCATGCTTTGCACGGCGTTTTTGACGCTGCGCTGTACGGCGCTGCTGACCGTTTGAATATTTGTGCCGCTTTTCACACGCAAATAGATGTGAACACGCACACTGCCGTCGAGATTAAACACACGAACCGCTTTCTCGCCGCACTCGCTTTTGCGCAGGCGGGAAATCAGATCCGGCGTTTTGGGAACAAAAGCGCTTACGCCCTCCACGTCTTTCGCAGCATTGAGCGCGATCGAGGCGATCACATCATTTGAAATTACGATCTCGCCGCCGGCGGTTTTCTCATTTGTGTTCATAGGGAAAGCCCACCTTTCTTTTCCCTATTATACCACAAACTGCAAAATACTCAACTATTTTGCTTCAACTATCGTAATTTTTTCTGCCGAAAGCCCTGTTTTATTGATGACGATCTCTTTGACCTGTACGGCTGTCGTGTCATTGAGCGTGCCTGCCGCTAAGATCACTTCTGCCGTATCGCCGAGCGAAACAAGCGCCTTTCCGCCGGTTTTGGCGGTGATGAGATTCTCTATCTCGGATTGGATTTTGATGTTTTCCGAAAGAGCTTCCAGCGCAGCCTGCGCATCCTGTTTGCTTTCGGCGTCCGCCGCCGAATCATCGATCACCGCCTGTAAGGTCGCCTTGGCTTCATCCAATGCTTTGGAGCGGTTAAGCTCTGCCGTTGCGAAATAATCCTCCCCGCCCTCGGCATTGACGTATTGCGCCTGCCCGAGGTTGGCTTCGGCTGTCGTTTCCGCCTGTACGCTTTGCTGGATCTCATTGACCGGACGTGTATAATACCAATTCACATACAGCGCTGCGCCGAGCGCGATGACCAGACCGAAAAAGACGATTTGGCGTTTGCTGATGGTTTTTGACATATTTATTCCTCCTCAGGTTTCATTTTCAATACGCTGACCCGATCTGTGCCCACGCCGAGCGCGGTACTGACCGCCTGCGTGACCGCGCTTGCTACCTCCGGTAGATCTGCACCGTCACAAACGACGATCACACCTTGCACTTTTGGTGTCTGCGTGCGCAGCACCATGCCTGCGTCGCCCCCGGAGCCGTCAATCAGCACATACTCCGAATCTCTGCTTTCCGAAACGGTGTCGCCGTCGCGGTCGCTTTGGACGCTCACGTCGGTTGCGTAAACGGTTTCGGATGAGCCTTCCAGTGTGAGCAAAACGCGCACGCGTCCGGCGTTTTCTACCTCTGAGATCACAGCGGCCAATCGGCTTTCCAGTGCCTCGCAATAGGCGTCCTCACTTTCGGTGCTTACCGTGTTTTCCGTATTTTCTGTCTGTCCCTGCGGCAGAAATTCGGATAGCGCCAGCAGAAAAATCGCAAGAATGCCGATGCACACAGGGATCCAAACCTTTTTTTCGGTTTTTAAGCGTGCTTTTATTCTTTGCAGCGCCTCCATATACTCACCTTTCGATCGTTATGATTTCAGCCGGTATCCCAAGGGAGGTTTCCAAACAGGCGCAGATCTCACCATCGCTTTTTTCAGAAGCGGTCACAAGTCGTACCGACGAAAGCACCAAATAGTTTTCTTCGTCCAACTCCGTTTCCAGCGTGAGGTCCTCCACTTCGATCCCCGCACTGGAAAGCTGTTCGGTGATCGTCGTTTCCAGCGTATGCGCATAGACTTGTTCCTGCCCGACATCGTATATGTCTTCTTCCTGTATCTGCGGAAAGGTCAGCTCTCCGGCGCTTAAGAATTCGGCAAAGGGAGAAATCAGCATAAAAACCATCAGAAGAGAAATGATGGTCTCACCCGCTTTCTTGACATTGCCTGAGGGGAACAACATCCGAAACAGCAAAACCAGAATGGAAAAAACACATATGGTTACTGACCAGCTTTGAATGGTATTCATTTCTATCCTTTGAACTGCAAGATCACGCCTGTGGAGATCACCAGCAGAAATCCGTTAAATATCACGAAAATATTGACAAGCGATACGGTGGCGGCGATCCCTTCCAGCAGCTTTTTCACCTGCGTCTGACCGAGTACGCCGCCGATCGCTGCCGCAAACATAAGCGCAAGGTACCACAAAAGCAATTCGAGAATGACGGGAAGGTGCATTAAGACGATCACAATGATCCCAAACACACCGACTGCGTTTTGGATCAGCCCCATGGAACCGAGCACGGAGGTATACGCCTCCGAAAGCGTACTGCCGACGACGGGCAGCGTACCGCTGACAAGCATTTTGACACCGCGCACTGTTACGCTGTCACCGGAAGCGGCAAGTGCTCCTTTAATAGATAAAAGGCCTGTAAAAATCGTAGAGCCGAAGCCGAGTACGATACAGACAGCACGCTTCAGGAAAGCGGCAATCGAATCAAAAGCATATTTTTCGTGCAGGGACGAGACGATATGCAGTAAAAAAAACACTTGCACAAGCGGCAGCAGCGCCTTACCGTTGATGAAGGACAGCAGATTGGAAAGCCCCAGCATCACGGAACTGTATGCGGCGGAAAGCAGCGGCTTGCCGCTCATAGCGATAACGCCCGCAAAGGCGGGTATGTAGGCAAACAGAAAATCTGCGCCGAGCTCCACTGCGGAAAGCGCTTGCGCAATGCTTTCTGTGATCGGCTGCAAAACGGTCAATACGATCCACAGCACGCAAAACAGGGAAAATACCGTGCGTATCGTTTCTTTTTTCTCCAAGAAGCCGTCTGCCGCAGCGCCGAGCACCAAAAAAGCACAGACAAAACCGATGCAGCGAAGCGGCTGCGCCGCTTTTCCGTTCAGAATATCTAAAATCGCCGTTACGACCTTCCGCGGCGAAAGCGAGGACAGCTCCTCATAACTCCCGGAGGCAATGCCGATCTCTTCGAGCGCTTCTTCCGTTTGATCGTCTAATGCATCATATAGCTCCGAATAAACGGCTTCAGCTTCGGTTAGATCGCTTTCAGCCGCGCAAGCGGGAACAACACTGGCAAAGAATAAAACGCCGATCAAAGCCACAAGAAGTATATATTTCGGGATTCTTGATTTTATACGTCTATCCATGTAAGGCTCCAAGAGATCAACTGTGCTGCAAGCGGCAATGCCATCAAGAGGATCGCACCGCGTCCCAAAAGCTCCACGGCGGAAGCCAACGCCGATTCCCCGCTGTCCTGACAGAGATTCGCCGCAAGCTGCGCTGTCAGACAAATTCCTAACGCTTTCACCAACAGCTTGAGTACATCACTATCCATACCTGCTTGCGCACCCAAGGCTTGCAGTTGGTCGATCGCCTCCGCGGCAAGGCCGATTACGGGTATACCGATGAGCAGCAGTACGGCGAGCTTGAGAAAAAAGGCGTACTCTGACCGAACATTTTTTAAAACAATGATAACGGCGAGTGCCGCTATACACAGCCCTACGATCTTCAGCATCGTTACAAATCAAACGTCGACCGAACGATATCGTACAGGCTGCTCAACTGCGGCAAAAGCATGACGGCAATCAGAATGATTCCCGCAAGGACGGTCAGCATGGCGTATTCCTCTCGTCCCGATTTGGACAGCACCTGATTGAGAAGCGCAACGATAATGCCGATCGCGGCTATTTTAAAAATAAACTCAATTTCCATATATCCTCCGTCCGCCGCTACAAAAAGAGAATTACAAGAAAAATGCCGCCGAGCACGCCGAGCATACGGTAAAGCCCGCCTTTTTTTCGACTTGCCGTAAGCGCAGTTGCTTCAACCGACTCTAACTGAGCAATGAAATACATGCAATTCGCACGTTGTCCGGCTCGATCTGTATTGCCGAAAGCAGAACAAAAAGATCGGATGAGCGTTATCTCCTCTTGCTGCAGTATCCCGGATTTTTGCAGCTCCTCCGCAGCTTTCTCCCATGCATGCTGTAGGGACGCACCGTTTTGAAACAGTTGATTTACCGTCTGTAAAAAGCGGAAGTCTGAAAATTCACTTTGCGCGGCCAGCTTTCTAAGCAGCGCATCCGTTGGACGGAGTGCAAATTCGATCTCGCTTTGTATCGCCGTGAACAACCGGATGAACCGTTTGATTTCACGCGGGCGTCTGCGCACCCGTGCGGAAAAATACGCGCCCGTCCACACGCATATTGCCAGAATCAGAAAAAGTCCGATCGTTTTGAGCATCCCGTTCACCAACCTGAACCGTCTTGCGGATCCTGCCGACGTTTGCTCCTGTTCCTAAAAATAGGACGGTAGTTATGCACCCATCGGCAAGCAGGTCCCGTATTCCTGCTTTCTTTTCCAGATCTTCCGGCGACTCAGCATGTGCCGTAGCCGCAAAGTGCACCCCGCTGCGGCAGCCTTCTAAAATCGCCTTTGCGTCGTCACTTGAGCCGATCTCGTCGCAGAAGATCATATCCGGTGACAGTGTCCGCACGGCTTGTGCGATACCCTCTGCTTTTTCATACCCATACAGGACGTCACCCAAAAATGCAGTAGAAAGCGCACCGTCAAGACCTGCCGGGAACAGCTCGCTGCGCACATCGATCACAGCACAGGTATAAAGCTTCCCGGAAAAGCCCAGTGAGATTTGGAGAGCCAGATCCCGCAGTACGGTCGTTTTTCCGCTCATTGGGGGCCCGGCCAAAAGGATATTCTGCAAGCCTGCTTGAAAGCAGGCGTTCAACACCTCATGCGCAGCGCCTTTGATCCTCCGCGCAATACGTATATTTAGAGCTGTCGGGCTGCGGATCCCTGTTATACAGCCGTTTTGCCGCACGGCGGTGCCGCAAACACCGATACGGTGCCCACCTGGCAGCGTCAGAAATCCGTTTTTTAGTTCTTCCTGATGGCTGTGTACCGAAAAGCCACAGGCACGTGCAACAATGTCTGAGATCTCCGATTCAGATATGGTTGGTAAATTATCCGTACAAATGCAGGTCGTTTTACCGCTCTTTGTCAGGAAATATGCGTTTTGCGGTGTGACCAGAACTATGGGTCGACCGCAGCGCAGCCGTATCTCGGAAAGTGTGTCTGCCGTTTTTTCATTCATGCGTCGCAGCATTTCCTGCAGGCGAGGCGGTAAAACGGAGAGCACCTGCGAAAGTTCCGTTCTTTCTTGGTATTGCATTCTCGCTCACCTCACTTCAATATATGGTTACTTGTCCCGGAATAGAACAAGAATTTGTTGCATGGCCTTACCGCCTGTGGTATACTAAATATAAAATTTGGAGACTGTTTTTAAAGGATAAAGCTATGGCGAAAGAGAATGTAAAAACTATTCAATCCGTTTTTTACCGCAATCGATTTGTATATCTTGCGGGAATTTGCGCCGCAGGCATTATGACGCTTGTCTTTTTTTGCTATGACTTGGTGCCATTTGGGGATATGACGATCCTGCGTATGGATCTGTATCATCAGTACGGCCCGCTGTTCGCGGAATTATATGACCGTGTTACCGAGGGCGGTTCTCTTTTGTATTCGTGGCAGTCCGGTCTCGGTGGTAATTTTCTCGGTAATTTTCTGAATTATCTTTCCAGCCCATTTACCCTTTTGATTTTTATTTTCGGGCATGAAAACATCACGGAAGCGATATCCGTGATGATCCTGCTCAAGTCTGTTGCGTCTGCTTGCTCTTTTGCTTATTATTTAAAAGCAGCTACGGGGCGCAACGACGCAAGCATTGCCGCATTCGGTGTGCTATATGCTTTTTGCGGGTATTTTGTTGCTTACTATTGGAACGTGATGTGGATCGACGCCATGTACCTGTTCCCGCTGGTGATGCTGGGAATCGAGAACATCATCCGCCGCGGTAAACCCGGGCTTTACTGCATCTCTTTGGCGCTTTGCTTTATCACCAATTACTATATGGCGTATATGGTCTGCATTTTTGCCGTCCTGTACTTCCTGACCTTTTATTTTTCCAAATATGCAATCACTGAAAAATTTCACTCGCTCGGTGAGGGAGAACCCAAGCCGTCGATCATCAGACGGCTTAAAAATTCCGTGTTTTTCTGTGCCGGCTGGCAGTTCGCTTTTTACTCTGTCCTTGCTGTTTCCTTGTGCTGCGTGCTGTTGTTCCCGCTCATTGAGGTATTGTCCTCCAGCTCTGCGACTTCGGGCAGCGCGCCGGAAAGCCTGCAAAAGTATTTTTCCGCCTTTGATTTTCTCGCCAATCACCTTGCGGCGACGGAACCGACAATTCGCAGCAGCGGCACGGATGTCCTACCGAATGTATATTGCGGTATTTTAACGCTTATCCTTGTGCCGCTATATCTGTTTTGCAAAACCATTCCCGCGCGCGAAAAAGCGGCGCATATCTGCCTGCTCGGCATACTTTATCTGAGCTTTGACTTGAACTTCTTAAACTTCTTCTGGCACGGCTTACATTTTCCGAATGACCTGCCGTATCGCTTTTCGTTCATGTATTCCTTTATCCTGCTGCGCATGGCTTACCGCGCCTTTACGCAGCTTAAGGCCTTTTCTGTGCGGCAGGTCCTCGCTTCGGGCGTTGCACTTGTGGTGTTTATCATTTTTGTTGAAGAACTGACCTCCAAAAATGTGGATGACATTTCGCTGCTTTTGAGTCTTGTATTTGCGGTTGGATATGTCGTGATCCTGCATATTTTCAAAAACAAAAAGTACACGGCATCCGCTGTATCTGTACTGCTGCTGTGCACGGTGCTCTCGGAGATCGCGCTTGCCGATACCAATAAATATTCCATGAACCAGTCGAAAACCAATTACACGTCGGATTATCAGGATTTCCGCGAATTGAAAGCGCAGCTTGACGAATATGACAGCGGCTTTTATCGCATGGAACTGACAAATTTGCGTACGCGCATGGATCCGAGCTGGTACAATTACAACGGTGTTTCAGTATTCTCCTCCATGGCATATGAAAAAACGGCGAATCTGCAAAGCGATGTCGGGCTGTTCAGCAATTATATCAACAGCTATACCTACAATCTGCAAACGCCTGTATACAATGCTATGTTCGGGCTGAAGTACATTGTGGATAACGATAACAGCAACATGAGCACACAGTTCTACCGCCGGCTGTTCTCGACGGATGGGTTTGTCGCCTATGAAAATCTATATGATCTGCCTGTCGCCTTCACCTGCAATTCGGCAGTTGCCTCTTGGGACGCGGGTGCAACGACGGATCCGTTTATGGCGCAGGAAAACTGGTTTGCAGCGGCTACAGGTATCCCCTCTGTCTTCGAAAGACTCCATGTGGACTACATCAGCTACAACAATATCGCGGAATTTTTAGAAGGCGAAGTGGAAAGCGGCTCTGTTTCCTTCCAAAAACTCGACGCAAACGCGGGTGCGAGCTTTACGATGGAATTTACACCGCAGACAACCGGCAACGTGTATGTCTACATTCAATCGGACGAAGCTGAAACTGTCACTTTCTCTTCCAACCTGTTCTCAAAGTCCGTCACCCCGTCGGATGGATATATCCTAGATCTTGGAGCACATAATGCGGGTGAAACCGTTTATGTAGATGTATCCGTAAAAAGCACGTCGCAAAACGGAACGATGGAGTTTTACGCTTACACCATGGATATGACCGCGTTTGAAACAGGATATGAATCGCTTGCAGACGGCGGGCTGACTATAGACGCATACAGCGATACCTACCTGCACGGTACGCTGACCGCCGGCGAAGACGAGATCGTTTACACCTCCATCCCCTATGACGAAAATTGGCAGATCTATGTGGATGGACAGCCGATTTATTCGGAGGATATTTTTGCGATTTCCGAAGGGCTTTTGGGCTTTAGAATCGGTGCGGGCGAGCACGAGATCACGCTGCGGTATGTTTCAGCTGGACTTTATACAGGCGCAATCGTGACCTGCATCGCGATCCTTTTCGGAACATTCCTCGTGATCTGCCGCAGGCGTGAATGGCTTTGGTATAAACCCAAATACACAAAGAAATGGACGACGCTTACAAGCGAAGAGACACTGCCGATACCGGCTGCAAAAACCAAGCCACAGGATAATTTCATTGCGGAATATTTAGATTTGGATATCATCGTAGAAGACCGTAAAAAGGATTCGGATTCCAAATAATATATAAGCATAAATAAAAGCACCTTCGATCGAATCGGAGGTGCTTTTTGTATAGCTTATGAACTTTTATAAATTTCTTCCGAGCTTGAGCTCAGCAAACTGCCGAATCGCCTGGGCGGTCTTTTGGAACCCGATGCGCCCGCTGTTGATGCACAAAGAATAGTTGCGCACATCGTTCCAGTCATGCCCGGTATAATAGCGATAGTAATCGCTTCTGTGTTTATCGATCTTTTTGATCTTGCGCTCGGCGTCCTTCTCGCTCAAGCCTTCGATCTCCACAATATTCTGCACGCAGGTTTCAGGCGGCGCCCAAACAAGCACGTCTACGAGATTCTCAAAATCCCGCAGGACATAGTCTGCACAGCGCCCGACGATCACACAGGAGCGGCTTTCGGCAAGCTCCCGGATGATCTTCGCCTGGTAATTAAACAAATTTTCATTGGAAACGAAGTCACTGCTTTCAGGCGGAATCAGGCCGCCTGTGTATTTATGTGTCGACGGCGAAAAAATCCCCTTTTTGATCTTTTCATCCGATTCACCGAACAGCGAAAGGTTGATACCGCTGTCCTCGGAAGCCAAATAGAAGAGCTCGCGATCATAAAACGGAATATCCAGCTCTTTGGAGAGCATTTTGCCGACGGTTCTGCCGCCGCTGCCGTAGCCGCGCGCAATGGTGATCACATAATTGTCGCCCATATTTACCCTGCCTTTCCGGACTTATTCTCCCAAATAGGCTTTTTGCACGGACGGGTCATGCATCAGATCCGACGCCTTGCCGGAAAGTGTGATGGAACCCGTTTCCAAAACATAGGCACGGTCTGCAATGGCAAGCGCCTTTTTAGCATTCTGCTCGACCAGCAGAACGGTCGTGCCGCTTTCGCTGATGACTCGGATAATGTCAAAAATTTCCGAGACAAGCAGCGGCGAAAGACCCATGGAAGGCTCATCCATTAAAATAATGCGCGGATTGCTCATCAACGCCCTGCCCATGGCAAGCATTTGCTGCTCGCCGCCGGAAAGCGTTCCGGCGATCTGGTTTTTACGCTCCTCCAGCCTCGGGAAACGTGCATAGACCTTTTCAAGGGATTCGCGGATACCGGCTTTGTCCTTGCGCGTATATGCGCCGAGACGAAGGTTTTCCAGCACGCTCAGTTCCTGAAAAATACGTCTGCCTTCGGGGACATGTGCCATCCCCATGCCAACAATTTTATGCGCGGGCATTTTGGTAAGCTCTTTTCCCTCGAAAACGATACTCCCGCTTTTAGCCGGGATGAGCCCCGTAATGGTATGCAGGATCGTCGTCTTGCCTGCACCGTTTGCGCCGATCAGCGCAATAACCTCACCTTTTTCCACGGAAAATGAGACGCCTTTTACCGCACGGATAACGCCGTAGCAGACTTCCAGATCTTTGACTTCAAGCATTGCCATGCCGTTACCCTCCTTTACTCACCAAGATACGCGGTGATGACTTCCGGATTTTTCAATACCTCCGCGGTATCGCCACTGGCAAGTATCTTACCGAAATTTAAGACCGTCAATTTTTCGCAGATCCCGGAAACCAAATGCATGTCATGCTCAATAAGCAGGATCGTCATGTGGAATTCATCCCGTACGAATCGGATAGTATCCATAAGCTCAGAGGTCTCATTCGGGTTCATGCCTGCTGCCGGTTCATCCAACAGCAAAAGTTTGGGATTCGTTGCCAACGCGCGCGCGATTTCCAGCTTACGCTGCTTGCCGTAAGGCAGATTAGAGGAAAGTAATTCAGCATCGTCCTGCAAACCGAACACCGACAGCAGTTCCATGGCGCGGTCATCCATTTCCCGCTCTTTTTTGAAATAGGACGGCAGCTTAAGCACACCGGAAAGTGTACTGTACTTGATTTGGTTGTGTAAACCGACTTTTACGTTATCCAGCACCGTCACCTGCCGAAACAGGCGGATATTCTGAAAGGTTCTGGCGATCCCCATGCGGTTGATTTCAATTTGCTTTTTGCCGACAATGCTTTTGCCGTCTAAAAAGATCTTGCCCTCCGTCGGCTTGTAAACACCGGTGAGCATGTTGAATACCGTCGTTTTACCTGCGCCGTTGGGACCGATCAAGCCGTAAAGCTCCCCTGCTTCGATCTGCATTGAGAAATCATCTACGGCACGAAGCCCGCCGAATTGGATACCGAGGTTTTTTACTTCCAGCAAAGCCATTAGGAATTCGCCTCCTTATCCAATTTGTTGCCGCGTTTTTTATTTTGCAACAGGTTCATGATAGAGATCTTCTCTTTGAACACATTGATTTTCTCATTGTTATTCGCAAGCATCATCAAAATCAGCACGATCGAATAAATCAGCATACGGTAGCTGTCAAACTCACGCAAGACCTCGGGCAAAGCTGTCAGAATGATCGCAGCGATGATCGAACCGCGTGTACTGCCTATGCCGCCAAGCACAACAAAAACCAGGATCGTGATCGACATGTTGTAGCCAAAGTTTCTGGTCGTCGCGGTCAGAGAGGCCAAATTGTGCGCGTATAATACGCCGGCGATCCCGGCAAAAAACGCAGACACCGTAAACACGATCAGTTTATATTTCGTGACATTGATCCCAACGCTTTCGGCCGCAATACGGTTATCACGAATGGACATGACCGCACGCCCTGTACGCGAATGGATCAGGTTGAGCGAAACAAAAACCGTGATCACAAGCAGGATGAAACCGATCAAAAATGTGGAATCCCGCGGTGTGCCCGTAATGCCGAGTGCGCCTTTGATCAGCACTTCTCCGTTTTCGGAAAGCCCAAGTGCATTGGTGCTTTCCAAAGAAACATGCAGACCGTTTTCATCAATGCCGACATATAACAGGTTCACAATATTCTTAATGATCTCGCCGAACGCAAGCGTAACGATGGCAAGATAGTCACCTTTTAAGCGCAGTACTGGGATGCCGATCAGAAGGCCGCAGATCCCGGCACATATACCGCCGAGCAGCAGCGCGATCAAAAAGCGAAGCCAATCTGGCTGAATCGTTTCTTCAAAAGTAACGGAGAAAAAAGCACTGATATACGCACCGACGCACATAAAACCTGCATGGCCGAGGGAAAGATCGCCGAGAATGCCGACAACAAGGTTCAACGAAACCGCCATGATGGAGTAGGTGCACAGCGGCACGAGCAGACCCGTAAAGAGGCTGGACATGCTGCCGGTCGCCTGTAAAATCTGTACGACGATAAACATCACGGCGAGCATAGCGTAGGTGATCAGGTCATTTTTGGTCGTTGCTTTTAACGTTCTTTTTTTAGAAGCCATGACTATCACCTCACACTTTCTCGCTGATTTTCTTGCCCATAAGCCCGGTAGGCTTGATCAGGAGCACCAAAATCAAAACGGCAAACACGATTGCATCGGAAAGCTGGGTGGAAATATAGCCCTTACTCAAATTTTCAATCACACCGAGCAGAATACCGCCGAGCATCGCGCCGGGAATTGAGCCGATCCCGCCGAATACCGCGGCTGTAAACGCCTTAATGCCGGGCATGGCGCCGGTCGTCGGGGAAAGCGCAGGATACGCGGAACAAAGCAGCGCGCCCGCTACGGCCGCCAGTGCCGAGCCGATGGCAAAGGTCAGCGTTATGGTCGCGTTGACATTGATCCCCATAAGCTGCGCGGCACCGCGATCTTCCGATACTGCGCGCATGGCTCTGCCGGGCTTCGTCTTATTGATAAAGAGTGTAAGCGCGATCATCAATATGATAGAGATCACTATGGTTGCGATCGTCTCACCGGAGATGTGCAGCGCACCGTCAAACAAAGAGACAGGCGGAATCGAAATGACGGATGAAAAACTCTTTGTGTCTGATCCGAAAATCAGCAGCGCCGCATTTTGCAGCAGATAGCTGACGCCGATCGCAGTAATCAGGACGGCCAAAGACGACGCATTGCGCAGCGGTTTGTAGGCAACCCTTTCAATGACAACGCCCAAGACCATGCAGACAAGAATCGAACAAAGCACACTGACAAAAGCAGGTACGCCGGCATTTGAAGCCAAAATATATATGATATACGCGCCGATCATGATAACATCGCCGTGCGCAAAATTCAGCATTTTGGCAATGCCGTATACCATGGTATACCCCAAGGCGATCAGTGCGTAAATACTACCTAAGCTGATGCCGGAAACCAAGTAGGAAAGAAAATCCATAGCTGTCCTCCCATATGTATTTTGAAAAGTCGCATCCTGTGCAATTTTTCAAAATACATATGCTTTCTAAATATTTCAAAGTATGCCGTATGGAGCTTTCTCCATACGGCATACTCGAATGAAGATCAAGTGTTACTGAAGCACAGTGTAGTCGCCGTTTTCAATGCGAACAACGATAGGCGGCTTAGAGGGCTCACCATCCGTACCCCAGGTGATGCCCTGACCGGTCACGCCGGTGAAAGTGATGCTGGTTATAGCGGCTTTCAAAGCCTCGCAGGTCTCAGAAGCCGACATATCCGGTGTGATGCCCGCCTGCTCGGCAGCCTGCTTGATGATATAGATCGCATCATATGCATCCGCAGCAAACTGATTGAGCGTAGAGGTATCCGAATACTTCTCTGTGTATTTCGACACAAAGTTTACAGTATGCTCATCCGTCGACGAAGGCGTGAACGGTGTCAAGAGCATGACGCCTTCCAGCAGGGAATAATCATAGCCGTCGATCCGAAGCAAGCCATCCAAACCGTCACAGCCGAACCACGTGACATCAAGCCCTGCAGTATTCGCCTGCTGGATGATCAGAGAAGCCTCGGTGTAATAAATTGGCAGGAAAACAAGTTCAGCGCCGGAAGAACGGATGGACTGCAGTTGTGCAGAGAAGTCCGTAGCAGTCTCTGAAGTAAAAGATTCATCAGCAACTACGTTAAGGCCCTGCTCACCAGCCTCAGCAAGGAAGCTGTTCCGAATGCCGGAAGAATATGTGTCGGACGCATCATAGAGAATGGCAACCTGTGTAGCAAGGTTGTTTCCCGCAATATAGTCCGCCGCCTCAACACCCTGCTGCGGGTCAGAGAAGCAAACGCGGAACGCATTATCACCCTCGATCGCTTCGACTGCCGTTGCAGAAGGCGTCAGAAGGAACATATTGTCTTCGGAAGCGCGGCCCTGAAATGCAGCGCAGGCGCCGGAGGTCACGGAGCCGAGCGAGATCTGCATACCCCAGTCGATCAGCGTGCTGTATGCGTTCGTGGCTCTTTCGGCATCCGCCTCGTCGTCTTCCATTTCGAATTCAACTTGGTAGCCGTTAATGCCGCCGTTTGCGTTGATCTCCTCAACAGCAAGCAGCGCACCGTTCTGAACGCCGATACCGTACTGCGCGTTATCGCCGGTCAGCGGGCCGCTCATGCCGATTTTGATGGTGTTCGAATCCGAGGAACCCGAACCACATGCCGCAAAGCACAGAACCACTAAGGTCAGCGCCAAGAGCACGGCAAGAACCTTTTTCATTTTCATAAATATGCCTCCCAATATAGTTTTGCAGGATAGAAAGCCTGTTCCTGCATATTGGACATTCGTTAAGAATGGAATCAGTATATACAGTTTTAGGTGATTTGTCAAGAAAAAAAGCGGCTTTTTAGAAGCAGTTTTATGAAATTTGAAGAGAAGGATTTATCGGTT
Source organism: uncultured Oscillospiraceae bacterium (assembly GCA_900545625.1). Classification (GTDB taxonomy): domain Bacteria; phylum Bacillota; class Clostridia; order Oscillospirales; family Acutalibacteraceae; genus Fimenecus. Next base: position 8,225 of record UQZS01000001.1, on the reverse strand, counting down.
TTTATGCAATTTGTCAACTTGAACACTGCGTATACACAGGAACTAAGCCGCACCCTGCACCAAAAGATCCTCATAGGCGGTGTCAAATCCATCAACCGCTCCGTCGCCGTTGACGTCCATGCGGAAATGCGTTTCCTCCGAAAGCGCCGCACGTACCGCCGACTGTACGGCGATTTGCTCGCGGTCGGCGGAATCCACATCATTATCCGCGTCCACATCCCCCTTCAACACGATCACAACTGAAAAGTAAACCCGATTTTTCCCGCTGCGCACGGTAACGGTTGTTGTTCCCGGAATATCGGACTGGAACCCACTTATGGCATATTCCGACAGCACCTCCTGCGCGCCGCCCGGATAAGCGGCTACGACACGCAACCCGTCCGTATTCAAAGTATCCCCGCAAAAATAGTATTTTTGTGTCGGTGCGCTTTCCAACGTTAGTGAGGTCTGAGAAATGTCGATATAAACCGGGTCTGCGGTAAGTCCGTTAATGGGATTGTCGTTCGAATCTATAGCTTCGCAAACCTCTAAGGAAAGCTCTGCCGTCCCGACCGCGCCCTCCGCGATTTGGAATACGATTTCACAAAACGGTTCATCATTGGTCAAAATATCCTCTGCAGCAGTCACAAAAGCGATCGCTATGCTTCCGTTGCCGGTCGGTTCTGCTACAGAAATTCCCCCGCAGTCGGAGACCGTGCTGCTGTTATATCGTAAAAGCGTATCGTCGTAATGCAGCAAAAGCGAAAAGCCGCCGAAATCCCGGGCTTCTTCCGCATATACACGCAGCCGAACGACCCCGCCGTCTTCAACGGCACCAACAGAAAGGGAAAATCCGTTGTCCGCAGCGCCCGACGGTAAAAGACAGGCAAAGCACAAGATCAAAACACAAAGAAAAAATGCAGTCAGCGCTGCAAAGCGTTTCCGAAAACGCACCATAGTTGCTTCTCCTAAGTCACCGAATAAAAAATCAATACCCTTTCGTGCCGTTTAAAGATTCATCGTCCTCGATCCATTTCTGCACGTTGATGATGCGGTAATCGTCTTTGGTATCCCGGATGATCACATGCATGATGCCCGCGTTGATAACCTGCCGCTTGCACATGGGACAGCTGCTGGCGCTTGCCACATATTCACCGGAGTCGCACTCTTTCCCGACAAGATACAAGGTGCTGCCAAGCATCTCTTTTCGAGAGGCGCTGATGATGGCATTGGCTTCGGCGTGAACGCTGCGGCATAGCTCATACCGCTCACCGCGCGGGACATTGAGCTGCTGACGCACGCAGTAATTGAGATCAGTGCAGTTTTTTCTGCCGCGCGGCGCGCCGTTGTACCCCGTAGAGATCACTTCATCGTTCTGCACGATCACAGCGCCGAAGTGCCGGCGCAAACAGGTGCTCCGCTGGGAAACCATTTCCGCAAGATCAAGATAGTAATTGATTTTATCCCGTCTCTCCATGCCTTTCACTCCAGAAACCATTTTTTTTATTATAGCATATTTAAGCCTTTGGTACAAGTAAAATTTCTCAAAAAAGAGGGCGTCCTTTAGCAGGACGCCCGTTGGAAATCAATCCAAATAATCTTTCAGCTTTTTGCTGCGGCTCGGATGACGCAGCTTGCGCAGCGCTTTCGCTTCGATCTGCCGAATTCGCTCACGCGTGACGCCAAACGCACTGCCGACCTCTTCAAGCGTGCGCGGATGCCCGTCCTCTAAGCCGAACCGCAGGGAAAGCACCTTGGCTTCCCGCCGCGTCAGCGTTTTGAGCACCTCAGAAAGCTGTTCCTTCAAGAGCGTCATGGAAGCCGCGTCTGCGGGCGCCAACGCATCTTCATCCGGGATAAAGTCGCCGAGATGGCTGTCCTCCTCCTCACCGATGGGCGTTTGCAGGGAAACCGGTTCCTGCGAAACGCGCAGGATCTCACGTACCTTATCCACAGGCATATTCAGCTCTGCAGCGATCTCCTCTGCCGTCGGGTCACGCCCGTTTTTATGCAGCAGCTGCGTGTTCGTCTTTTTGACCTTGTTGATCGTTTCAACCATGTGTACGGGAATGCGGATGGTGCGCGCTTGATCGGCGATGGCTCGCGTGATTGCCTGACGGATCCACCACGTCGCGTAGGTCGAGAATTTGAACCCCTTTGTATAGTCAAACTTGTCCACGGCTTTAATAAGCCCTAAATTCCCCTCCTGGATCAGATCGAGGAATTGCATGCCGCGCCCGACGTACCGTTTAGCGATGCTTACGACCAAGCGCAGGTTTGCTTCGGCAAGTCGCTGTTTCGCCTGCTGTTCGTTTTCACTGATGCGCATGGCAAGCTCAATTTCTTCCTCCGGCGTCAGCAGCGGCACGCGCCCGATCTCCTTGAGATAGACCTTGACAGGATCATCCATGGCGGCCGTTTTGCTTTCCGACTCGGCGGCAGCTGCCTCCTGCCCTTTGGGCATCTCACTGTCGAAATTCAGATCTTCAAGCGCCGAATCGCCCATATCGTCCACGATTTCGATGTTTTGCGCTTCAATGGTCTCGTATAGGCGGTCAAGGTCTTCCATATCGACGTCCATTTCCATAATGACCGCGTCGATTTCCTGCGTCGTCAGCTTGCCGGCCGCTTTTCCCTTCTCCAAAAGCGTCTGCAAAGACGATTTCTTATCATTCTTATCCATATAAGCTCCTTACACCTTATGTAAAATTATCCACATAATCTTTTAACTTCTTGCTTCGTGTCGGATGGCGCAGCTTGCGCAGCGCCTTTGCTTCGATCTGCCGGATGCGTTCACGCGTGACGCCGAATTCGCTGCCGACCTCCTCGAGCGTGCGCGGATGACCGTCCTCTAAGCCGAACCGCAGGGAAAGCACCTTGGCTTCCCGATGCGTCAGGGTTTTTAAGACTTCGGAAAGCTGTTCTTTCAAGAGCATACGCGAGGCGGCATCCTCAGGCGCCAACGCATCTTCATCCGGGATAAAGTCGCCGAGATGGCTGTCCTCCTCCTCACCGATGGGCGTTTGCAGGGAAACCGGTTCCTGCGAAACGCGCAGGATCTCACGTACCTTATCCACAGGCATATTCAGCTCTGCAGCGATCTCCTCTGCCGTCGGGTCACGCCCGTTTTTATGCAGCAGCTGCGTGTTCGTCTTTTTGACCTTGTTGATCGTTTCAACCATGTGTACGGGAATGCGGATGGTGCGCGCTTGATCGGCGATGGCTCGCGTGATTGCCTGACGGATCCACCACGTCGCGTAGGTCGAGAATTTGAACCCCTTTGTATAGTCAAACTTGTCCACGGCTTTAATAAGCCCTAAATTCCCCTCCTGGATCAGATCGAGGAATTGCATGCCGCGCCCGACGTACCGTTTAGCGATGCTTACGACCAAGCGCAGGTTTGCTTCGGCAAGTCGCTGTTTCGCCTGCTGTTCGTTTTCACTGATGCGCATGGCAAGCTCAATTTCTTCCTCCGGCGTCAGCAGCGGCACGCGCCCGATCTCCTTGAGATAGACCTTGACAGGATCATCCATGGCGGCCGTTTTGCTTTCCGACTCAGCGGCGGCTGCCTCCTGCCCTTTGGGCATCTCACTGTCGAAATTCAGATCATCCAGCACCGAATCGCCCATGTCATCTACGATTTCGATATTCTGTGCCTCAATGGTCTCATACAGACGGTCGAGGTCTTCCATATCGACGTCCATTTCCAAAATAGCTGCATCGATCTCCTGTGTTGTCAGCTTTCCGGCAGCCTTTCCTTTTTCCACAAGCGCGGTGACCGCCGACTTTTTATTCGTGTTCTCCATGTTCTTTCCTCACACTAATCATAAGCTCCGAAATCAGTTCGGGCGAAAAAGCTTTAAGAAATCGGCATCCGAAAGCGCCGCCGGGTTTTCAAGCCCCGCCTTTGCCTTTTCCTGCGCCAGAACACGGATGCAATCCTGGCATTCTTCTATTGTGTCGGCAAGATTCGGAATGAGGGTCTGGATCGCGGCGACCGCGCTTTTTTCCTCAGCTGTAAAGGAATCTTCAAGCATGGAAAGTGAAAAATTCCCGTATTGCGAAATACAGCCGGTTACGGCTTCAAACACCCGTGCATTAAAGGCGGTCACGAAATTTTCAGCTGTTACTTCTTCCTTAATTTGACTGAAAAACTCCGGATTATGCATAAAAGACGCCAACAGCGTTTCTTCGGCTTTTGCGGCGCGCAAATGCTTTGCACGCTCAGGGTTTACCGTATCCACCGCTTTTTGCGCAGGGGCGGAAAGCTCGCGGATGTCCCGCAGCCGATTTTTGGCTTTGCGTTTTGCGTTGCCGCTGCGAATCGTTTTTGTCCTTGACAGGATCGCATCTTTGGCGACAGAAGTTTCATCGGCAAGCCGTGCGGCGTAAATATCGCGCTCCACGGGGCTTGCAACATCGGCAAGCACCTGGCAGGCATCCTCCAAAAAAGAAGCTTTCCCGTCCGACGTGGAAACGTCGTGCGCAGAACGTGCCTGTAAAATACGGTATTCCACATCGTTTGTCGCATCATTCAACAGCGCACGGAACCGTTCGGGACCGTATTTCTTAATAATCTCGTCAGGATCTTTGCCGCCCTGCAAACGGATGACCTTTACATGGAGCGATGTTTTTTCAAAAACGGAAAGCAAGCGGCGTACCGTCTTTTGCCCGGGCTCGTCGTTGTCGTAGCAAAGCAGGACTTCCGAAGTGTACCGAGACAACAGCGACACCTGCTGCTCACTCAGCGCCGTGCCCAAGCCTGCAACGGCGTTGTCAAAACCCGCCTGGTGGAGCGCTACCACGTCCATATTGCCCTCGCACAAGATCAGATTTCCGGCTTTGGACTTACGTGCGAAATTCAAGGCAAACAGGTTTTCACCTTTTTTGTAGATCAGCGTATCGCTTGTATTAACGTACTTGCGCGGCGTGCCGCTGACAAGCGCACGCCCGCTGAAAGCCAAAACATTACCGCGCAGATCTATGATCGGGAACATAACGCGTTCAGAGAAAGCATCATAATAGCTTTTGGAGCCGCCGCGCTCACGCATACGCAGCAAATTGGCTTCATACAGTTCACGATCGGAAAATCCCGCATGGTTTAAGTAACGGCGCAGGTTTTCCCAACCGGCTGGCGCAAATCCAAGCCCGAATTTTCGAATCGTTTTATCCGTCAGCCCGCGCTCATGGAAATAGGCAAGACCCGCTTCACCTGCCGGAGAATACAGGGTATTATGGAAATAGCGGGCGGCAAGGCGGTTCGCCTCAAACATCCTGCGTCGCTTTTCATATAGTCCCGCGTCATAACCGCTGTCCTGCGGAACGGCCAGCCCAACACGATCCGCAAGCAAACGAACCGCCTCGGTATAATCTAAGTTTTCGATATTTTTGATAAAAGTGATCACATCGCCGCCGTTGCCGCAGCCAAAGCAATAATACGACTGCGTTTCCGGATAAACAGTAAAAGATGGCGTTTTCTCATTGTGAAAAGGACAAAGCCCCGTTAAGATACGTCCGCGGCGCTTGAGCGTCACATAAGATGACGCCACGGACTCCATATCTGCACGTGTGCGCAGTTCAGACAAAAAATCCTCTGAAAAAGCCATGGCCGTCACCTCTTTCCCAAATCAACAAAATCAGCCGAGACCTTTTTCCAGCCATGCAGTCGGAATAAACAAGCGCTGATACACGCTTAACACATAGCTGTCTGACATGCTGGCAACATAATCACACGCCGCGCGCGCCGCACCTTCTTCGATGACCGTCTGCCAACAGGATGACGGCATAAGGTTTGGATTCTCCGTAAAATATGTATACAGGCTCTTGATCAGTGCCTCGGCCTTTTTTTCTTCGCCTTTGCAAACAGGGTTCGTATACACATTTTTAAACATAAAACGGTTAAGTTCGGAAAGCGCCTGTTCCACATCGAGCGCCATAGCGATCGTATCCGTGCTGTTGTCAATAACGGAACGCACAAGAGTATCAATACGTTTGGATTTATTTTCTCCGAGCGTAGTGCGCACATCCAGCGGAATGTCACTTTCCGCCATAACGCCTGCACGCACTGCGTCATCAATATCATGATTCAAATAGGCGATCTTATCCGCCAGGCGGACAATGCGGCCTTCCAATGTAACAGCCTGCTCACCGGTTGTATGACGGAAGATGCCGTCACGCACTTCAAAGGTCAGGTTCAACCCCCGGCCGCCTTTTTCGAGCTTGTCCACCACGCGCAGACTGTGTTCATAATGGCGAAAACCGCCGTCGTATATTTCGTTCAGCGCGCGTTCACCCGCGTGACCGAACGGCGTATGCCCAAGATCATGCCCAAGTGCGATCGCCTCGGTCAGATCCTCGTTTAAGCGCAGTGCCCGCGCGATCGTGCGCGCGATTTGGGAAACCTCCAGCGTGTGTGTCAGGCGGGTACGATAGTGGTCGCCCTCAGGAGAAAGGAAGACTTGCGTTTTGTGCTTAAGCCTGCGAAATGCATTGCAATGGAGGATTCTGTCCCGATCACGCTGAAACGCCGTACGGATATCACATTCCGGCTCTTCACGCAGTCTGCCGCGCGTATTTGCACAATGACAGGCGTTCTCGGAAAGCGTAAGTTCTTCGATCTCCAGCGTTCTTTCCCGAATGGATTGCGCCAAGCACACGACCTCCTTAAAGTCATCAGTTTCTTTATACGCAAAAGAAAGGATATTCCCTTTATTTTTCGGCAAATTTTTCGCCGAATTTTTCAAGTTTGACCTTTCCCGCCGAAAGATCAAAAACTTTATCATAGAGCAGGGCCGCTTTTTCCCCGGGCAGGACGATTTCAAGCGTGACGTCCTCAGCAAATTCGGTATTGGTCACCTTTGCGTCAAAGCTCTCCAGCAATTTCAAAAGCTTTCCGTGAAAAGCATAATCCACGTGGGCGCGAAAAAGCGTCTGCCGTTCCATTAAAACGATTTTACCCGCTTCTAAAGCCAGATGCGCTGTATGAGAGTAGGCACGTACAAGTCCACCGCCGCCGAGCAGAACACCGCCGAAATACCGCGTAACAACAATAACTATATCCTGAACGTTTGCTTTTTCCAAAACATCTAAAACAGGTACGCCTGCCGTGCCCTGCGGCTCCCCATCATCGCTGTACCGCTTCACGCCGCCGGCTCTAAGCCGATAAGCAAACACATTGTGCCGCGCGTCGCGATGTTGGCGGCGGATCTCCGCGATAAATGCCTGCGCCTGCGACTCATCCCGGACAGGTGCAACTGCTCCGATGAAGCGCGACCGCTTTTCAGTGAATTCGGCAACGGCGTTTTGATGTACGGTTTTATAGGTTTCGCTCACAAGGTCACCCCAAAGAAAAAAGCGGCACAAACTTGCACCGCTTTTTGCTTATTTCTTTGCGTCCAGATTGAATCTTCTGTTGAAGCGATCCACACGCCCGCCGGTATCTACAAGCTTTTGCTTGCCGGTGAAGAAAGGATGGCATTTGGAACAAATGTCCACGCGCAGCTCCGATTTTGTGGAGCGGGTCTCAAATTCATTGCCGCAGGCGCATTTCACAGTCGCGGTTTTGTATTCGGGATGAACACCCTGTTTCATTTTCATTCACCTCTTTCGGGATTCCATCAAATCAGCATAGGGATTTTACCACAACGCCGAAAAAAAAGCAAGCCCTTTTTTCTAAAAGTGCTAAATATTTACGCGAACGGCCTGCCCGAGCGCAAATGAATACAAATATGCCTCCCGCACATCCGCTTCAAAGATCTGTTTTGCAGCGTAAGCATAAACACTTAGCTGCGTTTTGTAACGTGCGGCAAGCTCTTCGGGCACACGGACACGGTCTGTCTTATAATCCACCAGCACGATGTCACCGTTTTCGCCAAACGCACAGTCGATTATACCCTGCAGCAGCACTTGCTCATTTTCATATGCTTGGTTTGCTTTTCCAACCGCTTCTTTCGCAGGCAAAAATACGGTAAACTTCTGTTCTCGGCAGACAAAATCTGCTTTTTCCATGCGCGCAAGCAGCGGAGAATGCAAAAACGCTGTCAGTGCTGCGCGGTCAAGCACTTCACAAGCATCCTGCGTCAGCTTGCCGGTTTGGCAAAGGCGGTGGATCTCTGCTTCCAGATCCTGCTTTGCAGCTGTAAAATTACAATATTGAGCAAAGGTGTGGGTCGCCGTGCCGCGCATGGCTGGCGTCATGCCGCCTTTACCGAGAAAAGCGGGTCGCGCCTCGGCGAAGAAGGAAAACG